>JALVQA010000001.1 GCA_027031495.1 Candidatus Moraniibacteriota bacterium
TGTGACAACCTTTTTGCACATCGTGTACACGTATACGTCTGCACATACCAGCCAAGCATCGCCAAAATATAAAAATAACACCCTTCCGTTACAGCACAAAATGCTGATGCTTGTTCTTTGCGCTCTACAAGAATATCAAGTGTGCGCATATACATTAATAGCGTCGTATAAAGATTGCGATGAATATCACCGTCACGTAAAAGTCTCTCAATCACATCTATTACACCACGTGCATGTATGTATGCATTGTTTTGTGCACGCACGTGATAAAAACTTTCTTCACACAATGCAAATGTTATTGTCCCGCGCCCACGATTTTTAGCGACAACAACATGACTGTGCATCAGTGGCTCCAAATGCGGTGCCAATTTCGCACCGCTCTTGCGTGCGCCAGAGCCTCGTACGGTCAGTTTCCCCCGCTCACGCGTTAGCAACGTGTACAGACGATCACGCTCACCATGATCCCGATGAGATAGAATAATTGTATCAAGGTTGATATGCATACTTTGCGCGAGTGGTATGCACACAGTATTTTATGCTACCATATGCATCTACACGTTCCACATACTTATTCACATTTTTGAGCATCTCTCTCGTTTCTTTTGCATTAAAACCTGTACGATTTCAAGGACACTCCTCATTAAGAGTTGCACATTTTGTCTGGACTCAAGATTTACCTCGCCATTGCGTGTTTCTACCGTCATTATAATGTCTGCATAAGAATTTTCTGATTTGTTTTTGTTGGCATTATCCGTTTTGAGATCGATAAAAACGCGTATTGGCTCCGGGCATGTTTCATCACTAATCTCCACCCATGCATCAACGCCAAAATGAAAATCTAACGGCGTCATAACTGCTGAGTACATGTGAATTGTCGGATCTTTCAACCCCTGTCTAACAAGCATTTCTTTCAGTGCACTATATATAAAACGCCCTAGGAGACACTCCTCTTTTTCTTTTCCATGTGCATCCTCTCTGTATACACCCCGTTGAAAGAGCTCATTGCCATAGTATGTTACAAGATCGTCAAAAACAGCATCTTTTGCATCAGTGTCACTAGGATTTCGTAACGTGAGAATGCGTTGACGCTTGCGGATGTATGGTCTCCCAAAAAGCATGCGTTCCACCTTGTGTCCCACATCCTCTTCGCCGGTACGTCTTTGTACGATACGTGTTCCCTTTACTTCTTGTTCCGAGCCGTCAAAGCTTTCCACAACGTGACGCAAATAATCCAGATAAGATATTAAGCGCAATTCTTCATCGTATTTTTCCAACAGTTCTTGTTCTTGTTTTGCTAGCTTTATTACTTTTTCTCTTTGCCTTAATGCTTCCTCTAACTTTTTAATATGTTGAATGCGCCGTTTTTCTACTTCCTGACGCACACGTTGCTCATTAGCAACATGCTGTGCAAATCCTTCTTGTTGATTAGTCATAGTATTATAGTGATGTTTTTACTTTTTGCAATGTTAATACAACACGTCCCGCATCCGTCTCCACTGTTTCCGTATAATCTGCGGTAGAAAGCGTACCGGTACGAACGTCAGTTGCGAGGACCTCGCGCGCGATAAGGTCACCGTGCGTGGCAAACACATCGTCCGCGCCATCATGCGCAAGCACAATGCGATCATCTACATTAAATCCTGCTTTTTTACGCGCTTGCTGAATGTGGCGAATCAGTTCCCGCGCCTGTCCTTCTCGCTTGAGCTCTGGTGTGATGTTCGTATCCAAGACAAGCTCGTCCTGAAGTGATACATCAACAATAACGTCCTTAACATTTACTTCTTCACGGATAATATCAATAAACGCATCTGGTAGCATATCAGCGCGCACACTGAGGCGTGCAAGCGGCTGGCGCACTTTAATACCGGCACGGGCGCGTATTTCCAAGGCACGTGTAATGATATCACGCACAGTTGCCATTTGCGCAAGAACGTCATGGTCAATCATCTGTTTATCTGCAGTTGGATAATCCTCCAGATGCACGCTCTCTTTCGCATCAGACACACCTTGCATGAGATTGCGATAGATTTCATCCGCCACAAACGGCGTAAACGGCGCCATGAGCTTTGCAAGTTCCACCAATACGTAGTGCAGCGTGGTATACGCCGCATTCTTGTCGGCGTCGTCCTCGCTCTTCCAGAAGCGCTTGCGCGAGCGCCGGATATACCAATTGGACAAATCATCCACAAACGGTGCAAACGCGCGTGTCGCTTTATGCAACTCATACGCCTCCATATGCATCGTCACTGTACCGATCAATTCATGTAATCGCGCGACAATCCACTTGTCCAGCACGCTCAGATTGCCATCCTGAACGTGTTTCAGGATCCCGTCCCTATCGGAAGGCGTCCACCCGTCCACATTCGCATACATCACGAAAAAACTGTAACTCTGGCGCAGCATACGGAACAATCCGCGCGCAAGCTCCCCCAATTCCCGCTCGCTGAAATTGAGATTCTCCGCCGCGACCACCGGCGAGCTCATCAGGTACAGCCGTAGCGCGTCGGCACCATATTTCTCCATCACCCCTACCGGATCTGGGTAGTTTTTGAGTTTCTTTGCCATCTTCTTGCCGTCCTCTGCTAACACAATGCCGTTGACAATGACATTTTTGAAGGCATGCGTCGGAGCGTTGTGCTGTGCACCTCCCACTTCCAGTGCACCGGCAAGCACATGCAAGTAGTAGAACCACGCGCGCGTCTGATCCACGCCCTCGGCGATGAAGTCTGCCGGGTAGCCGTTGATGAACGCACCGTCCTTGTGCGCCGCCTCAAACGGATAGTGCTCCTGCGCATACGGCATAGACCCGCTGTCAAACCAGGTGTCCAATACATCCGGCACGCGCCGCATTGTGCCAGTACAGCCATCATGTGCGCACACAAACGTTATTTTATCTACAATATGCTTGTGCAAGTCATCCACCTTTTGTCCGCTCGCCTCTTCCAACTCCGCCACTGCACCGAACACACGCTTCGCGCCACATGCGTCACACACCCAAATCGGCATCACACTCGCCCAGAACCGCTGTCGCGAGATACTCCAGTCCCGCGCCCCTTCCAACCACTTGCCAAAGCGTCCATTTTTCATGTGTGATGGCGACCAATTAATGTTCTTTGCCGTCTCCAACAGTGTGTCTTTAATCTTTGTGACCGCCACAAACCAGCTGCTTGTCGCATAGTTAATTAGTGGTGTGTCACAGCGCCAACAGTGCGGATAGCTGTGCGCGTACTTTTCTTTGTGAAACAGCAACCCTCTGTGCGCAAGGTCCTTGATCACTTCCACATCCGTCGCTTGCACGTTGTCTTTTGGCTTGACGTGCAAGCCGGCAAGTGGTGCACCGAGTACATCCTTGATAATGCCATCCATCCCGACATGCTGCACAAACGGCAAATTCTTTTCTTTGCCCAAGTGCATATCATCCTCACCGAACGCTGGCGCAATGTGCACAACGCCCGTCCCTTCGTCCGTTGTCACAAAGTCCGCCGTCACGACCTTCCAGCCGTTCTCTCTGTTCTCCAGCGCTTCATCCTTCGCATACGCATCGTACAGCGGCTGGTATGACAGTCCTTCCAGATCCGCGCCTTTGACGGTTGCAATAATTTTATAGTCATCATCGCCAAATACCTTTTCTAAAAGATCCTTCGCCATAATAAAGCGTGCAGGCGAACCGGTTTCTTCATCTTTCTTTTCAATGATGCCGTATTCAATATCCTTCCCCACCGCCAACGCGACATTGCCCGGCAGCGTCCATGGCGTTGTGGTCCACGCGAGGATAAACGTGTTCTCACCCACTTCCTCACCGGCGATGGTTTGCCCCGGCATAAGGCGAAACTTCGCTGTCACAGACAGGTCTTTGATCTCCTGGTACCCTTCGCTGACCTCACTCTGCGAGAGCGTCGTCTCACAGCGCGGGCAGATGTGCATACTGCGGTAATCCTCATAGATGAGTCCCTTATCGTACAAGCGCTTAAATACCCACCACACACTCTCCATATAGTCGCGGTCCATCGTGCGGTAGGGATTCTCCATATCCACCCAGCGCCCGAGGCGCGGAATAATCTTCTCCCACTCATGTGCGTACATCAACACTTTTGAGCGACACAACTCATTAAACTTTTCCACACCAATTTTCTCAATATCCTTCTTTGCCTGCGAACCCATCTCCTTCTCCACAATGTTCTCAATCGGCAAGCCGTGACAGTCCCACCCCCAGACGCGCTCCACACGCTTGCCGCGCATCGTCCAGTAGCGCGGCACTACATCCTTTAATGTCTGCCCGACAATGTGCCCGTAGTGCGGCAGGCCCGTTGCAAACGGCGGACCATCATAGAACGTGTACGCGTTGTCCGCCGACCGCGCATCTACGGACTTTTGGAAGATGTCGTTCTCTTCCCAGAATTTCTGGATGTCTTTCTCGCGCGCATCTACACGCTTTTTGGGGTCAATGGGTGTGAACATAGGTGATGTGATTAGGTGATTGGAAGATTAGAAGAGTGGAAGATTTGAAGATTGGGGAAAAAACAAAAATCCCCAGTCATAGTGACTGCGGACGACACATACTGCCGCGGTACCACCGCACTTTGGCGCGCCCTCTGTGCGCCACACTTCATTGTGCGCTGTCACGGGCGCACCCGGCGGGTTCTACTCTTGCGCACTGCAGATACAGCACACAATTTCTTCCCGCAGCTCCGTGGTGATCCCCTTGCAGACCGCAAGGCCACATCATCGCCATGTGTCTACATACTACCGCATAATGACACTCTTTGCAACACAAAAACGCGCCAATGTGTACGGCGCGTTTATGAAACACTACGCTTTTTCAAAGTCTACGCATCCTTCTTCTTGTCCAGCTTGTCCAGTCCCAAGCCCTTGAAGACATAGTAGACAACTGCCGCAATGATCAAGAAGTTGATCAATTGTGCGATGAACGCACCGTAACCAATCGTTGCGCTTCCGATGGTAAACGATGCATCGGCAAGTGAGTCCGCGCTGCCAAACAGCCCGATGATCGGATTGATAATGTTCTCAACTAGCGACTTAACCAACGCTGTGACCTCTGCGCCGAGAATGAAACCAATCGCTAGACCGACAACACCTTGTTCACGGATAAAATTCAAAAATCCTTGCATATTTCCAGATATTAGATTAATATATCCTGCCACCAATTATATACAAAATAAATACTTTTGTAAAGATTTTGCACATAAAAAAGAGGTATTGCAATTTATTCTGCAATACCTCAAAATAACACTACTTTTAGTCGCCTGCAATTTTAATTGCTGCACCGCTTATATTTTCTTGCGGCGCAGCATCAAAAGTACTTATAAATTCTCTCCACCGAGATGATAGGAAATCACATCTTAAGTAGTCACCACAAGTTGTCAAAAAACGAACAACATTAACCCATGGTATTGGTGTATACCCTTTTTGAGCATCTGCTATTTGTCCGATACCGTCTGTAAGTAGCGTAATTGATGTAATATCATCCATTTCTTTTTGTGAAAAAGACAACATGATGCCATCGATACCATCCATAACCGTACACCTTTCAGTTTTACGGAGTATCACACTTCCCTTTGCATCAACAGTGTAATGCTCAAGCGTAACGCCTGGCATACCCTTACCACCATGCTCATCAATAAAATTACTTAATCTGCGTTGGTCTGCTCCGTTATACAATGGAAGAAACGGTATACCATTATCCCAAAGGACTCTTGTGAATCGTTGCGCACCATCCGCATATTGTATAGCGACAATACCACTGCTCTGTAGACAGATATGCACACCTCTTTGTTTGTCTACGATCGCCCATGTGTTTATAGCACACATCTCGACATCAGGTATGCCAAGCATATTACGCGCGGTGCACACAGAGTATTTCATAAACCTCTGCACGTGCGTAAAAAAAATATCACTACCGATACTGTTCTTGTAATTACGCAAACTATTGACCGTGGCAGAGGCAATAACATGCGCGCCGGAACCGGCACTTCCTGTGCCAACAATAACGTTGGAAATAGCAACAATACCAACATTTTCGTCATGCCATGAAAGTACGGCATCCTTATTGGACCCGTAATTAGCCACAATCTCACCTGTTACAGAAAATGTATCTGTTATCATGCCTCACCTCTCTTGCTTAAAATAAAAGGCAGTTTACCAGTAACTAAACAACAAGGTCAGCGATGTCAACAAATAGAGCTTTGTCTCCTTCCTTCCCAGGAAATCGCCGTATGCAATGTTTTATATCTTTTACACGAAACAATAAAACACCTAAGGGACCCTTAAAAGGGGTAAGTCTAGCAACTTCCCTTAAGCATTGTTTATGCGTGTACACATCCGGCACAAAGCGTGGATTGCCATAATAGCTGTATATATACACGACATCATCAGGATTAAACCTCTTTGCGATAATGTGTCTTGATGGTGTCTTGTTGGTATCATCATATAGCACAAACTGCATGTCACCATTTTTTGTTGCATGTAATATGAATCGTGTCATTTTTCACCTCTTTGATTGTCAACGAACATTACTACAGTACATAAATTCTCTCATACCGTCAAATAGACGATTTAAGACACATACTTCCGTTTCACATAAAAAGAAGTATTGAAAAAAGTATGTAAAGACTAGATAGGTTTTTGTGCTATTATAAAATTGTCATCATTGTAAAAATATGCATACTGAGTTCCTATCGTTTTTTGAAGAGAATAGTGATCCTAAAGCTGGTTTATCTTTTGTTGTGCGTATCAACAGCACACAGCCAAATAGTGGTCCTCATGTTTTGATTAGTTGTGGTGTGCATGGTAACGAATCTGTCGGTCCACAATTCGCTCAATGGTTTATTGATGCTGTACGGCGTGATACTCTCACACTAACACGTGGACGTGTTACATTTCTTCTGAGTAATCCGCGCGCTGTCGCGCGCAACACACGGTTCTGTGATACAGATATGAATCGTGTATTTCGTTTTCAGCCAAAGCACGAGCACACCTATGAGTATACGCGCGCGCAAGAAATTGACCATTTTATCGCACGCGAACAATTTGACTATGCCATTGATCTGCATTCGGTAAGTATCGGAGAATTCCAAATGATGATCTGTGATAAAACTAACACGACATTGCGGGCACTATTGGAACGTACCACAACTGTACCTACTCTATTCTACTACGACAAAGAGCACATCCCTGGCACACTGCATGAACGCATGAGCAACTATGGTTGTGAAGCGGTTATTATTGAATGTGGCAATCACACATCACCATATGCCAGCGTTACAGCACGCAAACAAGTTCTGATTATGCTTTCAGAGTGGGGATTAATTGATACAACACAGACACAGCGCGATGCAATCATTCCACACAACAGAATAACACGCGTCGAGACCATTGGCATCGTACGCGCCGGCGACAACCATCGTTGGCTTGTAGATAATCCAAAAACCGGTGTACGCCTATATAAAGGACAACCAATTTGTACTGACAGCACCAATGGCACACAAATATCACCGCAGAACTGCATTCTCTATATGCCAATGCTTAATGTCACAAGCGCTGATAGTGATGCAGGCTTCCTGTGTGTGGAAGTATAGCTATAAACTAATACGACCTAACACATCATCACCAACAACTTGACACAGTACTTGCGCCATTTCTTTCACATCATCAATATTCTTGCCAACAATTGCAGCACCCATTTTCTCTGGTAATGTCTGAACAAGTGTTGGCACAATACCACCATGACCATCACTATGGAATTTCTTTAAAGAAAAAAGATATTCACCAAAATCTGATTGTAATTCACTAAATGAATTATATATTCTTTGTGGCTGTACAGTATTGATGGATAGAACTGTAATAGGTCGCCGATCATTTGTTAATACTCGTAATTGATCCATTAGTGCGATAGGGTGAATCGCACCAGTCATACGACCATTTATCTCAATAACTTTTAAGCCATCATCCGTACGAAATACGTCTACACCAATATGTGTATCACGTGCTCTGCCGGCAAGTTCTTGTATTGCACATCGCAATCGTCCTAACTGATTGTTATCAATACTATTAACTGCATCCAATGAATCACTACTTATTAAATTTCCTTGATGAGTCGTTCCTGTTGCACGGTCTACGATTTGCTGCGTTACACCCTCCCCATGAGCAATGCCGTCGTGATCAATATAAAACTGTACTGTCATATTCATCAGACACTGTTGAGAAATATCTGCTGTCAAAACAAAGGCTGGTACGTTGTGGTGATTTAGTATAAAATCTCGGACATCATTGTATGATTGAACGCGCTTGATGCCACTTCCAGAAGCACTGCCAGAATATTTGATATAGCCCGCACTATTTTGCGCAAAAAAATTGTCAATTGACCGTTTGTTAATATTTTCACGCATAATGATCCGTGCCGGCATGGTTAATTCCGGATATTTCTTCAACAGAAATCTTCGAAGCATAACGTCATCATTCATAACATTTCCAACGAATTGCTCTGTGTCACTTTTCCATCCTCCTGATACATCTGTGCTACGCAATATTGGAAGACCAAGAATGTTTTTTACTTTAAAAACCCCTTTTCCTTTCGGCAATTCTGGATAAATATTCTCTGCAATACGCTCAAAAATCTCTTGTGACTCCGGTGATTGCGCAAATAATAATAGTGGCGCATAGCCCATCAATTCTTCTTTTGTTTTTACTGTAGCCAATACTGTTTCAAGTGTGCTTTTGTTAGTAGATGTATCTACAACATCATAGTTCCGCGCTCCAATGCAGTTATCTGTGTAGTACTGCATTAATGGCTGTGCGAAATGCTCAGTCTTGTCGGTTCGCGCAACAATAGTACGCTTGCTTGGTAAGATGAGTGAACGGTCACTGTAGTACACAACACCTTTTACTGTTTTCTGTAAATCAGGATAGTGCAATAGTGGCTCTGTTATGACAGTTTTATCACGAAATCTTTCTACAATACTTCCCCGTTCCGGTATTACATTATCTCTTACTTCTACGTTACTCATTCTCTCAATGGAAAATTTATTTTTCATGATCTAATTTACTGAAATATTAATATAATGTATAGCTGTATTATAGCTCACGAACAACTATCTACATAATGTATACGATGATAAGACTGCTCGGCTTTCGATATCTTATAACCCATCACACATCCGCGCCATACGTACGCAAATCGCGCAGAATCTTGCGCACGGGCTTGAAGGATGCGCGGTGCAGTGGCGTTGGACCGTAGCGCTTGAGCGCTTCTAAGTGTTCGCGCGTCCCATAGCCCTTGTGCTTCTCAAAGCCATACTGCGGGTACTGCGCGGCGAGTGCCACCATCATCTCGTCACGCGCCATTTTTGCAACAATACTTGCCGCCGCGATGCTCATTACTATTGCATCACCACCAGGCACGGCACGTTGCGCACCGGAGTACGCCGCAAGTTCCTTGTCACCGTCAATCAGCAAAAATGTTCGCTCTGTGCGTAGCGCACGCGGCAGTGCTTGCACTGCCTTCTTCATCGCCAGCAACGCCGCCTCCAAGATGTTAATGCGATCAATCGTCGCGTTGTCGCACAGCCCCAGCGCCACGGTGAAGTGCTCCTCAATCAGTGCACGCGCATCGGCGCGCTGTCTCTCCGAGAGCTTCTTGGAGTCACGCACCAGCCGCCAGCGCTTGTCCCGCGCATAGAGTTCCTCACATGGCACGTCATACAGCGCCGGGTCCTTAGCCACCGCTGCGGCCGCCACAACCGGCCCGACCAGCGGTCCACGCCCCACTTCATCCACGCCGATAACCACACTGTAGCCGTCACGCATCGCTTGTTGCTCTTTTGTCCACGTTGGTAGCATCATACATTGACAGTACCACAATACGTCATTATCGTTAATATGGTCCTTTGATAAAAACAAAGAGGAAAGTACGTGAAAAAAGCACAGGATTTTTGTCGCACACTTTTTCGTATTATACGCATCAGTGCGTTCATAATTATCCCCGGCAGCATCATCTGGTTCTCCATGGCAATCATTATGGTAACAACCATCATCGAAGTGATTGCGTTGATTTCCATGCTTCTCGGAGCATGTGCTGCCGCACAAAAAATGCGTAAACCCTTACGCACACGTCTGCGCATGTACATGAAAAAGACAACTGCCACTATCTTTGGTATGTGGCTTTATTTGCGCACACTATTTATCACCTTCCGTCGGTAGCATTGCTTTTCCGGCGGCTTTTTTTAAACCGTGCAAGCAATGCTATAGTATACATATAATATACTAAACTGTTGATACTGCCATGCATCAGTCATTTGAAACAACATTTATCTCAGAAACAATAAACAAAAAACTCTTTGAAGACAGACTGGCACAGGAGTTTTTCAAAATGTGGTGTGTAATGCACGACTCTATCTATACCCGCTTCATCACTAGAGAAGAATGGGAAAAACGTTCACCTCGCAATATTCTTGAAAAACATGACAATGGTATGTATGTGTTATATATACCACGTGATATACGCCTTCCGGAAGCAATAGATATTGTAAGAGCTATTGACCATGATACATTTGCACATGATCCATCACAGCGTGACAAGCATGCGGATAAAATCATAGAAATGGGTGCACTTTTTGAAAAAGCCGGACGTTACCTATGGGAGTATGTCCCAATATTAGATGAAAAGAGCGGCAAGAACATCGCAGAAACACTGGCGCAAAAATTCTACTCCTATGGCCTAGCGTTACAAAATAAGCAAGAAACAAAGGAACACGGCAGTCTTCAAGATCGAAACACACCCCTAACGGAGGAAGAGAAGGAATTGCTAGACAAATGGTTTCTTGGAGAAAATGTTTATCACAACAGAATTGCGCGCCTTGGCAATCACCCGACCAAGGAGCAGAAGGATACTTTGCGCAAAAAACTTCTTGCATCATACTTCAGCACACTCGCAAAAAGCGGCGCCGAGGACAACGGCGATCATCCATGGAAAGTACATACCGGCCCAATACAACACATTCACGACCACAGCAAGGAACAGATCGTAAAAGCAATTGAAACGCCGGAAAGGGAGATGAGATTGGCAATTTTTAGGCGTGGCATGGAAAAACTGGTAAAAAATATGAAGGATGCACGTAAGAATGGAAACGCCGCGGTAAAAAAGGTGCTGAATAATTTTTTTAAGGAACAGGGCTACGACATCAGCGCGCATCAAAGACGTCTCTACGATACCCTTCACATTGACAGGCTCAAAGAGGAACTTGACACCGTAAGAAAAAACGGCGATAAGATCGCTATTGCCAATAAAGAGTATACTATTGCACGAAAGATCCATGCAGCTGTTAATAACATTCGCAAAAAAGAAGGTATCTATGCACCATCAGATACACTTAGGACACAGTCTTTAAATTGTGTTAGTGCATCAATTCTCGGCGGTGGCCTTCTCGATAAAATTGGTATCAAGTACTGGCATGTTGACATGCATGATCATGTAGCAACTGTTCTTGTTACCAGTGATGATAAAATCTATTGGCAAGACTTTACATTAACCGACACGAAACGTGGCAACTATAAAGAAATTTGCCCGGAGATGCTTGATGATCCACAACACTTTCCTAATGTAAAATACATACCAGATAGTGGTGTTACGTTACGTTTCAAAAACTGGAATCCATACGATTTTCTTGAGGGAAAAATGCGTGTAATGTTGCTTCCACCAGAAATAGGACAACCATTTCATGTTCTTTATAATGCTGGCATTTCCCTATATAAAATAGGAGAATATGAAAAAGCGCTTGAAGCACTCGAGCAAGCACGTGCACTCGGTCCAAAAATTGCCGATTTGTATGGCACCATCGGTGCTGTACTAATCAAACTTGGTCGCAGTGACGAAGCAATCAAAGAGTGTAGACGTGCAATCGCACTTGATGACAAAGATCCCGGTCTATACATCAATATGGCGACGGCATTATTCCATGCAGAAAGATATAGGGAATCTGTTGAGATCTACAAAAAGGCAATTGCTATTGATCACAATAATGCGCAAGCACATGATGGTCTTGGCAGTGCTCTTTTTATGCTTGAAAGATATGAAGAAGCAGTTATCGCTTTTAAGCAAGCACTTGCTCTTAAGTCAGTCACCTCTACATATTTTAAGCTTGGCGCAACATTAGAAAAGTGTAATAGACTTAAGGAAGCTATTGATGCCTTCGAAAAATGTCTAGCTAAATGTGATGATCGTACTTTTACTTCCGCAGCACAAAAACATATTGAGAAGATAAAAGAAAAATTATCGTAGTGAAGCAACAATCAAACATGCTTTTTGCGTCACTTGTATTTATGTCAGTATGTGCAGTATTTTTTCATGATATACTATACAAGTAATTGTATAGGTTTGACGTATTTTCATGGATTTTGTTCATCTTCACGTACGATCACACTATTCCCTTTTGAGTGGACTTGCGAAAATTGATGATCTTGTTAGTGCGGCAAAAAACGATGGCATGACAGCTCTTGCATTAACTGATCTTTCCAATGTTTATGGCGCTGTTGAGTTTTTTGTTGCTGCAAAAAAAGCTGATATCAAACCAATTATTGGCTGTGAAATACGCATAACAGAAAACATGCATGACAAGTCCAACACATCACAGGCACGTAAGAGTAACAGTCTCATCCTCCTTGTTCTCAATGATGTCGGTTATCATAACCTCCTTAAACTCATTACAAAAGCACAACTAGATGGATTCTACCACGAAGCACGTGTTGACAAAAAATGCCTTGCACAATATGCGGAAGGCTTAATTGCTCTTTCCGGCTGGCTGGACGGCGAGATTCCAGAGCGACTTATTGACCGTGATTATGCCGGTGCAAAAAGGGTGGCGCGTGAGTATCAGAAAATTTTTGGTAAAGAAAATTTTTATCTTGAACTTCAGCATCACGATGGCAGTGATCGGCAGAATATTGTCAACAAGGGATGCAAAAAAATTGCGTACGACATTGACGCACCACTCGTTGCAACATCCAGTATCTACTATCTCAAACCGGAAGATGCTGATGTACAAGACATTGCTACCTGTATTGCAACAAACCGTAAAGTGGAAGACGCCGATCGTCCAAGTCTCGTTGATTTTGATCTTTCGTTTCGCTCACAGGAATCAATGCGTAATGCTTTCGCAGACACCCCAGAAGCACTTACAAACACTGTTAAAATCGCTCAGCGCGTCACGTTTGAAATGGTTCTCGGCGAGATCCAATTGCCATACTATGAGCTTCCAGCTGGACAAACAGCTGATGAGACATTACGTGCACAGTGTGAAAAGGCACTTGTTACTCGCTATGGCACCACTGTTACAGATGTGCACCGCGATCGCATGAATTATGAACTTGACATCATTCGCAAGACTGGCTATGCGTCGTACTTTCTTATTGTGCAAGACTTCGTTAACTGGGCCAAAAATGCTGGCATTGTTGTAGGACCAGGACGCGGGAGTGCTGCCGGATCAATTGTTGCGTACCTTACCGGCATTACCAATATTGACCCCATCAAGTACAAATTGCTTTTTGAACGCTTTCTCAATCCTGAACGTATCTCCATGCCTGACGTTGATATGGATTTTGCAGATATACGACGCGATGAGGTTTTGCACTATGTGCGTGAAAAGTACGGACATGATCACGTTGCACAAATTATTACTTTTGGAACAATGGCTGCGCGCGCGGCAATTCGCGACGCCGGACGTGCACTGAATTACCCCTACAGTTTTTGTGACCAGCTCTCAAAAATGATTCCGATGTTTTCATCAATTGACGATGCGCTCAAGGAATCACCAGACTTCATTGAGGCATACAAGGATCCGGAAGCAAAAAAACTCATTGACAGCGCCAAGCGCCTTGAAGGTATTGCGCGCCACACCAGTGTGCATGCCTGTGGCGTTGTTATCACTAAAGAGCCGGTCTCTTACTACACACCACTGCAACGCGTCGCCGGCGATGATGAGGCGGTTGTTACACAGTATGCATCAAGCACAAAGTTCTCCAGCGTAGAAAAAATCGGCCTGTTAAAAATGGACTTTTTAGGTCTTAAAAACCTTACAATCATTGAAAATACGATCAATATTGTACACAAGGTACGCGGTGGCACAAAAATTAATATCGAACGCATTCCCCTTGATGATGAACGCACCTACAAACTTTTTCAGGACGGGCAAACAACTGGCGTCTTCCAATTTGAATCCAGTGGCATGAAGCGCTACCTCAAAAAACTCAAACCAACTGAATTAGAAGACATCATCGCAATGGTTGCGCTCTATCGACCCGGTCCTATGGAGTGGATTCCCGACTTTATCGCTGGCAAACACGGCACAAAAACTGTGCACTACCTTCACCCAAAACTGGAACCAATCCTTGCAGATACGTACGGCGTAGCAATCTACCAGGAACAAGTCATGCGCATCGCACAGGAACTTGCCGGCTTCACACTCGGCGAAGCTGATATCTTGCGCAAAGCAATGGGTAAAAAAATCATGGAACTCATTAAAGAGCAGAAGATAAAGTTTGTTGAAGGTGCTGTCAAAAATGGGATTGCGCGTGATATTGCTGAGAAAGTCTTTGCTTTTATCGAACCATTTGCCGGCTACGGCTTCAATCGCTCTCACGCTGCATGTTATGCGCTCATTGGTTATCAGACTGCCTATCTCAAAGCACACTACCCCGCACCGTTCATGGCAGCGCTTATGACGTCTGATCAGCAACATGTTGATCGTATTGCCGTTGACGTTGCCGAATGTCGCGCACTCGGCATTACGGTGTTGCCACCTGATGTCAATGAAAGCTTTAAAGACTTTGCTGTCGTACCAGGTTCTAATCCAGATGCCGTATCAAATGGTGAGAAGATCCGCTTCGGTCTTAATGCAATTAAGGGCGTTGGCCACGATGTTGCACAAACAATTGTTGATGAACGCAAAAAAAATGGTCCGTATAAGAACCTTACCGATTTTGTCACACGGCTCAGCGGCACAAATGCCATTCATAAAAAATCACTAGAATCTCTTGCAAAGGTTGGAGCTTTTGATGCTTTTGCCGATCGCGCACAGATACTTGGTAATATAGAGCGCATCATCACTTTCTCAAAAGAAATTGCACGTTCGCGAGAATCGGCGCAAGAATCACTTTTTGGCGCAAATCTCTTTGGTAGTGCACAAATTATCCTGCAAACAACGGAAAAAGGCGACGAACGCACATACCTTGAGTGGGAGAAAAAACTTCTCGGCCTTTACGTAACAGGACATCCTGCACAAAAATTTCAAGACTACATAAGCCACATCACACGAAAAATTGCCACCATCACAGAGGACGACGACGAAAAGGAGTGCTCTATCGGTGGCGTTGTCATAGCGCAACAAAAAATTATTACAAAAAAAGGACAGCAAATGCTTTTTGTGACCGTTGAAGATGCAACAGGCGCTATTGAATGCCTCGTGTTTCCAAAACGTTATGAAGAAACAAAAGCACTGTGGGAAGAAGGTGCCGCACTCATCGTAAGAGGCCGTATTTCCACAAAAGATGGTGAAGTTAAGTTGTTGATGGAAGAAGTACACCCACTTACAGACAAGGCCATACATGATCACATTCGTATTAAAAAGACGCAAGAGAAATACAGAAAGGAGCGCCATCCGCAACCGCTTCCTGATGGCGTGCCATCAGAGATCACCATTATGCTTCCTCCCGATGCCAAATTGTCTGTCATAGAGACACTGCGCGACATTCTCGCAACATGTAATGCGGGACCAACAAAGGCTGCAATTGTTCACAACGGCGTACGCATGCGTACACCGTTCACAATTAGTTTTGACAGCACTTGTGAAAAGAAAATCACTACAGCAATTGTTGGCACACAAATCTCACTAACATACAAACACTCGTAATTACGTAGCTGTTTGTTGTTTACTGTATTGGCAACTACACACGTAGCTGTGCCATTATCGCATCAATCTGTTTATATGTCTCTTCAAGCGTGCCGTTGTTGTCAATAATATAATCTGCATATTGTTTAAGCTGCGGAATATCCCGGTCTGCAGCACGCTCATGATCGGCAACAAACTGCTCATACGTTTTACTTACATCATCTGCCTTTTCATCTCGTTGATGAATGCGCTCGTATCGCGTGCGCAAATCAGCGTCAACAAAAATAAAAACAAATCCATCGTGACGGCGTAAAACATCAAGCTCCGCCTTTTTGCGGATACCATCCACAACAATGATATGTGCCTGCTCATGCGCAATGTCTGCGAGAAGTGCGCGTGACAGGACATCTTGTCCAAACGTCGTTCGTAGCGCCTCTGCCAAGAGCGCAAGATTTTTGCGATCATACGGCAAATCAAGTCGCCGCAGAATATCTTGCAAGATTGCGCTATAACGAAGGTTGTGTACATGATATGCCTGCATCAAATAGCTGGTTACCGTCCCTTTACCGGCGCCGATTTCTCCCGTTACACCAATAATGATTTTTGATTTACTCATACAGCCCTTTCTAAACTTTTAAAAGTATATGTAAAGTTATCATCACTGCCTGTACGCTCACTTACAACGCGAGAAAAGACATCTTTGTATGGCGGAAAAAACACATCAGCTCCCGGAAAATCTGCATCAATTTCCGTGATATAAAGGCGATCAGCTATCGGCAGTGCCTGTGCGTATACGCTTCCGCCGCCGATAACAAACACTTCATCTACACCAGTGTCGCGCGCAACGTCCTGTGCATATACTAGCGCATCATCCAGGCTGTGCGCTGCCACGACACCGGCAGGCGCATCAAAGGTTGAGAGCTCTGTTGGACGCATGAGAACAATATTTGTTCTTTTCGGCAACGGTCGTGCTTTTTGCGGCAGTGATTCATACGTAGCACGCCCCATAATCACAGGATGCCCCTTTGTTGTTTGTTGAAAATGTTTAAAATCCTCAGGAATATGCCACAACAGTGCATTTCTTGCACCAAGTTCACGATTACGTCCAACTGCAGCAATTATGCTTGTTCTTATTTTTCTATACATCACCTTATTCATCAAATACGCGAAGAAGCGGGTAATAGAGATCTTCCCGCATAGGAACACTCAATTTATCTTGTGTGTCACTGTCAGTATACACGATGTCCGGTGCGTCGTGAATGATGCATACCGGTTGCGATGATGCTCCCTCGCCCATTACATACACCGCTGCTGCCGCCAGCGCATCCACAACATTTGCCTGCGAAAAACGTATCTGTCGACCAAAGAGATCTTTTTCTCCCGCATAATTACGCAATGGTGACAACCCCCACCATCCAAGCGCAACGCCAACAACACCGTACCGCAGTGGCAGCGAGTGACTATCTGTGATAATAACGCCGTAGCGCGTACCACCATAACGCTCTCGTAGATAGTGCCATATTTCACGCGCTGCATCGTGTGGTTGTCGAGGCAAAAGGATATAATAACCATTACCATTACTTTCATCAATGCCAGCAGATGGCAAAAGGGCATTATGTGTGATTGTCAAATAAAAATCATGCCACGATGAATTGGTATATGGTACAACACGCCCTTGCGCCTCCCGCTCTATAAGAGCCTGCTTATCTGGAACTTCCGTTGGTGCAACACAGCGCCCCTGATGAATTGCAACAACTTTTGAGGTTACAACAATAATACTACCGGCCGGCATACTTTCCGGTAAAGCATCGTCAAGTACCGCAAAAAGGTTGTCACGTGGTGGTTGCAGACGACGTGTCGTCATTGGTATAATTTGCATTATTTTTTTCTTTGCTGTCGAATAAATTCTTTGTGCTCCTGTGTCGTTAAACCACCGACAAGAGCTAGCGGCGCTTTGATTGGCGGATGTGATTGATAACCTTCTAGATGCGCGTGTTCTGGACGGAAGTCATCAATACTTTTCACACGTTCATCAATCGTCAGTGTCGGTAGTGGCAGCGGCTCGCGCGTGAGTTGCTCCTTGACCTGTGCGATGTGATTGTCGTAGATGTGCACATCGCCGAACGTGTGTACAAACTCTCCCACCTCGCGCCCCAGCACGCGCGCTACAATGTGTATGAGTAGCGCGTATGACGCGATATTAAACGGCACACCGAGGAACACATCCGCGCTGCGCTGGTACAACTGTAGGCACACCTTCTCATGTTGGATGCTCAATTGAAACATATTATGACAAATCGGAAATCGCAACGCCTTATCTTTCGGCGCCATGCCGTATAATTGCGGCGGGTTCCAGCTGTCCACGATGGCGTTGTGGCAGTTTGGGTCTGTCGCCAGTTCATTGACCGCCCACGCGAGCTGGTCTATCGTGCGCCCGTCGCACGCCGGCAAGCGCCGCCACGACTCACCGTAAATACCTTTAAGCTCACCGTGTTCATCTGCAAATGCATCATCACTGACCAGACGCTCCACAAACTCTTCTTTTGTCATTGCCGGCTGCTCGCCGCGTGCAACTTTTTCGCGATAGATGCGATACGGATAGTCATCCCAGATATGTACGCCATTGCGCGCCAAATATGCAACATTACTCTGCCCGGAAAGAAACCAATACAGCTCGTGCAGCACACCCTTCCAGAACACTTTCTTGGTCGTCAAGAGCGGAAATCCCTGCGAGAGGTCAAAGCGCAACTGCCGCCCAAACACGCTGTGCGTCACATCTCCCGTACCGGCATCCTCCTGCCGCGTGGCATTGTCCAAAATATCCTGACACAAGTCCAAATATTGCTGCTCTGGATGGTTTTTCATAATATCTACTTCTTATCCGGATTAAAATTTTTCTTCCAGTTGTCACCATTAAAGCAACCCGTCTGCGCGTAGGATTGCGTAATCGGTGACGAGAGCTTGGAGAACGTCAGCTGCGCAATCGCCATCCCCGGGCGCAGGATCATCGGCACGATGTTGAAGTTGGCGAGCTCCAGCGTGATGTGCAGGTAGTGCCCGGGATTGATGATGCCGGCGGTGTTGTGCACCACCAGCCCGATGCGCGCCAGCGAGCTTTTGCCGGAAATCTGGATGAGGTACTCCTCCGAGCCGACAAAATCCTTCAGCGTCCCCAGCACCGTCGCGCGCGGGTGCAGCACAAACGCCTCGCCGTCCGGCACCTCCACTTCGCGCGTCTTGGGGTACACCGCATTGACCGGGTCAATTGCCTGTGCCGTATGCGGATCCGTCACGACAAACTTGTTGCCCAAGAGCACATCATAGCTTGCCGGCTGCAGCCGCGCGCGGTCGAAATCCCGAATCGTGATTGACCCGTCCTCCACCGCCGCGGCAATATCTGTATCTGAGAGAAACATTATTCTTTTACTATTTGTTTGTTAGCGCTATCCAACATATTTCCTTCTTGCACACTCTCCTGATTATTATCCTTAATAATTGGTGGTGCAGAAGAAGCATATCTGCCATCCTCATCAAAGATAAGTGTCATTGATGCGTGACGATCATTAGATAACAGGAAATAAATATTTACAATTGTCTTTCGGACGACCCCATTTACCATTTTTCTCTGTAAATTTGTAACTTCTATGCGAATATCCGTTACATCACGAGCAATTTCTACCATATCATCAGACTCTGCTGTAGCAAATTGAAAGAGCTTGCCATATTTATTCGACACCCATTTTTGCTCCCTATAAAACCTTTTTGGATTGCGTGCACATGCTAAGCGCGACAAAAAATCTTCCACAAAAGAATCTATGTTAAAATTAATGTCAGCTGTCGGGTTGCGACTATCCACAACCTCTACCGAGACGCCTTGCAACAATTCCTTCTTAGAATCTTGCTGCTCCTGACATGCGTTAACATCAGCCTGTTGAAGTCCTTTTTCAAAACTCATAGCATTATTTCTTTACTCAATTACAAATACTTTGTCGGTACCGTAGTAGTCGCGCCAGTGCTCGTTGTAGTACGCGAACATCCGCCCCAGGCGGTCCTGCGGCAACTCTCCCAGTCCAAACTCCGCCATCAGCGCGCGCAACTGTTCGCGCACTGCGTCCACGTCCTCACCCTCAGGAACAACCCGCTCAAACTCCACCAGGTACCCATACCCGGCATTGCGGTCCAGGCACACGTGCACATCGTCTCCACACGTGTACTCCTCGCGCTCGCGCGACCACTTTGCCTGGTACTCCAGCCCCGCTGCCAACACCCGCTCATCCAACTCGTCCAGCGACACGTCCACCGGTTCCTCAAACTCCATGCGCGCAATGCCGTTTGCACTCGTTGTGTCGTCAATCGCCGCCTTGACCACAAACAGCACCTCATCATCGCGCTGCCGCGTGCGGATGCTGTGGTTTCTCCCCTCACGCAAGATCCGCGCAAGTCGCGCACGATGCTCTGGTGCTACGAGCGGTGCAATCTGCTTCTCCAATGCTTCCACATCAACCGCACCGGTGAAGTAGTGATTGAGCTGTTTGTTCACACTAACCAAATCCGTACGGTATGCACTATCCAGCAATTTCTTCTTAAATGCATTTGCGCTCCCTTTGTCTCCCAGTAAACTTTTGATCTCAATTTCGTAGTGGTGTGTCATAACGTAGTATGCTAGCAAATTATGCTCATTGTCAGTATACCACACGCCATGCGCTCCCCCGGCGCTCCCGAGAGAATATGATGGAAAAAGAAAAACCCCGGAGGGTGCAGTGCATATGTTACTACACTACACGCCCCGGGGGCGAGCATCATGCTCTAAAAGAGAATATCCTTCGGTGACATTCCTCGCCACCAGAAGGTCGTGGCGCCGACCTCATCGTCAGTGTACAGCTTCTCAAAGAACGGCTGTACACCAACGCGGATGCCGTCGTGCCACTCGCACGGCGCTGCGATGAGGCCAAATCCCGGCTCACATGCATAAATGGAAATCTCCATTTGCATCGTGAACCGGATGCCGGACGCCGGATTGGCCCACTCGGCAAATGGCAGTCCCTGCATCGTCTGCATTGCCTGCCATGAGAGCGGGTTGGTGCCGGCCAGCTTATCAAAGATGGCAACACCATCTTCGTGCGGCTGGCAGACCTCGCCATAGTCAGTTACCAGGCAGAACGCGTCTACCTGGAACTCATACACGATGAGGTTGTCCGGCACATCCAGCGTGTCGCGGTCAATCGCCGCAACTGCCGACCAGTCATCCAATCCATGGACAACAATCTTACCCTGCTTCGCAGCCACGTCCAAGCGCAGCTGTGGAATTGTGGCATCCATTGCCATGCAGGGGTCCAGCGGTTGCGTTGTCGCCACATCCAGCGGCAACGTAACCTGCTGCTGAAAACCGACAGCAGAATTGGTATTCAGGGTGGCGATGACGCCGCCACTCTCCTCATACCTCCGCACATCCACACCGTGCAAGACCGTGGTGTGGATGTCAGATGCTGTCGGCTTCAACAGCGGGTCTCCAAGTGCGACCGGCGCAAAGCGTACCAGTGCACTAAAGGAGACGTGAGTATCAAAATAGAGCCACGTCTCCGTTGTCAGCGTTACACTCTCCGTCTCCGGAGAGACTGCGACGCTAACTGTGCACGTCGCATCGGTGATGGACTCATCGCCGGGCCACAGACCGACTGCGTCGGTTATGCCCCAGCCAACGGCGATGTTTTCCAATACCTCTTCCTCGTCTATCCCTGGCAGGAGGAACTGACGTGGTTGCTGGCCATCAGCAGTGTTTCCCGCCAGGCGCACCACACGGCGCCCCCGGCCATCCGGTGTGTATGATTCCACACCGTTTATGCTGGCAGTCGCCGGCGCCGGCGTTGTCGTTGCCGTAGTCATCGCCTCATCCGGCGGCGGCAATAGCGTTACACCACCGTCGCCACAGCCGGCCAGGCCGGCGAGAAGGAATGTTAAAGAAAAAAGAAAAAACCGCATCGTTATCCCTCCACGGTTTGGTTACCTTGCACAGCACTGACACCCATCTGTGCCAGCACCGCAAGGTACAGTATTTCTAACACACTCCTGATTTATGTCAACCCATGCCCGTGCATTATTTCCTGAAACGCACTGCATCATCATCGCTCTGAACCTATTTCAGGACCTCATGTTTCTTAGTTGTCACTCTGAGTTTATCTCAGAGTCTCATCTCATGTCTCCGGAATCCCGAATCAAGTTCGGGATGACGCTATTTTCCTGTCATCCTGAGTTTACCCGCCTGCCGGCAGGCAGGTCTCAGGACCCCGGTGTTTTTGGGAAAGACCCTGAAATGAATTCAGGGTGACAAACTTTCTTGCCTGAGACCCTAAGATAAACTCAGGTGACAACATGCTGTGAGATAAAAAAAACGGCGCTGCGGGGTATGCGAACCCTGCAACGCCAAGGCTCATCAACCGCGCGTCAGAATAGTGCGCGATTGACGAGGAAATGGACCGCGATGCTGGCGACATAGCCGGCAGCGATCGCCGGAGTCCACTTGAGATGCCCGAAAAAGGTGTACTTGCCGCGCGCCTGCCCCATCAGCGCAACCCCGGCGGCAGAGCCGATGGAAAGCAGCGACCCACCGACACCCGCTGTCAGCGTGACCAGCAGCCACTGGCCGGTGGACATGTCGGGATTCATCGCCAGCACGGCGAACATGACGGGAATATTGTCGACGATGGCCGACAGCACGCCGACGGCGATGTTGGCGCTGGTCGCGCCCAGGTCGGTGTACATCAGCTCTGACACCATGCTGAGGTAGCCGATGAACCCGAGGCCCCCGACGCAGAGCACCACGCCGTAGAAGAACAGCAACGTATCCCACTCCGCCCGAGCCACATTGGCGAAAACATCAAACGGCACAATATCACCAGTTTGACCGTCACCGGCCACTGCACGACGGCTTTCGGTCTGTTTCAGGTAGTATCCAAAAAACTTCAGATACCCCAAACCTGTCAACATGCCGATGACCGGCGGCAGGCCCAAGACCTGGTGAAATGACACCGCCGTGGCAATCGTCGCCACAAACAGCATCATGATGCGCTTGGCGCCGCGCTTCATATGCACGGTCGCCACGTCATTGCCGTGCGGGAATGCCTTCGGTACCGCAAACGACATAATCCCGGCCGGGACGAGCCAGTTAACCAGTGCCGGGACAACAAGGGCGAAAAAGCCCCAGAAGTCCACCAGCCCCTTCTGCCAGACCATCAACGTGGTGATGTCGCCGAAAGGTGAGAACGCGCCCCCGGCATTGGCAGCAACAACGATATTGATGCAGGAGAGGGTGACAAAACGCGCATTCTCGCCACCGACAGCCAGCACCACCGCACCCATCAAGAGCGCTGTGGTCAGGTTGTCCGCCACCGGTGAGATGACGAATGCCAGTGCACCGGTTGTCCAGAATAGCGCTCGCAGGCTGAAGCGATGCTGCAGCAGCCACGAGCGCAACGCATCAAATACCCGCCGCTCCTGCATAGCGTTGACATATGTCATCGCCGCAAGCAAAAAGAGCATCAGCTCGGCATATTCCAGCAGATTGTGCCGCACCGCCGCTTCGGCGACCTCCGACATGCCGTGCTGCGTATAGATCCAACCGATCAGCGCCCAGATCACCCCTGCTGCGATAATGACCGGCTTGGACTTGCGCAGGTGCGTAAACTCCTCCGCCATCACTAGTAGATAGGCGAATGTAAATAGCGCCAGCGCGGTGATACCCACCGTGTGGGTTGTCAGATCGAGCCGTTCGCCCACGCTCTCGCCTGCGAACACCGACTCGGAAAAGACAAAGACCAGGAAGAAAGCGATTAGATGTTTCATTTTTCCCCACCTCCATGGGGCTACTCAGTTGTTAAAGACGCTTTCTATACTGTCAAAAATAACATACTCTGTCAAGAGCATGTTGAAATATTACGCAAAACAGCACAAGCTAATCACGGTGGCGCAGTTACAAATACCCGTGATAATTAATTATTTTCTTTTGCGGTTGTTTTTTGTGTGATGCCTGGTTGCGTGAGAAGCCACAATAACCACAAGATCCCCACTACAGGAATAAAAACTGCAAGTTGCAACCACCCACTTTTGCCAAGATCATGTAGGCGCCGTGTAGTAATCGCAATAGCCGGTATAGATAAAACTATGCTGCACACGTACAGTAGAGGAATACCAAGAGAAAAGAGTGATATTACATCGAGCAAAACTGCTACACCAAGATTTATAAGAATAAAACACCAATACTGCTCTCGTGTTGCGCGTCCCTCAAAGTCATCGTATTTTTTGAGAGCGTCTATATAATAATCAAGACACTTTTCTATAGATATGTTATTGTTCATACGCAATCAACTTTAAATGATGTTTTTCTTATAAGAAGTATAACACATTTATTTGTGAGATAGCGTGAGGTGAATGTCCGTGAAAAGATGTACATCTCTCATCTCGCGCATGATACGTGCTGGCGTTTGAGCTAAGGTTCCATCTGGGGCCAGTACGCGACTGAGCGCAGTACGTTTTTGTATACCACACGCATACACAATCGCATGGTTAACTCGCGCGCGCAAGTATGTCATTGTTAGTGTCACGCGCTCAGGAAATGGGTTTTTTCCTGTTGCATCATAGCCCACAACATCGCGCTGCGGATTATCAAATAACTGTGCAAACATCTGTGGATCCTCTGGAAATGGCATAATTCCAGCTGTATGTCCATCCGGCCCTATACCAAGCAACGCAACAACAACACCATCTTTGTGTATGTTATGCCACGTATGGAGTACTTCTTCATAACGACGCGCCGCATCTGTGCGCGTTGGCGCACTATGTGCAATACTCACAAAATGTGCCCCACTGGCACATGCGTGTTTAGTTAGTATTGCTGTACGAACAGCAATATCATTACGATCATCCTTGTCAGCGCGGTAGCGCTCATCCACAACACCGATTGTGACATTTTCCCACACCACGTCTTTTGGTGCGCGTTGCAAAAGCGCCAGCGCCGATCCGCCGGAAAGCAGTAACAGTATTGCGTGCGTGTGTGACTGCAAAAGTGCGTGATGCAATGCCTCTGCTGCATGCGCCGCTGCTGCTGCCGCATCCTGTGCAATGACTGTTTTCATACACTATTTATATTAGTTTTCTTCATCCGTGCGCGCCACTGGATGCCCGCCGAATTGTCCACGTAAAGCACTGACCACTTGCCCCGTATAACTCGGGTGTTTTTGCGATTCTTCACGAAAACGAAGACTATCTTCAATCACTGGCACATCTACGCCAAGTTCTTTCGCCGTCTGCACCGTCCAAAGACCCTCACCACTATGACTAACTTTACCACTAATATCTGCAAGATCTTCGCCATATGCGCGAAAAGCATCTTCAAGCCATTGTATCAACCGCGACTCAATGACACTGCGATGATTATAGACGCGCGCCACTTCCGTCAAAGCAATATTAAACGGTGCCGCTTTCATTACAGCAAATCCTTCAGCGATCGCCTGCATCATACCGTATTCAATACCATTATGCACCATCTTAACAAAATGCCCTGCGCCCGATGACCCCATATACCCGTATGCATCCGGTGCTGCAATGTCTCGCAATAGTGACACGTGCTTCTCGTACACATCACGCGACCCACCGATCATCAGACATGCACCTGTGCGCGCACCCTCCGGACCACCGCTGGTACCGACATCCAACATGAGGATGCCTTGATTAGCAAGGGTTTTTGCACGACGTATCGTTTCCTTATAGTTGCTATTGCCACCGTCAATGACCGTATCACCCGGCACTAAATGTGGCATGAGTTCCATAAGCACATCATCAACAACCGTATGCGGCACCATTAACCATACCGTGCGCGTACCCGGTGTGCCCACGAGCACATCGGCGAGTCGTTCAACAACCATGATCCCTGCCGCCACCGTCCGCGCACGCGCCGTTGCATCAGGATCAAAAGCAACAACTTCATGCCCTTTTTCCATGAGGCGTGTAACCATGTTGCGCCCCATTTTTCCTAATCCAATATATCCAAGTGTCATCTATTTTATTCTTTAATGCTTACGTACATTATGTGTTATAATCTCCTCCGGCGTGCTACCTGATGCATAAATGTGTAGTGGCAATGCGTGCCACGCCTCTAAGATCGGCGTAACAAATCGCCACGTTGCCATCACTTCTGCTGTAGATGCAAAGAGTGTCTGATCACCGCGAATGCAATCAAAGAGAACTTTCTCGTATGCATCCGGTTCGCTAATATTATATGTCTCACGATAGTCAAAACTGAATTGTCGTGGCTCAATGTCGCCGCCAAGACCGGGTCTCTTAGCAAAAAATGTCATGTCAATACCTTCGTGTGGTTGAATGCGAAATGTGATGATGTTCTGATGCCGGTGTTCTTTATGTGTATGCGCACAGAAACATGGCACAGCTTCTGCAAAAAACACTTTCACTTCCGTATATTTACACGCAAGTGCTTTGCCACTAGTAATAGTAATCGGTACACCACGCCATCGTTGGGCGTTTACTTCAAATGTGATACGGAAAAATGTTTCTGTCTGCGAATCCGGTGCAACACCATCTACATTGCGATAGCCGTCATACTGTGCACGCACAACATTTTCTGTCAGCGGCAGGCGTATCGCCATGCGCTCGAGAATTGCCGTACGTTCACGTCGGATTGCGGCGGCATCCAACGTACCAGGATGGTCCATCATAAGCGTCGCAATGGTCTGTAGCATATGATTTTGACCTACGTCACGCAATGCTCCGATGCCGTCATAAAATGCACCGCGCGTCCCAACGTCAATTTGCTCGGCAAGGGTCATCTCAATACGTTCAATGTAGCGTGCATTCCACGTCGGCTCAAAAAGTGTGTTAGAAAAGCGAAAGGTTAATATGTTTTGGATTGTTTCCTTCGCAAGATAGTGATCAATGCGAAAGATTTGTTCTTCACGAAATAGTCGCCCCAACAGCACATCCAGCTCCGCAGCGGTCGTGATATTGCTTCCAAACGGCTTTTCAATCAACACGCGCGTCCACCCCGTATCTGATGAGCATGGGATGGTCAAACCACTATGTGCAAGATTTATAAGAACGCCTTTGTAATGAACTGGTGCAATAGCAAGGTAAAACAACTTGTTTGTGCATTGCCCGATCGTATCATCAATTGCAATAAGACGTTGTGCAATATCGCGGTACGCGTGCGCATCTGTAAAATCACCACGCTGATAGTGTATACACGACACAAAGGCTTTCGTATCAACATTGTGACCGTGTTTTTCAGCAATGACATCATGTACATATGCACGGAATGCTTCATCTGTATATGTAGACCGCCCAATACCAATTATGCGAAATGTTGTTGGTAAAAAACCTTTTTGGTGCAAATCAAAAAGTGCCGGCAACAACTTCCGTCGCGACAAATCGCCGGTGATACCGAAGATGACGAAGACTGTTGGCGTATTTATGCTTTTAACTTGTATCATAAATCCCTTTTATTATCGAGTATCGTCGTACTAAAAATAGCGTCTACTCATTTTTCTTTCGCGCTTCTTTTGCGTTTTGCGCATACCTGCACGCACAGGTCCGATTGCTTCATCCTCATAATCTTCCCATAAACTAAGTACGCGCTCTGCCGCATATTGCTCTGGTGTCTCTGACGCAAAGACAAAATCGGATAATTTTGCTTCTAGCGCCTTGCGTAGTTTTGCTGGCGTATTAAGATCTTGTGGAATTTGTTTCATTTCTTGTAGCTTATTCACATACTGCTGTGCCACAGCATGACCACTCTGTAAAGCACGATCTAGATGCAACGCCATATGAAACGCATCAATACCAATCCATCGTACCGCTTCCGCATTAGCAAATGTTGCAGCGTAGCCACTTTCCTGCCATTGCGCCAAAAAACGCAGTGCCTTTGCTAATAATTTTGGCTTGACATAATAGTCGCCTCTTCCACGAAAGCGTTCCTTTCTTTCATAATCTGCTATACGCACGATATTACGCACTGTATCAAGAAGACATTGTTGTGTTGCAATCACTTTTTTATCCGTACATAGCACTTCATTAACTGTAAAATCACGTGTATCAAAGTAATTTTTCTCCAACTCTTCTACACCATAACCATTTCTATAGTCATCCGGCATATACGTGCGCGCAATCTCTGCACGTTCTTCACTATTGCCAACACCTTTCTCAACAACGATATCAAGGTCTCGTGGTGGCACCGCTTTCAAACCAAGTGCATACATCAACATTGTGCGTGCGGCCCCGCCTTTATACAAATAGCCTGGTGGTAGCTTCGGCAGCATCGTTTCTGTTCCTTCTGGCAACTCGAGCACCCAAACATGCGTGTGTTGTGTTTCGCGTAGGCGCTCTGCAACATCTTCACCGCAATATGTTGCAACTACTCTCAATACATAAGCGGCATCATCGCATCGCTCATCTAGCGCTTTATCAACGGTGCGTACTCGCACATAAGCAGGGTCCTCAAAAAAATTATAGTATTTTGTATTTTTTTCCTTCTCTTTAATCCAATCTGCATATTGTTCTTCCAGAACGCGTAGACCTTTGCGCAACTCCTCCTGCACAACAGCATCTGCTTCATATGCTGCCGTCAACCACTCTAAAAGAAGATCTTCATCAATACGTTGTTCTTGTGACGATGTTCTTCGTGTTTCCCTGTGATGAATATACTTTTCCATAAACGATATTTTATGATGTACATACTGTCTTTTTTTGTAATGCTATCAATGCAGCTACCGGATCTGTAGCGCTACTGATCGCACTGCCAACGCCGGCGGCATCGGCGCCGGCCTCACACACGCGCGCAATTGTCTGCGTGTTAACACCGCCGTCTACCGCCACCCACAACGATGGGAGATCACTTTTAAGATCACTCACCTTCTCCAACATCTCCGGCATAAAACGTTGTCCCTGCTCACCGGGTTCAACCGTCATAACCTGCACAGCATCAAGTTCGTCAATATATGGCAAGATTTGCTCTATCGCTGTCTGTGGTGCAATGGAAAGCCCACGTGCAAAATCATATTCACTCATTACATCAAAAACATCCGTCACACTTTCTAACGGTTCCGGATGAATGTAAACGCGACGCGCACCAACCGCCGCACACGCCTGCAAATACTGCACGGGGTCATCAACCATAAGATGCACTTCTACGTCAAAATCATCAAGTTCACCGGCAAGTTCAAAAAGATCGAATGTCTCATCCGGTGTCATTGTGCCATCCATAACATCAATCTGCAACCACTGCGCCTTCCCTCTCAGTTGCTCAATTTCTGCAAGCGCGTCATCACTTGTTTCCGTAAGAATTGCTGGAATAACAATCATATTCTTTATGTTTTATGAGTTTTTGTAATCTTTTTCACACGACGCACGTGACGTTCTTCTTGTGAATAGCATGTCTCCAAAAATGCACGAACACACGCATTTGCTTCATCGTCTGTCATATAGTCCGCACTGAGACATAACATATTGAGATGGTCATGCTGTGTTGCGTCACGTACGTGCGCTGGTGACAATGCCAAACCGGCACGTATACCATCAATCTTATTTGCTGCAATGCAGACACCAACACCACTACCGCAAATTACAATGCCACGTGCATTAGTATCGATCGCAACACGTCGCGCGACTGCCTGCGCGTAGTCGGGATAGTCATCGTCTGCATCATAAACCGATGCACCACAATCAACAACATGGTAGCCATTGCGCACGAGCCATGTTTTGATGTGCTCCTTACGCGCAAAACCACGATGTGCAGCGCCAATGTAAATCGTTATCTCCGCCATAATGTACTCTACTGTGTACGCACCATATCATACGCTGCAAGCGTTGCTTTGATCGCATCACCCGCCGCAATATTGTTCTGGCGATAAATTTGCTGCGTCACGTCGCCTGCTGCAAAAATGCCTGGTACACTTGTTGCACCGTTCTTGTAATCTACAATGATATGTCCATAATCATCCGTTGCAACGAGATCTTTTACTATTTCCGTATTTGGCACAACACCGATCTCAACAAAGACACCTTGCGTTGCAAGCTCCTTCTCTTCACCGGTAACACTATCCTTGTACTTAAGTCCTGTCACCATCATGTCGCCAATGATCTCTGTTGTCAGTGCATTGTACAATACATCCACTTTCCCGGATGCCATAATACGCTCAAACGTTACCGGATCACCTGTGATTTTATCATTGTTACTGATGAGCGTAATATGCTTTGCCCATGGCAAGAGATCTTCCACGGCCTCAAGACCAGAATTGCCAGCACCCACAACAGCTGTATCTTTATCGCGAAACATTGGCGCATCACATGTTGAACAGTACACAACGCCACGCCCTTTAAATTTCTCCTCTCCCGGCACGTTGAGATGACGATGACGTCCTCCCGTTACCACAAGTACTATTTTGGTTGTGTATACCGTACCATCATCTATCGTAACGGCAAATGTACCGTCATCGTTTGCTACAACACCCTCTGCGCGATGCGGATGCATAATTTCTATATCACCTTCCTGCGCGCGAATATGCTTCTCAAGTTTCTCTGCGAGCTCAGTACCTTTTATGGAAACTTCACCAATCCAATTTTCTATTGATGCACTCACCGTAGACTGTCCACCAAAGCGATCTGTGATAATCACCGCTTTCATCTGTTTGCGTGCTGCATAAACACCAGCTGCCACCCCACCGGGACCACCGCCAATAATAACGATATCGTACACACCTTGCGTTGTCATAATATTTTTTTATTTACTTTTTAGTACCATACTGATATAAAGACAGTGATCATACAAAACAGTACAATCACTGCTGTTTATATCACTAGAGACCGAGAAGGCTCGTCAATTTTCCTTGATCGAAACCAACAATCACTTCTTCGCTTCCATCTTTCTCAACAACGATTACCGGCACGCCCATTTGTCCGGACTTCTGCACCATCTCTTCAGCTTTTGCTTGATCTGTTGACACATCATATGACGTATATGTCACATTATTGTCATCAAGAAATTTCTTTGCCATGTCGCAGTATGGACATGTTGGCGTAGAATATACTGTAACATTCATACTTTTTTATATGAGAGAACGCATCATTTTTTGCAAATGCCACGCACGCTCATTAATAAAACATTTTACACATTGATTATCCTCCACTTTCGCGGAATTGTAAACAGTATGCACACAGCACACCACTTACTTACATTAGTATACCAAAAATGTGATTCCACGCACATATTCAGGTGATGTAATATAATTGCACTAATACTCTGAGCAATAAAGATGATGTAGAAAAATATGATACGTTAGATGCAAGGATGAAAACATGGTTTAAAAAACCTACATAACATTATGATAAAATAATGAATGTATATATTCACAATAATCACTATTTTATGGCATCACGCAAATATATCACCATCACACTCATTGCCGTCACCATACTAAACTGTGTGACCGTGTGGTTTTTGTGGCGCATGCCATGGCTCGTATTTGCACTTACATTTACGGGTGGTGCCATACTTCTTCGTCTGTTCCATGATTTTCGCATTATAGCGGTCTATCTCTTAACAGCTGTTGCAATGACGGCAACAGAAATACTTGCCGTCACCATCGGCATTTGGACTTATACAATGCCAACGTTTTATGGCGTCCCCGTTTTTCTTTTGAGCGTATGGGGCAATATTGGCATCATCGCAACAAGTATGTATAAACTCGCGCGCAACATAACACACGAAAAAATGCCACGGGCACGTACACATAACGAACTATACGCTCAAGTTACATGGTTGTTAATCTTTGGTGGCATATCTCTCTCGGTGCTTGTGTTTGCGTGGCATGACATTGCCCTTGCAACAATACTGCTGATAGGCATCAAAATTGCACAAATTGTAAAGATGCATCACATGGAGCATAAAGCCGCCACCATACTCTTTCTTAGCACAATTCTCGGTGGCGCGATCGTTGGTGAAATAACAAGTGTTGCGCTTGGTGTATGGCATTACAATACTGATACAATTTTTGGTCTACCGCTATTTATTTACTTTTCGTGGGGGAGCACGGGGCTTATTATTGCAGAGACATATACTATTCTTAGTTCACCTCTCGTAATGCGGTGGTGGCAACGCTCTGCAAAGCATTCATTAATACAGCATTAACCTATGCGTCATCCATATACTCTCACACATATAAAAATAGTTGCTACAAGTGTCCGCATGCCGCAATTTTTCCTTTTTTCGATAGCTTTTACAATCGGTGTCGGCGTTGCGCTTTACGCTGTTCACAAAACAATCTATATCTACACCGATATCGCGACAATTGCGCCATTATCTTTAATTGGCATAAGCATCGCCTACTTTACATGGACAGCATCGTGTATAACAAACGATATTTATGACATTGCCATTGATAGTATTACAAACCCTCAACGACCACTCCCACGTCAGATTATTGATATAAAAACGTATCGCACTTTTGCATTAACTGCCAATTTGATAGCACTTATTCTCGCGTACACTCTTGGCACCACGCCATTTCTTTTGTGCTGTACTTTTATTGCCGTAAATCACATATACAATGCACCACCGCTTCGCCTCAAGCGCATACCTTTTATTGCAACACTCCTTGGCGGTTTAAGCATACAAATTATGATATTTATGGGATTCTATGCAACAATACAGCGTTATAATTTTGCTATTACTTACCCCTATACGCTATGGCAAATTATCTTTGCGATTGTAATTTTTAGCTTTATTATTCCGCTCAAGGACATCAAAGACATTGATAGTGATCGTGCCAATAAAGTCTATACACTTCCAGTACTTTTTGGCACGCGTACGACAATATGGTTTGCAACGCTGGCCATCAGTGCCATTTTTTATATGCCACTATTCATTTCTCATACCTTTACCTTGCCGGCATTTATAAGTGTTACTATTGTCCTATGTCTTGCACTATACATTATATACAAACTCACTACACACCATATTGATGAAAAATATTCTGTTTCGCCGTACAAAGTTCTTGCATGGCTTACCGTGCCGGCATTGCTTTACATCGGTATTCTTCTTGCACTTTTCCTCTAAAAACATATGACTCCTTATTACAAAAACACTTCCAACACAACAGTTATTCTTGTCTCTTTTTTAATGCCGGTGATCGTGCACCTTGTCATATGGAATCTGTGGGCGCATGATGCGCTTGCAACACTCATTATTGCCGGAGTAACACTCTGCTACATACTATATTTTCGCAGTGTTAAGATGTTTATTGTTGCTCTAAGCGTTGGCACACTCGGCACACTACAAGACTATTATTTTATAGCACATAATTTATGGCGTTATAGTAGCGTGCATGGCGCTATAATTCCACTTTACGTTCCCGCGCTTTGGGCTGCCGTCGCATGTATGCTTATCAACCTCTTTAAGGCTATCAGCAACGCCACACGGACGCATCCACTCCTTTCTTATTACCGCCCACGACATGGTCTCGCGCAGTTGGCAGCAACAACACTCGCCCTTTGCAGTGCGTTATTGGCGCTGGCAACACTTTCCCATAATATCCCACTTCTTGCAGGGTCATTTTTTATCATTGATATTATTTACGTATGGTTTATGCGAAGTGTGCCGCTTGCACTTGTTGGTATCACCGCCTTTGTATTTGGCATGATTGGTGAAATTACGGCCGTAAGTATGGGCGCATGGCACTACCCTCATGGCACTTTCATGGGTGTGCCTCCCTACATATTTTTCGGTTGGGATGTCATCGGGACGGTTACTGTCGGCACTTATATGGCACTGGACACTATCTTTTCTCAAAACACGCATCACCGCTAGCTATACCAATACGCGAATCAGATTGTTCGCCGCATCATAGGTTTATGAAATATGCATTCACATAGGACATCAAAAAACCATTCACGTACGAGCATTGACGAAATTTGTATTTTGCGCGACAATTGCAACAGTGAACACGTCACGTAAAAGCACCTGTAGCTCAGTGGATTAGAGCATCTGGCTTCGGACCAGAGGGTCGGGGGTTCGAGTCCCTCCGGGTGCACAAGACAGACATCCACCATCGCGCATACTTCCAAGGTATGTGCGTTTTCATCAAGGGAATTCTCTTTTTGTTGACAAAAAGGTGTGCCGCCATTATACTTAGCATGCGCTATTTCTTCTAGCGCTTTGCACATTCACAACCGGCAGGAGAACCATCATGTCTGATAAAACCTACATCCCGAACGTTTCACAGGACGAACTTCATAAATGGTATAAAAAGATCCTTATTGTTATGCATATGCGACCAATGCGGATTACAATAGTCGAAATTGACGAATACGGACGGGCAAAAGCTCTTGAAGAGCGCCAAAGTGATGCAAAAAAAATGCCAACACGCGATAATACTGGCACGCTCTGTTATATCAAAAAGACGGGACCGAAAAAAATATTTACTTTCATACCGGAGGCTGAGGGGGATGCTACAGGGCTTGTATGTTTTGAAGAAATCATAACATATCATGAACTTCCCCGTACACAACTTGGAACACTGCCACTATTTGCGCCGACTGCGGAAGAAGTACTTGCTCAGATTCCTAACAAGTATATCGACCAGACAGTTGCTTTTGAGGTGCTCTGGCCAAAAGATGACCCGACAGAGATGTCGGATGAGGAGAGGACGGCATTACAGGACGGCTACCACCGCACGACGACGCGTCTCTACACGCGCGCAAATTAATGTAACTCTCTCACTTTTTAACATCCCAGGTAAAGGCTTTTACCTGGGATTTTTTTATGATTTCGCACTACACAGAACACGAAATTTTTACAAACCATGTGATGCTTTGTATGCCGCCCACTGCTTCTTAGACCAGTCCTTTGGCTTTGTCGTGAGTTTTTGACGTGCCACATCACCGGGGTGTGGATAGTCACGTGGCGATTTATAATTGCTATAGAACACATCATCAATTATCACACTCCTATCGGCAGCTATCACTTTCTGTGTAAGGTATGTCTTCATTGATCCATCCTGCTTCTTTTCCGTCACAAATGGACCTTTTACTTCTACACGACGTTCATCCTTTGTGCCGTAGATACGAAAAACAAGTTCTGTGCCATCAATAAAATTTTGCAACAAGATGTGATGTTTTGTATTGTTTTTGAAACGCAAATCCGGTCGTGGGATGTAGACCGTTGCGTCAAAACCGGTCGGCTGATAATATTTCACCGGATAGGAATGATTGTGACGTTCCGTTACTTCCAGCCCTGTCAAAACCGCCGCGCGAAAGAGTGTTGTAGACACCTGGCAGATGCCACCACCGTACTCCGGTTTGGTCTGATGGTCCCTTATGACAAGTTCTTTTGCATAGCCCGTCGTCCCATCAACTGGCCCTAAAATTTTAACAAATGACAACTCTTCTCCCGGCGCAAGAATAACGCCATTAAAACGCGCTGCCGCCGTCTTAATGTTGTGAATCCGCGCCGCCGGTGAGCCGGCGAAATTTGAACGTCCTTCGCCAATAAGCTCGCGAATGCCTAAATCATTAACGTCTTCTATTGTAAATTTTGGTGCAACCGTACGTGATGGTAGCACGATTGTTTCCGGCGCAGTGCCCCCAAGAGCGCTCTGTGCGTAGTATGCGATGATTTCAACACTTTCATCAATAAGAACCTCTCTTCCATTACGATGTGTACTAAACGCAACAACACGCCCGTTTTCCATCTGAAAACGTGCATCAGTTGGCGGCTGATAAAAATCTTGCGCAATACGCTTTACAAAACGGCGAATATCATCCGTGCGCACAACAATACGTTCTTTTTTGCGCACATGATGCGCAAAACGCGAAGACTGCAAGAAACGACATCCAGGATGGTATGTGGGACACGTATCAGCATAACGCATATTTTCCAATTCGCTACGATACGACGGATCCACTGTTAGTACTGTTTCTATAGTAAACCATTCATTAAAGTCTTTCCGAAGAAGTTTAATGCTCTCACTATCATTTATAACAAAATAGACATACTTCTCATGATCACGAATATGTTGCGGCACATCATCACTTTTTATTTCATCTGCCACAGCTGTGTACGCAAACACAAATGCTCCACAAAGCGTTATATACACATATGCATATTTTATCCATCTTTTATACGCATTCATAAGTTTGTGCCCTATATTCACCAACATACAAAGACCATGTTTGCACATGGTCTTTCAAAGTAAACAATACTACCACTGCTAAAAACCACGTACCTGTATCTTCTTTACTTTGTTCGTTTGTGCCTTCGGCAGACGTATCGTCAAAATACCATTTTTTAGGGATGCCTCCGCTTTCTCAACAACAACATCCACAGGCAAAACAACACTGCGTGAAAACGAGCCCCAATAACACTCTTGATAATAATAATTCTCATCTTCAACAACCTCTTCTTGACGGCGCTCTCCCTTAATTGTCACCATGTCGTTGTTAATTGCAACGTCGAGATCCTCCGGCTTTACACCAGCGATTGTTGATTTTATCACGATATCGTTATCCGTTTGATACACATCAATCGTCAATTGTCCTTCCGCATCGTTTTGTGCAATTTCCGATGTTGACCAATCCTGTGGTGACTGTGCCTGCTGTGATTGTTGTTGCATCGGCATTGCAGTTTCCTCTTCCTCGGAATACACCGGCATTGATGTCTGCGTATCAGTGTTATCAAGAGTGTGTGATGCACCCGTTAATTTCTCAAAAAATGATCTCTTTTCCTTTGTCATACTTTATGTAATGTTTTATTTTTTTATATCCGCACGACGCGCAAAATGGATACCTTCATTATAAAAGACTCTTGCAAGAATTGCAATGTTTCTGTACATGTTTGCAATACCAATTAAAATGGATTACGTGCGCCACGTACTTCAAAATGCAGGTGCGGTCCTGTTGAGTGTCCAGTAGACCCAACTGCAGCAATACGCTGCCCACGTTTTACTTTTTGCCCCGTCTTAACATACAATTTGCTTGCGTGTGCGTATAGTGTCTTTGTCCCGTTTGGGTGCTGAATAACAACATAATTTCCATAACCACCATTCCATCCATAACGCGCAATAATCACACGTCCTGACGCAGCCGCATAGATTGGCGTACCAACTGGCGCTGCCATATCAATAGCGTTGGTGCGATGTAACCCTTGTGTTCGCACGTAGCGACCTAATGGACGTGCGTAATATGATCGCGATACTGCCACCTGCTTCGCAACTTTAATGGATGTATACGTTCTTTTTTGTAACGTTGAAGATGTACGTGGTTTTGGCTTTACCACCTCTTCCTTTACGCCATCAGGCACAATAATTTCCTCACCAATTTTTAATTCACCATTAGCAGGTAGGCCGTTGTAACTTATGATTGCATCGGAACTTGCCTTATACTTCTTTGCAATAGATTCAACCGTATCCCCTTTAACAACTTTGTGACGCACACCATTTGTTGCGAGAATAATAATTGTGTCGCCCGGTTTGATACGCGTAACATCATCAATTTCATTTGCCCACAACAATGTATCGACCGTTACACCATGATCACGCGCAATCTGCGCAATCGTATCACCCTCTTTTACTGTATAGATCTTAATGCCACCATCATCAATTGCTTCAGCGCTCGTATCATTTGCGATACCGTACGCCATTGTCTCATCTTCCACACCACTTGACAACGTGTTATCTTCTTGTTTTGTACCATGTGCCGGCGCAACAGGTACGGGCGCAAAAGCAAGATTACGTGATGTTTTTGGCACATGTACATTACGCACATATCGCGATTCACCACCGCCAAAAAGTCGCGCAATAAAACTATCATCTGTTGCATAAATGCGCAGATTAAGTAGAGAAACCAAAATCGCACTCACAATAACGATAGAAAGTGCTGTATAGTCACGAACGAATATGCGCGCAAGATGCCATAAGCGTGATGATTCACGCCATGCGCCAACTGCAACAACTTGTGCTGTATGTGACGTTCTTCTTATTGTATTATGAGTAATACGTCGCATGCGCATTCCTCGTTGCTTTGATTGCATATCCTTTATAATTGGCAACTTGCAGTATATCACATAAATACTCCCTCTCATCCTACTTCAGCAGTGTGTTTTGTCAATTTTTATTTTTCTCGCACAATCTTTTTCAGCATACGGATTTCATCACGGAGAATTGCAGCTTCTTCAAAGTGCAGTTTGCGTGCCGCATTTTTCATTTCTTTCTCTTTCGCTTTTATCACAGCTGTTATATTTTGTAGTGACGCTAGTGTTGCAAATTCTTCCACAACAGCACTTTTTTCTTCTTTACGCTCAATAAGAGAATTAATGCCTTTTGCAACACTCTGTGGCGTGATTCCTTTCTCTCTATTATACGCTATCTGCTTTGCACGCCGGCGCTTCGTTTCCTCTATCGCCCGTTTAAGCGAACCTGTTACCGTGTCCGCGTACAAGATCACACGTCCGTGCACATGACGCGCGGCACGCCCAATTATCTGAATGAGTGACGTTTCACTTCGCAAAAACCCTTCCTTATCAGCATCAAGAATGGCAACCAGCGACACTTCCGGTAGATCAAGCCCCTCGCGCAACAAGTTCACACCAACGAGAACATCAAATGTCCCTCTGCGTAAATCCTCAAGAATCGCAACACGGTCCAGCGTATCAACGTCAGAGTGCAGGTATTCCGCCTTGATAGCATGTTGTGTCATGTAATCACTTAAATCCTCCGCCTGCTTTTTGGTCAACGTGGTGATCAGTGCACGCTCGCCACGCCTCAAAACCGTCTCAATTTCATTAATAACATCTTTCACTTGAGTTCTCGTCGGACGCACAATGAGATCCGGGTCAACAAGCCCCGTTGGTCTGATAATCTGTTCAACAATCTGCGTGCTCTGTACGCGCTCATACGCACCCGGCGTTGCACTCACATAGATCACGTTATTGATACGTGCTTCAAATTCCTCAAATGTCAGCGGTCGGTTATCCAGCGCACTCGGGAGGCGAAATCCGTGCTTTATGAGATTTTCCTTGCGCGCACGATCACCGGCACTCATACCACCAATTTGCGGTACCGTTACATGCGACTCATCAATAACCATGAGGAAATCGTCGGGAAAGTAATCAATGAGTGTATATGGCGCTTCGCCCGGTGCACGACCGGTCAAATAGCGAGAATAGTTCTCAATACTGTTGCAGTAACCAACTGTACGCATCATTGCGATGTCCTGACGCGTGCGTCGCTCCAAGCGCACAGCTTCTACAATCTTGCCGGCCGTTTCCAGTTCTTTTACGCGTACTGCAAGATCATGTTCAATTTCCGCAAGCGCGTTCTCCATAATTTTTTCCGGCACGATAAAGTGCTTGGCAGGATAGATCAAGACCTCATCACGTGCGCACAACTTCTCGCCCGTCACAAGACTGTGCTCACTGATGCGATCAATCTCATCACCAAAAAGTTCAACACGCACAACGATCTCTTGACCCGCCGGTACAATCTCAATCGTCTCACCGCGCACACGAAAACGGCCACGCGTCAAAATATCATTACGCATATATTGCAGATCAACCAATTGTTTGATGAGATCACCACGTGTACACCTTGCGCCCCGCCTTATCGCAAGCATGCCTTTGCGATAAAAATCCGGTGAACCGAGGCCATAGATACACGATACGCTCGCCACGATAATCACATCACGTCGCGTGAGTACTGCCGCTGTTGCCGCATGACGCAGACGATCAATTTCCTCGTTAATCTGCGTTTCTTTCTCAATGTATGTATCCGTCGCACTCACGTACGCCTCTGGCTGATAATAGTCATAGTACGACACAAAATACTCCACCGCATTGCGTGGAAAGAATGTGCGGAATTCCTGTGCGAGTTGCGCTGCGAGCGTTTTGTTATGCGCGATCACCAGCGTTGGACGTTGCACTTTGTGAATAACATTGGCAATCGTAAACGTCTTGCCGGATCCAGTCACGCCAAGAAGTATCTGTGCGCGATCACCACGCATAAGTCCGGTAACCAATGCATCAATCGCCTGCGGTTGATCACCGGCCGGTTTATAAGATGCTTCCAGATGAAAGCGATGTGTCTCCATGAACAGTTATCATATCAATTATTTCAGCATATCCGTGTAATATGGACACATTATTATAACATATGACACAAGGACATCACACGTTCTGTCTTACGGAACAAATGGACCAATATTATCCGGTTTATAGGAATATGACCATAATTTCCTTTGATACTCACGCACAACACGGTTAGTATTAAATGTTGCCAACAACGTGATAGCACTAAGCATGCGCCGTGTCCACCGTACCGGGTGGTTTTCATAAATGTCCATTGCCATCTCCAACTGAAGCAATAATTCATATGCATCATGCTGATTTAGATAATCATTACGCTGCGCTTCAGTGCCGGGAAAACTCCAACCAGCACTTGGTGATAACTCAAAACCTTCCAACCACCATCCATCTGCTACCGAGAGATTGAGTACGCCATTAAGCGCCGCCTTCATGCCACTTGTACCACTTGCCTCGCGTGGCGGCACCGGCGTATTGAGCCAAATATCGGCACCGGCAACAAGTTGTCGTGCAATGTCAAGATCGTAGTCTGATGCAACAACAACATTGACAACGCCGCGCAGTTGCCGCGCATAGTCATAGAGAGCAACACGCGCATCATTACAATACCTGTCATCAGGATGACATCGTCCGGCAAAAATAAGTTGCAATCTACCCCTTCCAAGTGCACGCAATTTTTCTATATCTTGAAAAATAAGTGTGTGTCGTTTATACGGCACATAGCGACGCGCAAAAACAAGTGTCAAAATATCCTCTTTGAAATAATCCTCATCACGTATGTCATCAAAAGCAAAAAATTCGCGGCGTGCATTAACCCATTCGCAAAGCGCGCTCTTTTCTTGACGGTGTGCAGCGATCAGTGCCTCGTGCGGAATGCGATCCGGCGCTTGCATGAAAACTTCCGGTCGCTGCTTCCACTGTGGCAGATATGTGTCGTAGAGATCAGCTATCGCCTTACCTGCCCATCGTGGATGGTATACGCCATTAGTAACATTTTGTAGCACGACACCGGGGAAGATTGTACTACACACTTCGTTATGACGTTCAGATACGCTATTTGCGCTGTGGCTTAATGCGATACCCATATGCGCCATACTCAAGCGTCCATCCGATATATACGGCGCAATATCTTTCGGTAAAAAGTCCGTTAAAATTTGCCGCACCATTGCTACAGAGAAACGATCAAAACCAGCGGCAACCGGTGTGTGCGTTGTAAATGTGCATCGCGCGCGCACAGCATCAACATCGCCATGAAAACGGTGCCATAGCGCCAGTGTTAGAAATGCAGAGTGACCTTCATTCATATGGTAGTGAGCAATCTCACCATACCCCATTGCATCCAGCGCCGCAACGCCACCGACGCCCAGCACAACTTCTTGACAAATACGCGTATACTCATCATTTGCATAGAGATGACGCAAAATATCGCGGTCCCATGGCTTATTCTCCGGCACATTTGTTGTCAGAAACAGAAGTGGCACAGATTTCCCAAGTGCACCGTAGACATCCATTTTCCAAATCGCAACTACTACATCACGATCCTCTATACGCACTGTTACGCGCTTGCCCGTATCAGTAAGATAACGATCTATTGGAAATGCCTCATCCGGATTATCTGACCGATGATAAAAAAGTGTTACACCAACAATTGGCACACCCTCATCTGCGCACGAGTACAATATATCTGCAGCTAAAACGCCAAGACCACCGGCGTAATTTGGCATCTCATTTATAAGAGCAAATTCCATTGAAAAATAAGCGATTGTTTTGTTTTGTCTTGTCATATTTTTGCATTTTTCTCAAGTATAACATACTGTCACATAATTACTTACACAAACACTCTAAACACCATGAAGGCTCCATAGTTTAATATGCATACGGCATAATTAGATTGGTCGTTATACTAACAAATATTTTAATGTGCATAATCTCATCATTTGTGTTAAAATGTATAAGAGATATGATGAAATAAGCATACAAAAATAAGAATCAAAAACAATTATGAACGCCTGTGATGCTGCAGTTGCTTTTTCTTCGGTATGCGAGTAACTGATGGCTCACCGTTGGATACGCTCATGCCACAAAAGCCTCGTATTCTCATGTTTGGTTGGGAGTTTCCGCCGTTTAACAGCGGTGGTCTTGGTGTTGCGTGCCTTGGTCTGACACGTGCGCTTGCGCGACGCGGTGCTGACATTCTCTTTGTTTTACCTAAGAAAGTACCCGTTGATCCGGCATATATGCGCATGCTTTTTGCAGATGAGGCATCATCTATTACGATAATCAATATTGATACACTTCTATCGCCGTATATAACAGAATACCTCTACAGCGAAAGACGTGCCGGCGTTGACGTACCATTTTATGCTGATGATCTTTATAGCGAAGTATTGCGCTATGCAAAACGTGCTCGCGCTGTTGCGCAAAAAGAGAACTTTGATATTATCTATGCACACGACTGGCTCGCGTTTCTTGCCGGCAAAGAAGCACAGGATGTGAGTGGCAAGCCATTCGTTGCACATATCCATGCAACCGAATACGATCGTTGCGGTGGTGACAACATTAACGAAAAAATTGCACATATTGAGCGTCTCGGCCTTTCATGTGCCAACCATGTTATTGCCGTAAGCAACTACACGAAAGAGATCGTGATGCGCAAGTATGGCATATCGGCAGAAAAGATCAGCGTTGTTCATAATGGCATTGATGCAGAGGATTTTGTTGCGCCAACAGCTGAAGCGAAGACACTACAAGCACTCAAGAAAAATGGTACAAAAATTGTTCTCTTCGTTGGACGTATTACATATCAAAAAGGACTGGAGTATTTTTTGGAAGCGGCACAAAAAGCGCTTGCCTATAACGATAATATTGTGTTTGTCATTGCAGGCAGTGGTGATATGCATACCTATATTATGGAAGAAGTTGCGCGGCGCAAACTTTCCAACAAAGTACTCTTTATGGGTTTTGTGCGCGGCAAAGAATTACAAGAAGCTTATCGCATGGCTGATCTTTACATCATGCCATCCGTTTCCGAACCTTTCGGTATTACGACACTGGAAGCAATGCTTCACAATACACCTGTCATTGTTTCGCGTCAGTCTGGCGTCGCCGAGGTGGCACATCACGTCTTTAAAGTTGATTTTTGGGACACGGATGAGATGGCAAACAAGATTGTCGCTGTTGTGGAGCATGATGCGCTTCGCAATACTATGCGTGAGCAGGCTTATCGTGAAGTACAAGGAATCAACTGGGACACCGCCGCCAATAAGTGTCTTCATATTTTTTATCAGCTTTAAATTTTTTTATGGCATCTGTTTGTTTTTATTTTCAAGTACATCAACCGCTTAGACTTAAAAGCTATCGTGTTTTTGATATTGGCAATGATCATAACTATTTTAACCATGCCGGTGAAGATAGCCGCAACAATCGCCTCATATTGGAGCGTGTTGCACAAAAATGTTATTTACCAACAAATGCGCTTTTGCTCGAATTGCTGCAAAAACATTCAGAGTTCCGCATTAGTTTTTCTCTTTCCGGCATCTTTCTTGAACAAATTGAACATGATTTCCCTAATGTTTTAACATCATTTCAAAAACTTGTAGACACTGGCCGTGCTGAGATCCTAAGTGAAACGTACTACCATTCACTGGCATTTCTCTACTCACACGATGAATTCATGCGTCAAGTTGCAATGCATCGTGATAAGATAAAAAAACTCTTTGGTGTTACGCCACGCATCTTCCGCAACACAGAGCTTATCTACAACAATGATATTGCGCGCGTCGTGGAAGAAATGGGTTACGATGGTATCCTTGCGGAAGGTGCAGACCATATATTGTCGTGGCGCGCACCACATTTTCTCTATCGCCCTGTCGGCACATCACATATTACAGCGCTTCTCAAAGACTATAAACTCTCTGATGACATTGCTTTCCGTTTTTCGGAAAAATCGTGGACAGAATATCCTCTTGACGCAGAAAAGTTTACACGTTGGATTAACAGCATCAATGGCAACGGTAATGTCGTCAATCTCTTTATGGATTACGAAACATTTGGCGAGCATCAATGGGAAGATTCCGGCATCTTCCAGTTTTTGCGCGCACTACCTGATGCAATCCTCTCCCACCCTGATAACGACTTTGTTACACCATCCGAAGCAATCGCACGGTATGAGGCCGTTGGTGAAATTGATGTACCACACTTTACATCATGGGCTGATAGTGAGCGCGATCTTTCAGCGTGGCGCTCCAACGCCCTGCAAGAAGACGCGTTGGAAAAACTGTACGCACTAGAAAAAGACATCTATGCCACAGATGACCATGCACTCATCACCGACTGGCAGCGCCTCACAACATCTGATCACTTCTATTACATGTGCACAAAGTGGTTTTCTGATGGCGATGTTCACAAGTACTTTAGCCCATACGAATCACCATACGAAGCATTTGTTGCATTCATGAACGTTCTACAAGATATCAACATTCGTCTTAAAGAGGCACAAGGAACTCATCAGAAAAAGATATCCACACGTGCACGAAAGAAAGAAAAAGAAAAACGTGCATGCACACAAAACACAAAAAGAGAGCAACGAAAAAGCACGCGTATGAAAACACAGTCCTCACCTCTTCGACGTCGACGTCGCCCCTTCGTACCAGCGCGCTACACAACGCACTATACCAGCACTATGGATGGCATTGTTCGCGTAGACAATATCTAAAAACATGTCAAACAAGATAACCATCTAACTTCAAAAATTAATAAGGCATTCACCTCATAAGTGAATGCTCTTTTTTGTATACATATACAGTATCTTTGCTAAAGTGGCATTGTAGTTCCACTATAAAAGTGCGCCTAATGCGACACGCTGTATACACGCGTCTCCCACGGCTGAAAGAAGAGCGTATTATCAGTAATCGGGCGTGGCGATAAAACGTTGCATAGGAGAAGTTGCGCACGTTGTGTGCGGAGTACATCCGGCACTGCAATATAATTATCCCACGACGCAAAATTAAACAAAACAACAATTGTTTCATCTTTGTCACTGCGTGCAAAACCGTACATAATATAATTATCAGGAAATAGCGGCATAAAATCACCATAAACAAGTGCCGGCGTATACTTACGAATCATGATAAGGCGACGCACATAATGCCATATGGAGTGTTTGTCTTTTTGTTGTGTTGCAACATTAATATGCGTATATTGTGGATTGACATGTAGCCATGGCGTGTGTGAAGAAAAACCGGCATACTCTGCATCAGACCATTGCATCGGCGTACGTGCATTATCGCGATTCCACTGCGAAAGATCCGCTAACACCGCTCCTTGATCTTCACCGCTTGCTATACGCTGTTCATAAATACTACGCATTTTAATATCCGTTAACTCATCTGCGCATGATACTGTCATGTTGTTCATGCCTATTTCCTCTCCTTGTAAGAAAAATGGCGTACCGGGCGCTGTGAGCAAAAATGTCATGATGAGTTTTGCAGATGCATCATGATAATGCATCGCATCACCATAAACCGATACACTTCGTGGGCTGTCGTGATTGCTAAAAGTGATAGTATTCCAAGCCTTATGCGCAAAGGCTTCCGCCCATGTTCGCACAGCTTCTGTTACTTCTGGCCACCTGCCGCGTGCATCCATAATGTGATACTGATAAAGCAATTCCATCTCCTTACGATCATAGCCAACATAGTGCAATCCTTCCTCAGGTGTCAAAAAATATAACTCTCCAAAGACAATTGCGTTATATGGTTCCAGTACCTCACGATGAATTTCATGCCACAGTTCGTGGATGCCTGGTTGGTTGGCAACAAGGCCTTCCGGGTGAATGTAGCGTCGTGTATCACCTGGTGCACGTGGTGCATCCGGAAAACCTTCTGCTTTAATGTAAAAATTCCCCATATCGGCACGAAAACCATCGATGCCACGTTCAAGCCATCGGCGCATCATTGCAAAGATCTCTTCCTTCACGCGTGGATTACGCCAATTTAGATCTGGCTGATGCTGAGAAAAGAGGTGTAGATAGTACTGCTGTCGCGTCTCATCCCATGTCCATGCTGAGCCACCGATATCGGATGCCCAATTATTCGGCTCGTGTCCATCAACGGCATCATGCCAGATGTAGAAGTCGCTTTTATCGTTCGTGCGACTTTTCCGTGATTCCAGAAACCATGGGTGTTGATCTGATGTATGATTAACGACCAAATCTATAATAACGCGCATACCCAACGCATGAGCACGATTGATAAATGTAACAAAATCATCCATTGTGCCAAATGTTGGGTCTATACTATCGTAGTCGGAAACATCATAACCATTGTCAACCATTGGCGACTTATAAATGGGCGAAAGCCACAGTGCAGTAACACCGAGCTCTTTCAGGTAGGGTAACTTTTGTATAATACCGGGCAGATCACCCTTTCCATCGCCATTGCTATCATAAAAACTGAGAGGATAAATCTGATAAAAAATCGCTTCTTTCCACCACGCATGACGTTCACGTTTTATTTCTTTTTTCATATTTTTTGATGCATGCATCTGGCAAAGCATGCACTTATAATGTACTTACATCTCTTATAATATCATTTTTTATATTTCCTTGTGCCGTGGTGACATGATGTGATGAATATGCTTACTGCGCTCTCTCTCAAAACCGCGTGCATCCCATTTATACTTTGTCACAAAATCGGCAACAAAATGTGAGCCGATATGATATGGCATGACAACATACGATGCGCCGGCATCATATAATTCTTTTACTTCTTTCAATTCATTTGCAACGACAATAATAATACCGTGTGTATTGTGCGCGCGATACCTCTTCACGAGAAAGAGATTTGTTTTAAGATACGGAATTGATGAAATAATCATTTTTGCCTGTGTAAAACCAATTTCGTCAAGAAAAACAGCATCTTCTGCATCGCCATAGCGAGCTGGTAAACCGGCTTCCTTAAGGCGCGCGATAATTTCAGGATCATACTCCACGATGAGATATTTTTTCGTGATACACTGCAGGGCCTGCACAAAGCCATGTCCAGCATAATCATAGCCAAAAAGAATCGCATCCACCGTCGCCTCATCACTGTCACCATACTTTTTGGATTTTCTACGTGGCACCATATAATCAAGCATAGGTTTAATAACGGCATAAATCGTATCGGCATAGATAATAAGATATGTCGATGCTGTAATCGTGATAATACCAACAAGTGTCACAAGTGAAACTGCGTACTGCGAAAGATGCCCGAGATTATAACCAAGTGCAACAAGAATCAATGAGAATTCGCTAATTTGTGCAACAGTTAAACCGCTCATAAAAGCTGTTCTTGTGCGATAGCCCAAAAGCTTCATCAAAAAAATGACAATGAGAGGATTACCGATAAGCACAAAGAGTGAAAGAATTATCGCAGGCATCACAATTACAGTAAACTGCGACAGAACCATGTTGGCACCTAAAAGAATAAAGAAGATCACAATAAAGAAATCGCGCAACGGCTTCATGCGTGCGCCAATTTCATACGCAAATGGACTAACGGCAAGAAGCGCACCAGCAATAAGTGCGCCAATTTCAATAGAAAAACCCAGTGTGCTAAAGAGTGCCGCTAAACCAAGACCCCATGCAACGGAAAAAATAAAGAGTATTTCTTGATTGTGTGCAACAATTACACTAAAACGTGGCAGAATGTAACGACTAATTAAATAGAGTATGATAACAACTGCTGTACCTTTGAGAAAAAGCACGCTAAATTGTTGTACAGCGATCGTACCATAGACCAATGGCGTTGCATTCTCCGGAAAGTCGGCACCGCCAATAATTGTAACAGCAAGAAGAATTATCGTCGCAACTAGATCTTGAATGAGAAGAAAGCCAATAGAAAGTTTGCCGTAAAGCTTTCCTGTGTCACCGCGATCGGTTAGAAGTTTTAAAATAATGATAGTAGAACTAAAGGTTAGTGCTAGAGCAACATAGATAGACGTCACCACATCAAAACCAAGAAGAAGCATAATAAAGAAGCCGATCACCGATGTAAAAACAACTTGACCAATCCCCGTCACAGCAGACGACTTCCCCACTTCACGTATAATATCAGGATTAAGTGTGAGACCAACAATAAAGAGAAGGATTGAGATGCCAATTTTTGAAAAAAGCTCCATTTCTTCGTGCGCGTGCAGGAAGTCAAGTGCATACGGCCCAACGATAACACCCGTTGCAATATAGCCAACAATAAGTGGTTGTCTCAAAAGGTATGCCATGAATGCCAGCATAGCCGCTATGACAATAATGAGCGATACTTCCACAAAGAGTGTCATACGAGAAATTTTGAGAACTTAAACGTACACCATTTATAACATAAAAATAGCATAACAACAAGCAAGCACGTATCTTGCGATACGTGCTTGCTATTATTTTACACTCTCAGATTTACATCATGCCCATACCCGGCATGCCACCACCCATTGGTGCTGCAGGTGCTGCTGCATCTTCTTTCGTTGGCATATCTGTCACCGCTGCCTCTGTCGTTAAGAGAAGACCGGCAACGCTTACCGCATTTTCAAGTGCCGTGCGTGTTACTTTGAGAGGATCAATAATACCACTCTTAATCATATTGTCACGGTATGTATCAGCTGCCGCATCGTAACCATAGAGAGCGCCCCTACCATTCTTTATCTCATTGAGAACTACCGCAGACTCACGCTCGCCACCATTATCAACAATTTGCGTTAACGGTGCTTCAATCGCAGAAAGAAGTGCTTTGAAACCGGCAATAAAATCATGTTCTTTATCTTGAGGCAGTGTCTTTGCAACAACTTGCGCAGCTTTTACAAGCGCCGTACCGCCACCGGCAACAACACCTTCTTCAATCGCAGCTTTTGTTGCAGCAAGTGCATCCTCAAGTTTATGTTTTATGTACGTTAATTCAGTCTCTGTTGCCGCACCAACACGGATCACTGCTACGCCACCGACAAGCTTTGCTACACGCTTCTGAAGACGCTCACGATCATAGCTTGATTCACTTGCTTCTATTTGGGCACGTAGGAGTTCAACGCGTTGCTGTATAGCTTTCTTTGTGCCACCGCCACCAACAATCGTCGTTTCATCTTTTGATGAGATTACTTTCTGCGCTGAACCAAGAACATCTGTGTCCACTGATTCAAGTTTCATACCCTTATCTTCCGTCACAACTGTGGCGCCTGTGAGAATTGCAATGTCTTCGAGCATCGCTTTGCGATTGTCACCAAATTCCGGTGCCGCAATTGCAAGTGTGTTCATAACACCGCGAATCTTGTTTAGAACAAGTGTCGCAAGTGCCTCACCATCAACATCTTCTGCAATAATGACGAGTTCTTTTTTGCCACTTTGCGCAAGACCCTCCAGAATAGGAAGAATTTCTTTAATCGCACTGATTTTTTTGTCCGTGATTAAGATTGCAGGATCTTTGAGTTCTGCGCGCTGTGCCTCCGTATCAGTAATCATATATGGCGAAATGAAACCTTTTGAAAAGTTCATTCCTTTAACAACTTCTTTTGACAAACCAAATGTTTGTGACTCTTCTACTGTTACAACACCATCTTTACCAACAGTCTCCATTACATCGGCAATCATCTCGCCCATCTCTTCACTCTCTGCACTAATTGTTGCAACTTGCGCAACTTCCTCACGCGTATTAATACGCTTTGCTTTTTTCTTTAACTCTGTAATCACTGCATCCTTTGCCGCTTCCATACCCTTGCGAATACCAACAGGATTGATGCCAGTTTCCACAAATTTCAACCCTTCAGACACAAGTGCCTGTGTGATTACCGTTGATGTTGTTGTGCCATCACCGGCAGCGTCGTTTGTTTTATCAGCAACTTCTTTTATGAGACTTGCGCCAATATTTTCAAACTTATCTTCCAGTTCAATTTCTTTAGCGATAGATACACCATCGTTTGTTACGGTCGGTGCACCAAAACCCTTATCCAAAACAACGTTGCGCCCCTTTGGGCCAATTGTGACTCTCACTGCGTCAGCCACCTTATCAACGCCTGCCTTCATTTTTTTTCGAGCATCTGCGCCATATGTTATATCCTTTGCCATAGTATTTTCTATTTACTACAAATTACTAGTTTTTCTTGAAAGTTTAGCACTCATATATATGGAGTGCTAACTACCTTTAGTCTATCGCTCTTGTTATTTTTGTCAAGAACCACAAAAAACTTCTGTAAAAAATACTATCACGTGCACTGTTTTGCTAATTTGACATTTACACTAAAAAACGTCACAATATATGGTACAGAATAAGATATTATTTCCCTTATGAAAAAATCGATTTTTCCAGAAAAACTGACACATCATGCACGCAATGCACTTATTTTGGCAAGCAAATACGCATCGGAACGTGGTCAAGATAGTGTTTTACCTATTCACGTTCTCTATGCCATTGCAGCGCAAAAAAAATCGGCCGGCGCACATACGCTTTCAGCGCTTTCTCTTACACCGGAAACACTTTTGCCGTATGTTGGTAAAGAAAGGCATAATGTTACAACAGTACGCGATCCGCTCATAAGCACACAACTAAAAGAAGTTCTTGTACGAGCATACAAAATCGCCAGCACAACTGGATATTCATATGTCAGCACAGAACACATTATTCACGCAATCCTCAAAACGCATGACAAAACAATAAAGAGCATTATCAAAGAGGGCGTAAAGAGAACAGCAAGACACCAGCCCCTGTCAGCAAAGGGAGATGATGGGAGTGATAGTGATTTCTCACATATTACACACTTTCTTAATGCGATGACGCACATGTCATCAGAAAATGATGCGCAGGATGCATCGCTTTTGGAACACTTTACAAACAATCTTTCTTTACAAAAAAACGTGACACCACTCATTGGTCGTGATGACGTCCTTAACCATGTAATCACCATCCTTTCGCGCAAAGAAAAAAGCAATCCTCTCCTTGTTGGTGCGCCTGGCGTTGGCAAAACAGCAATTATTGAAGGTCTTGCGCAACGTATCGCACGTGGTGATGTGCCGGCACATCTTATAAATACACGTATTCTCACACTTGATCTTGCGGATCTTGTTGCCGGCACAACATATCGCGGCGAATTTGAAGCACGTCTTAAAGAAATTATCGCTGAAGCATCAAGTGATAAATCAGTTATTCTCTTTATTGATGAACTTCACATGATTGTTGGTGCTGGTAATACACAAGGATCTCTTGACGCTGCCAATATTCTTAAACCGGCACTCAGTCGTGGTGCTATTCGCATTATCGGTGCAACAACACCCGCAGAATACAAAAAACATATTACAAAAGACGCAGCACTTGCACGTCGTTTTCAAGTTGTGTCAGTCCCGGAACCATCACGCGATGAAACTATTACCATTCTTTCCGGTGTGCGAGAACACTACGAGAAATTCCACAATGTCACGATCTCTGACGATATCATTACGCACATTGTTGATCTAAGTATACGTTATCTACCATCACGCCACCTTCCTGACAAGGCATTTGATATTCTCGATGAAGCTGCAGCACGTTTGCGTGTCCACGCGCCGCAAAGTGCTGCACAGAAAAAACTCCTCTTACTTGAAAATGCATACAATGCGGTAAATGAGCAAAAGAAATATGCCATCGCATCGGAGTCATATGACACTGCGTTAAAGCTCCGACAAAAGGAAACATCTCTTCGCACAGACATTGAAAAACAAAAGAAAATACTTACTCGAGAAAACGTGCCGCAGGAAATGACATTTTCAGCCGTAGCGCAGGCAATTTCCATTCTTAGTAAAATTCCCATCCATAAAATCACAACAAATCAAACATGCTCTGTACAAAAAGCGCTTACGCGATGGCAAAAACATATTGTTGGTCAAAGAGATGCTGTTGAATCGATTACGCGCACACTTGTGCGAAGCTTCGCCGGTCTTGCACCACACACACGCCCAATTGGCTCATTCCTCTTTCTTGGTCCAACTGGTGTTGGCAAAACATTCGCAGCAACAACGCTTGCAACAACACTCTTTGACAAGAGCACAGCACTCATTCGCGTTGACATGAGTGAACTTGCAGAAAAACACACTGTCTCAAAATTACTCGGTGCACCAGCCGGTTATGTGGGACATGGTGAAGGTGGCACGCTTACAGAACAGATTCGCACAAATCCCTATAGCGTCGTTCTATTTGATGAAATTGAAAAAGCACATCCTGACATTCTCAATATTCTTCTCCAAATTCTCGAAGAAGGAACAATTACCGATGCTGCCGGCGAGAGAGCTGATTTCCGCAATGCAATTGTTATTCTTACATCAAACATCGGCACAGAAACACTTACGCAAAGTGCGCGCATTGGCTTTACTCACAAAAAAACATCTTCTACAACATCACCTTTTGCTAGTTTTGCAGAAACAAAAGAACACGTTCTCAAAGAATTGCGCACAACAATTAAACCGGAGATTCTCAATCGCCTTGATGATATCATTGTTTTTGCACCACTTGGACGTAAGGAACTCACGACAATTGCCCGCAGAGAAATCAACACGCTTAAAGAAAAACTTGCATCATTGGATGTACATTTCACACTAGCGCCGTCAGCACTGTCGTTCATCGTGCAACACGCCGGAACACATATTTCTACGGGCGCACGCGGTATTCGTCGCGCCATCCATATACACCTCGAAGATCCTATTGCACAATTACTTCTCTCTCAACCACAAAGACCTCTTTCGCTTCACGCCGACTATATCAGCGGGGAGATCTCTATAAGGGCGAAAGATACAAAGAAAAGTGCTCGTAAGAAGAAATCTGCATGATTGCGCGTATTTTGCATATTATCGCCGATTTCATTGCACCAAAACGTTGCATGTGTTGCGACACTTATGATACGTGGTTGTGCGCCACCTGTTGCGCTGGTCTTGTGATGCGCGCCGATCAAGTTTGTTGGCATTGCAAAAAGACACCAACGCCATATGGCAATCTCTGCACATATTGTCGTGGTGCATCACCACTGCGCAGTATTTTCGTTGCAACATCGCACACTGGTGAGCAAAAGCGCCTTCTTTCACACCTCATTCACTCTTACAAATACCATTTTATTGCAGAACTTTCTGAGCCACTCGGCACAATTCTCTCACATAACATTTCACAAGCACCGCTTCCTATTCCGGATATGATTATACCAGTACCACTTCATCCACGACGATTACGATGGCGTGGTTTCAATCAGTCTGAGCTTTTGGCACGTGCTGTTCCGCATCGTCTCGCACACCATCTTTCAATCCCCATCAAAAACAATCTTCTTGCACGCACGCGCTACACACGACCTCAAGTTACCGCTACACAGCGCACAAAACGCATCAATAACCTTCGCAATGCGTTTGTACTCATAAATGAAAAAGCAGTAAAAAGAAAACGCATCCTTCTCGTTGATGATGTTGCTACGACAGGAGCGACACTCACAGAATGTGCCCACACTCTCAAACAAGCCGGTGCGGCATCTATCGACGCGATTGTTCTCTCACGTGGATAGTTCTTGCGTTGCGTCAAATCAAAAAGCGACGCTTATTGGCACTCATATTTGTAAAGCTATCAAGCTCATCTAATAGAGAACTGCTTGTTGACTCTTCAAATGCAACGCCTTCTACACGACATCCGGCGCTATTTTGAATGTATTTAACCAATGGCACATAATCGCCGTCACCAGAAACAAGAACAATAACATCAACGTGTTGAGAAAGTTTTATGGCGTCAACCGCAATACCAACATCCCAATCTCCCTTTTTTGCACCGTCGGCAAAAACTTGCAATGCCTTTGTTTTTACTTCGTAACCAACGCCTTCTAGCGCTTCAAAAAATTTCTCTTCCATGCCTTCAGTTGTAACAATGCCGTACGCAAGCGCACGAATTAACTGTCTATTATTTGTTGCTGTAAGAAGAACATTTTTGAAATTGACTTTTTTGTTGTATAGTACTCGCGCTGTGTAGTAAAGATTCTGGATATCCACAAACACAGCAACACGTTGTTCGCTAAAATAATGCATATTTTTTCTGCGAAAGTAATAAAAGCCGCATGTGCGACTTTTAAAACTACTCCTTTAAACCAAGTTTTTTTACAAGTGCTTTATATTTCTTCTCGTCTTTTGCCTTCAAATATTCCATAAGTCGACGGCGCTTTGACACCATCTTCAATAGACCGCGACGTGAATGATAGTCGTGAATATTTTTCTTGAGATGTTGCGTCAACCTCTTAATGCGCTGCGTAAACAGTGCAATCTGATATTCAGGTGATCCTGTATCGGAATCATGACGACGCACATCGCGCGTCGCACTTATCTTTTGTCGCTTCGTTAACATAAACTTTTTTGCAATACAATCGTATGGCTTATAGCCACTACCATTGTACACTTAAAAAATTACCCCTCGCACCGATTGTAACAGAATTATGCAATTTGCGCAATATATTTACTGTATACAATTACTACCTATATCAATGACACTCTATTGCCAACAATGCTATAATACAAACAAACACTAACACCTATCTCCATGAGCGAACCCCACTTCCCACAACCACCATCACACACCGATCGTCCGCCACACCTCCTCGGTTCTGACGGAAAGCCACTTGATAATGCCGATGATGTGCACCTCATTCTACCGGAGAATGTGCGTGATCATGATCACGTACACCTTGTTAACCGTACAGGCACAC
>JALVQA010000002.1 GCA_027031495.1 Candidatus Moraniibacteriota bacterium
GCTTTTTCTCAAAAGGCGTTTGCATAAGCTTGTTTTTTCATGAGTTAACACTGTTACCTCTAGTTTAACGGATTGTTACCGGTATGTGTTAACTGTACAATCGTATACTATACATTTTTCTAAAAACTGCTCAATCCCGTATACTCCATTACAGATGCAAGCAGCGCAATCCACCGACGCTCATCCGCATATACATCATACGGCACACTCATAATGCGCCCATTCTTATTGTTCCACATCTGCGCAAAAAAGGCACATGCATCAGTAAAAATGCGTGCGTCAGAATGCCCTCGCACAAGCACATCGGCCTCAGCATTTTTATTCTCAAGATTGCGCCGCGTATAGTTTGCGCTACCAGTAATCAATATCCTCTGCTTATTATCAACAGAGGCAAGAAGCATTTTTATATGACACTGCTCACCGTGTGTATCACACCATCGCACATCAATACCATTTCTATGCAAGTACCATGCCATTGAACGATTTGGAATACCATTCTTTGCGCGCCCGAAAGCATCTTTGTTTGGGTCAAGAAGCACACGCACATCCACACCTCGCCGATGCGCCGCTACAAGCGCCTTTGCAATATCCTTGTCGGAGAAGTAGAACATGGCACTATCAATTTTGTCATGATGTTGCGTTTGCGCAATCGTTTGTAGTACAGCATCCTTGATAGCGCGCTCCGTCAAGAACTGCACGGCAATAGCATCAGTAACATTTTTATCAAGACGCCCATCCCTGCAGAGTGATGGCAACGAAAAAGCATCACTATGTGCGCTCCAACGTGCAATCGCACGCTCACTTCTAAGCACATCGCACCCAAGCGCGCCGTCAACGCGTACTGCAGCATTAGTATGCGCGCTGGAGCCATCGTGCGGATTGGCACTTGTAATCAGTGTACGCACAGTACGTGCACCATACCGCGTTGGCGCATCTGTGACAATAAGTTTGCGGTGATTCGCCTTAAAGTTAAAGAGACGCAAGTATGAACGCAGTGTCAACCGGCCACGGCGCACATCCATTGCATGTGGTAACCATCCGCCATGCACACTATTTCCCCACCATTGCAGTGCAATACGCCACGGTGTACTGTATAGCGGATTTGAATCACGCATCTGACGTAGATTCGTTTCAATGACAGAAATACCGACAGCGCGTAATTGTTCAAAATAGCGCGAGCGGTCACCGCCATAAACAGTATTGATCGGATCAGTAATGACAACAATTGTCAGCATTGGATGCGCGTGCTTTGCGGCAATAAGCCGTTCTGTCAGCTCTTGTGCAAGTGGTCGCATCGCATCAGTTACTGTACCGAGAAAATCATTGTACAGAAACATATCAAGGACAATAAATTCTCGTGCCTCGTCAATCATCGTATAGATCGTATCAAAAATATGCTGGTCACTATGGCGTGTTCCGTCAGACGTAACGAACGTTGCATCCGCTAAAAAAAGCACATCTTCTTGTGCAACAGCATGTGCAGCACCAGTCACATCAAACCCTTCCGGCACCGGCTTAAATACCGTATGCCAGAGTGCAATACAAACAACAACTATTACACACATCCACAAGACAAAATGTTTTCTATGCATCTGCATACGTATAGCATAGCACATGATATGATAAGTATATGAAAATTATGAAAAGACACTATACTTTTTCTGTTCTCGGCGCTAGTGGCGCACTAACACTATGTGCACTCTTTGTGCAAACCGTCTTTATCATGCGCACAGTAACCATAGATGGCGCACTCTGGCACTATGGCACTGTTGCACTCTACGGCTTTGAACTTCTTGCAATCCTCACAATCACAGTGGCATATTTTACAGATCAAAGTGCACGCAATGCACTTAATACAACAGCTCTACCACTTCTATTACTTGTACTCGTTGTAGCACGTGGTGCACCTGGCGCGCCAGATCCACCGACAACACTGTGGTGGTCCATAATTATTGCACTTGCCACTGCATTTGGTATAACAATTACATCAATCTTGCAGCACTATACACGTCTTTTTATCGTCAGTATCATAACTGGTGGCACATGCGCCGCCGCAATCGGCATAGTACAATTTCTCACCCAATCAATTCCTGCCAGCACACTTCTTGGTATAAGCGCACATGATAACGCTTTTGGCGGAACTGCAACAGTCACAACACATTTTGGTCGCTTCATTCGTGCCTACGGCACATTTGCACATCCAAATATTTTTGCCGGCATTCTCGTATTTGCACTTATTATTGCACTCTTTGTCATTGCGCGCACACGTATCACATATGCCGTCATACGTGGTATGCTCTTGTTTAGTATTACGCTTATGAGTATGGCATTATGGTTCACATTTTCACGTGCAGGTATTGTCGCACTTCTTTGTGCCGGCACATTTCTCCTGTGGAAACTGCATTATGCGTGGAAGAGATGGCTTAGTGGCGTTATCACTATATGTGCAGCAACATGCATTACGTTTCTCGCATTTGGCGACATCTTTCTTACACGAAGCGCACAGAGCATCACGCCAACATTCAATGCCTACACGGATCGCGCACAATTTGCACATGACGCCATAGATATCCTTCGCATGCAACCGCTTTTTGGCACCGGTACCGGCACATCAACGCTTGCAATCGCGCAAAAAGATAATTTCACGCACCCTATCTGGAATTATCAACCGGCTCACATCACCCCCCTTCTCCTTCTTGCAGAACACGGCGTTATTGGTACACTTCTTTTTATCAGTATTCTTACACTTCTCTTACTGCATCTTCGTCGCGCGCTGCGCTCAGTATACAAAGGTAGCACACTATCAAGTACACCACTTTCAACAGCACTTGTTATTGCGCTCATGCCACCATTCCTCATGGATCATTGGCTTATTACATCACACATCGGCATTTTTATACTTATGCTTGTGCTATGCTTCTATGCCTCCACGCGACAGACATAACTACTGCACCGTTATGAAGTACAGAAACTCACTGTGCGTCATCTGTTGCAAGACCAAGCATTGCCAAAAAGGTATTATGCTCTGCAGAATCATACATCATGCGTAGCACATCACGTGCCATATCATCGTGACGAAAGTCATCTTGCGCAACAAGTCTTAAAAACGCATCAACAGGCATTGTGTGAACCTCAAGTTCTTCTCCGGCATCCGGTGTCGGCGCACCAATCACACGTACACCGCACGCAATAAAAACAGTACTTGTGTAATCAATGTGTCGCCCATGTATAACTTTCCATTGATGCCATTTTCCACCAGCATAACCAGCCTCTTCTCGAAGTTCTCGTTGCGCAGCCATAAGCGGTGTCTCACCTTTATCAACAAGACCGCCAGGCAAACTCCATATACTCCGCGTCCAGTGTGGCTGATGTTGCCTTATAACAACAATGTCGCCATCTTCCGTAACGGCAATAACCCGTGCACTCTCAAGGCATACCGCAACACGTTCAAATGTTTGCCACGTTCCATCATACATTTGTTGTTCCCATGTTGTAACGCGATAACGCTCACCTTTATAAACAATACGTTCGTTGCGACGTGGTAGCGGTTTACATGATAGAGATTTCATATAAATATTATTGTGAAAATTAAAGATGATTCTTATACTTCTACAGACAAAATAATTTATTAACACCTATTAAAACATACCAACAGTATATCATGATACAATACAAACACATATCTAAACACGCAGAAAAATACTTTCTAAACTTTTCAACTTATGTCACATATACCACAAGATCCCATTCGTGATTTTATTCGTACGCAAATCGCTACACTAAAACAGTATGGACGTGACGCGCAATTGCCGAATCTATGGACACTGCGCGATATTGTTATACGTGAAATTGACCGTCATTTGGACCGCGTACGTGATGCACGCGATCTTGTCACACGTGCACTGCAGAAGCAACGTGATTTGCAACGCTATCGCGTTAGTGTGTGGCGTTCGTGGCGATTTCTTACACTACGAAAACTACTCTCCGTACCCTTTATTTACGGCATGATCATACCGGCGCTCATACTTCACGTCGCCCTAGAAATTTACCACCAAGTCTGTTTTCGTCTTTATGACATTCCGCGCGTTCGTGCACGTGACTACTTTATTTTTGATCGCGGACATCTCAGCTATCTTAACTGGCTGGAAAAGATCAATTGCGCTTACTGCAGTTACTTCAATGGCCTTACCGGTTACGCAACGGAAATCGCCGGACGCACGGAGCGCTATTGGTGTCCCATTAAACACGCCCGGCGTCGTGCTTTCACGCATTCACAATATCCGCTCTTTGTAGAGTACTTGGATGGCAAACACTACCAACAGCGCCTCATGCAATTGCGTCGCTGGGATAGCAATCGAGATGCACAGTAACACATACTTTTACTTTTTACAAAAATCGTAGAAGTAAAAAGCCCGGTGTGCGTTGCACACCGGGCCAACTTCTAACCAACAACAAAAAGCAAATATGCGATGATGGCACTAAAAAACACCACCACCGCCAACGAACACACTACCACTTTAAAGAGGTTTTCCTTGCCGAATAACTCGATACTTATTTTTAGTATCCTTCTTGAGAGAAGTGGCAAGGATAACAGCAAAAGAATTACAAAAGTTGCTACCAACAAAATAACAACAATAAACGTATTAGCGTTCATTTTTTCTCCAGATATTAAAGTATCATCATTATGCACTAAAAACGCAAGATGTCAAAATGTTGTATCAAAAACACAGGATGGTATTCTATGTTTTCTTGTTCAATATGTCATTTTCTATAAAAATAGTGAGATCTGTTTCTGTGCGCGATCAATATCTTCTGGCGTTGTAATCTGCAACCACGCACTTGCACGATGAATAACAACAGTATGCCTATCCGTCATTTGCGCCAGTGTCTGCGGTAAGCCAACCTCTCGTGCATGACCATTATTGGCGCTCACCGGCGTGTAGTCAAAAAACTCCCGCGTCAACATATACGCTGCCGCGTTTACGAGACCGGGCGCCTTATCGGGAAATTGCTCGCACACTTCCGTCAAACACCCTTGTTCATCTGCAACAATTACACCTTTGCCGTACGCATTGTCATGGTGATATCCAAGAATAGCAAGTCTCTCTTGTGCAAGTTTTTTCAGGTCAGCACGCGCATACAAATCATCACCCATTAACACCATAAACCGCTCACCGAGAAAAGGGCGTGCAACATGCAATGCAGCAGCAGTTCCCGCCAACTCTTCCTGCAGTGCATAACGTATGGGATGACCGGCATAGTACGAGCCAAAATAATTCATAATGTGGTCACACTTGTAACCAACAACAAAAACAATTTCTGTGACATCCTCCGGCAAAACGTGTATCTTGTATTCCAAAACAGGGCGCCCACATACACGCACCATCGGCTTTGGCACACTCTCTGACACCTTACCCATACGCGTCCCTTTCCCAGCCGCTAAAATCACACATTGCATAGAGGAAATTTTATTTACACTGCTTACATATACTAGTGCGGTATACACATCTCTTCCGGTCCGCTGATACGCTTTACCATAAAGCACTGCCGCGTTATATCAGATACACCGCCAATGGTATTTCCTGTAACCGTATTGCCGCCGGCATCATCACCAAGCGGCTTGTCGGCAGCAATGATCGTATTATGGCGCACAACATTACCACTGCCTGCCTCAGTAGTAATGATAATACCGTAACCAGAACCAGCTGTCTGTCCACCGATATTGAAAAGTGTATTTCCTTCCGTAACCGTATTATGTGACCCAAGATGAATAACAATGCCACGATTTGAGTCCATAATAATATTGTTTTTGATGACCATGTTTTGTGTGTTGTATTGCACGACTATAGCATCACCCCATGAACCACCAGGTTTGCGTGCCGGATCAGAGCGACGAATATTCCACATGCGGTTATCAATAATCTGTACCGGCTTTGATGCATCATCGCTCCCACCTTTCGCATCAATGGCGTTTTCTCCAATCATACATGGCCCTGTACCGTTCACTGTGCCATTGCAGTCCGTTAAGCGTTCAGCGGTTACATAGATGTCATTATCAGCAACGAGTGTGCCCGGAAAGCTTCCACTTGGATTACTGCCATTGCGAATGAATTGAATTGCGTCGTTACAATTAACTAACTCATTACCAACAATCCGTGTATCAGCAATAACAGCACCACCTTGATACGACTGCAATCCGATGCATACAATATCAGCACGAATTGCCTCTTCCGTCATATCGCCGATATAGCTATTTTGAATAACATTACGATGTGCACCATTTTGAAGATCTATACCGGTCATATTGTTACGCATCACAATACGATTAAGAATATTGTCAGACGATCCCTCATTAATGCCAACCATGCCATTTTTCCGGAGCCCTACAAATGACATGCGATCAATAACCCAATAACGTGCCGCCGCTGACCCGTTGCCAAGGCGCATGCCACCAAGAAGTGCCTGTTGCCCCTCCGGAAGTTTCGCCGGATGTGTATTGTCGTCACTAAAGAGCTGAATGACACGTGGTTCCTGAGCACTACCACTGCTTGTAAGCGTAATTACGCCGGCACCGCGATAATCACCCGGCTTAACACAGAAGTTTGTATAGGCAGGATCATTAATTTTTTGCCAATCATTTACGCTGTCAATAATAAGTGTTTTGCTTCCACTACATGATGGTAATTTCACCGATACCGCATACGATGATCCTTGTGTCACTACGGTAGACGTACTTGTTGATTGTGTAGGTGTTGCGCTATCCTGTGCGGTTGCATTGTCGCCACCATGTGTATTAGTATTAGTATCAGTATTTATCGTATCTGTTGTTGCATCTGTTGTATCGCTTGCGTTATGCGTTGTTGTTTCAGTACTTGCAACATCTCTTTGTTGCCTCGTTTGCTGTGTTTGTTGATTTACATGTTGTGTCGTTGTTCGTACCGATCGCGCCTGTTGTGTACGAAAACCACCAAGAAACCATCGAAAAATGCCTCGCGATGGTACAGAACATTCCCGTGCACTACCACTACAGCCACACTTGTACACGCCATCAACACGCATACAACCATAAAAGGCAATATAGTTTTGCGCAGCGGAAGACGTGAAATACGGCACATCAGCAGATGCCTTACCTATAATCCAATCTCCAGCACGCTTTGTGCCACTAAGTTCAATCCTTTGTGTAAATGTATCGCCATCCTCCGTAAGGTAGGCATCTTTATAGATATAAAGATTATCACTGCCGTCACCAATAGAAAAAGTATACCTATCTTGATGACATGATGCAGTGAGAAGTGAGGTATTGTTATTGAACACATTAAATGGTTCTGCAAAAAAATGCGCTATTGTACCACCACGCCATGATACAGCACAATCAGCGGCATTAACGACAAAACCAATAAAGATACTTGCAAGAAAAGATAACGCACATAAAAAGTAATACATAGCACAACAAGATTAGTGTTTTACAATAGGTACAAGACCAAATAACCTAATAATACTTCCCAATAACTCTTAACAGTTTAGCATACAATTCCCTTGCATTTAAGCGTCTGTGATTAAAACGAAACTCACACTCTTTGAGATGAACATAAAAGTTCTTTCTGTTTAAACCACGAAACGTGGAAAGTCTCATTTTCGA
>JALVQA010000003.1 GCA_027031495.1 Candidatus Moraniibacteriota bacterium
ACGCTGGATGCATATCTGGAGAGGACAAATAGTGAGGGATTGACTCTATGAAAAATATTAACGTCACACCACTCACCAAGCGTTTTACTGTCCGATTTAGCAACGAGCGTGTGCGGCTTCCGCGCGTAGTGAATTACCGGAGTTCGTCGAGGTGCTTGCGCTGAAGAGAAACAAAGAAGAAATTGCACGCTTCTTTGCACGTACAGATGTGGTTTTTGATGAATATATGAAGCCGTTGTTTGAGCACATCAGCGCCGATCTGTAGAGAACATGTGGTATGATACAACAGAAGCCCAGCAGCGCGGCGGCGCACTGGAGATGGTTTAGGGAGTGTAATAAAACGACGATGACAAAAGTATTCTTTGTAGATTTTGATGATGTGTTGTTTAACACGCGGGACTTTATGGCGGACCTGATTGCGGCGTGTGCGCCGTTTGGGATTGGTGAGGGAGAGTGGCGTGAGGCATACCGCGCGCGAACAGGGGATATTCCCGGTGTACATAAACCGTTTACTATAGAGCGTTTTGCGGAAGTGCTTGGCAATCGCACGGGGGTGCCGGCGGCGCAGCTGGCCGATGCGATGCGTGCACGAGCGATGGACGATTTGCCGCGCTATGTCTTTGCGGATAGTGTGCCATTTCTGCGCGCGGTCGGGCGTAACCACGCGATGGTGCTGACATATGGTGACACGGAGTTTCAGATGACGCGGGTGCGTGACAGCGGCATTGCGCGCGAAGTGGCGGACGTGTTTGTCACGCAGTCGCAGAAGGTGGAGGTGATTGCCGACTACCTGGCGGCGTACCCAGATGTGGCACCGGCGGACATTGTCTACTTGGATGATCGCGCAACATATTTTGGTCCGGTCAAGGAGCGGTTGCCGGACGTGCACACGGTGCTCGTCGCACGCCCCGAGCGCCGCTACGCCGACGCGCCAACCGACGCGTGCGACACGGTGGTGGAGAGTTTGGAGGAGGTACGCTCATTGTTCGTGTTTGTCAATACTAACGAAAGTGATATCATTAAGAAGTAAAAGAATAACTCTTTTTTGTCCCATATGGGAATTGATTTGCTTGAATTTTTTATTGTCTTTATTGTGTCGCCAGTAGCACTTATTGATATTGCTATTCTTGTTGGTTTGGCAGTGGTTTGTGTTATTGGTATTGTTCGCTATTGTCCCGCTACATGGGTGCAGCGCTTTCCACTGACAGTTACAGTCTTTGGGAGCATTGTTTCCACCAGTGTTTTTGCTGCCGCATTGTTAACACAATTAATGATGCCGCTTTTTGTGGATTGGCTGTTCTGGGGTGTGAGCATGTTTATTGATAGATTGCCCATAACATATAAGATTCTCACAGTATGCATCAATGCGCTTCCGGTCTTTTTTCTTATGATTATGTTGTCGTTCTTCTATATTCAAAAACGTTGCCAGGAAATGGCTGTTTGTTGCCACATTCCATCACCTAATGTTGGGCTTTTCTTTACAGCGCTTTTTATAATCGGCGGTATTATACAGGCTGGTGCAATTATCAACGGATGGGGTAGTGGAGTCATTTTGCCGCTCATGCAGACACTTCTAATATGTACGATTAGCGGAATTATACTCTTCGTGCGATGGCGCCGACAAGCAATAAGACAAGAGATTGCATCTATACGTGGTGATGTATCTGCAAAAGTAAAGCGTGCCCGTAGCGATCGGTCGTTGGCGCTCACAATAGCATTATTATTTCTTGGTACTCCCGTAATCTTTGGGTGGTACACTTTTGCAATGATGCAGTTCGCGCGTGTCGGTACTGCACCTGGAATGACGCAACAGTTCTTTTTATCACGGTGTGTTGGCGACAATGCATTCTCTTCTCGTATAATGGATATATCAATTGGCGTGTGTTTTGAGGACTATATCTTTAATCAGTTGACAGATATAATGATGAGTATACCAGAGGCGCAACAAAGTGATGCTATTAATGGCATTGAGCAGGTTTGTAGTGAAATACCAGACGCGCCTATTCATCGTGACATTGCAAAATTGTACATGGTGCCACAGTCGTTAACAATGCGACAGTTGTGTGTGGCACTTTTTAATGCGCCGTACTATGATCCTCTTACCGGAGAATTAGAGTCAGAGCGGCAATTTTCAATAGAACAGACGCAGCAAATATGTGCAGTACTGTATCCGACAAATAGAAAGAAACAAAATACATGTGTATCCACAGTTGCAACACTGCCACGTATACGATAGGAGGGTACGTACGTGCCCCGAGCGCCGCTACGCGGACGCGCCGACGGATGCGTGTGATGCGGTGGTGGAGAGTTTGGCACAGGTGCAAGACATTGTGGTGAACGGATAAATATATGGCAACAGCAATGATTATTGCGGCGACGGTTCTGCTGATGCTTGCGGGACTTGTCGGGACGGTAGTGCCGGCGTTGCCGGGGACGGCGCTGATTTTCGGTGGCGCGCTGGTGTATGCGTGGGGGACGGACTTTGCGCGTGTGGGACCGGAAACGCTCTGGCTGCTGGGCGGCATTACACTGGCAACGATTGTGCTGGACTATGTGGCGGGTGCGTACGGTGCGCGGCGAGCCGGGTCCACTGCTGCCGGTGTGTGGGGCAGTGTGATTGGTGCATTTTTTGGTATGGTAGTATTTGGTCTTCTTGGTCTGGTTCTCGGGACATTTCTCGGCGCTCTTTTTGCAGAAATTGTTTTTGCCGGTGTGTCTGTGCGTACTGCGATGAAAGTCGGTTTCGGCGCTGTACTTGGTTTTCTGGGTAGTACCGTGATGAAATTTATCGCTGCGATTGTAATGATTATTGTTTTTATTAGTGCGCTTTTTGTGTAAATAAAAACGGTTCTTTTCCTATTTATCAATTATCCACGCTTTCTTGTAGTTTTTATATTCTTGCAGTGGGGCACCACGTTGTACGGAAATAGATTATTGAAAATATGTATGGTATACTGTAAGTGTACAAAACATAAATAAATATAATAATTTTTTTATGAAAAGATATTTTTTGTTTATGTCGCTGGCGATAGCGATGATAGCGGTATCTTTGAGTGGTTGCGCAAATGATAGTGAGGATGTAATGGCAACACCATCTGCACCGCATACGCAGAGCACGGCGGCTGATGTTAATGTATCAAATGATGCGAAACAGGACGCAAAACCGCCAGAGGGTGTAAAGTTCTATACGATGGATGAGGTGGCAAAACATAATACACCGCAGGACTGCTGGACTGTAGTTGATGGTGGCGTGGCGGATGTTACAAGTTTCTTTAGCGAGCATCCTGGTGGTGATGACAAACTTGCACAGGCATGCGGCAAAGATGCGACACAGCTCTTTATGGCGCAAGTAAAGCATGATCCAAAAGGTATGGCAAAATTCAAGACAATGATTATTGGTTCTCTAAAAGTACAGTAATACTTACGTCACAGAAGACTGCTTTGTCTTGACACCGTTGTGAGTAGCGGTGTCTTCTTATATGCTTATTAAAGTAATAGCAAGCGGTAATTAAGCGGATAATATTTCGGCATTAATATCTATGTAAATGGTGATATATACAAGGGGGTATGTGATACAATAAAAACACTTTATAATAGGTAAAGAATAATGTATAAAAGCTATGATTGAGGTGCACGGCATGCAAGTTATTGAAGATGAAAAGGAACGTGAGGCTGCACGGGCTGTTATTGATGAGCGCTTGCCGTATTATGAGAAGCTTTTTTCACGGGAGCCACGTCCACACATGACATTGCGCTATGAAAGCCAGCGACCATTGGTTATTCGTATGAAATTTACACCGCCAGGAAAGTCGCCAAAAGTAATTGTTGTTGAAAGTTATTCATCTGCTGATGCGGCGACGAAATATGCGCTTAAGAAGATGCGACGTGTTGCAAAGAACTACTTTCTTAAAACGAAGCCACGACATCACTAGAAGAAAAATTTTATGGTAGACCAGTTGATAGCATTTTTTGATAGTGGTACACACCTTGTACAAATAGGTGGTTTTGCTGTTGCTTTTTTTGGCGCTCTAGCTGAAACAATTGTTGGTCTTTCGGCGATTGTGCCGGGCTCTAGTATGCTCTTTGTTCTTGGCGCATTGGCACAACAAGGATATATGCCACTTGTGCCGGTAATCCTTCTTGCTATCGCCGGCGCTGTAGTTGGTGATAATATTGCTTATTTGTTAGGATGGCGTTATGGGCGGAAATGGATTAAACAGGGAACACGCTTCTTAGACCCTTCTCATATGAAAAGGGCTGAAAACTTTTTTCGCCGCCACGGATGTATAAGTGTTTTTTTAGGGCGATTTATACCAATCCTTAAAGAGACAGTTCCGCTTATTGCCGGTATGACACGCATGTCACAGCACTCTTTTATTCTGTGGAATTTTTTTGGTGCGTGCGGATGGGCGTTTTTGTGGATTGGCAGCGGCGCGCTTTTAGCACATTCTTTAGTACATGCAGAGTTGTTAGTGCGTCATGCCGGTCTTCTCGTTCTTGGTATTATTGTTGCAATTGGCATACTTCTTGGATTGTACAATCTTGTCATATGGTATGGTCGTCGTGTGGCAAATGTTATGCGTTCCATAGTGCGCTCTGCATGGCGTGGTATTACACAAGATGAGCATGTGCAGCATTTTGCGCACAAGTATGCACGACTCCTGAAATTTATTAGCGCACGTTTTGATAAAACACACTTTTGGGGGCGACCATTTACTTTTGTTATGCTTGCTGGTCTCTATGTTGCAGCACTCATTGCCGGGGTTGTGGAGAGTGTCGTGACGTCGTCTGATTCTATTGTTTATGTTGATAAGCGTGTTGTCGCGTTGATGCATATTCTGCAATACGACTCACTAACAACATTTTTTATTGTACTAACGACATTTGGTAACAAGATTTTTGTTGCGGTGAGCACTATCACGCTTGCAGTAATTTTAACTCTATGGCGCAAAGAGCGGTATGCAATCGGTCTTGTGACAAGTGTTGGTGTTGCCGCTTTTATTACATGGATAGGTAAAATCTTTTTTGCGCGACCGCGACCGGAACTGGCGCTTCTTGTTGAAAACAGTTTTTCTTTTCCAAGCGGTCATGCAACAAATGCTGTAGCCTTTTATGGTTTCATGCTTTTTCTTTTGATAAGCGTTATTCGTTACTGGCGACGTCGTATTGCTGTATTATTTGTTGGAATTTTCTTCATTACACTTCTTGGCCTAAGTCGTGTTTACCTTAATGTGCACTATGTGAGCGATATTTGGGGTGGTTTTCTCGTCGGCACCCTTGGTTTATTGATTGGTATAAGTATCACAGTATGGTTTAGATATCGTGCGAAAACCTTTGTATCGTTGCCGGCAGTTCTGTACAAATGGCGTAGGACAATAACGATGGTGATGGTTTGTATTTCTGTCAGTGTTTATGCTGTACTTGTATCTCAACCACATGTTATTCGCGATGTTTCTCATGTTAGAACTACGCAAACAGTTGCAGTATCTGATTTTGATAAAATATTTTCCACAGAACAGTTGCATTATACAGAAACATTGACGGGTGTGCGACAGGAGCCGTTTAGTTTTCTCATTACGGCAAAAAGTGATGATGATTTTGTAGAAGCATTTGCACGTGCAGAGTGGGTATTGGCGGATGATATTACTTTGCGCTCACTGTCTCGCATGCTCTTTGCCGCACTTTTGAAAGAGCGTTATCCAACGGCGCCGATGACACCAAGTTTTTGGAATATGCGTGTACATGACTTTGGTTTTCAACGAGAATCAGAAGAAGGTGGTGGCGCAAATAAGCGTCATCATGCGCGGTTTTGGCGTACTGACTTTCGCACAAAAGATGGCTCTATTATTTACATTGGTACAGCGAGCTATGATAAAGGTGTGAAGTGGGGTGGCATTACACATGTAATTGATCCGGCAATTGACGTTGAACGCGATACGCTTAAAGATGATCTCGTGCGCAGTGGCGTGGCAACAGTACGTGCGCTCAATCAATTTGTACGCCCGCTTATCGGAAAGAATTTTGCCGGTGATACATTTTTTACTGATGGGAAAATCTACATCATGAACATAACAACGCCAACGCATGAGTAAAAAGTAGCATCAATATTACCATGCGATGTGTGTATTATCTTTAATATAATGAAAAAGGAAAATTATGTGTGGTATTGTTGGGTATATTGGCTCTGCGCCTCATGCATATGATGTGTTGCTTGATGATTTACACCGTCTTGAATACCGTGGATATGATAGTGCTGGCATTGCGCTTGTGCGCGATAATGGTGCGCTTGTGCGTGTGCGCGCCGTCGGTAAAGTTGCAGCACTAGAAGAGAAGTTAACCAAACGCGCGCAAGTATATGCAAAACTTGGTATTGCGCATACGCGCTGGGCGACGCATGGCGCGCCATCCGTGCGTAATGCGCATCCGCATACAGCGGGAGCGATTACACTTGTTCATAACGGGATTATTGAAAACTTTGCGCAATTGCGTGAAGAAGTGCAAAAAGAAGGTCGCATGCTTCGTAGTGATACCGATACGGAGGTAATTGCACATCTCATAGATATGGCATATGCGCAGTTACATGATCTTGCAGACGCTGTGCGTGCCGTGTTACCGCGTTTGCGTGGTGCATATGCGCTTTTGGTGATAGCGAAAGGTGATCCAAAGACGCTTGTTGCTGTACGTGTTGCGTCGCCGTTGGTTATGGGTGTTGCAGCGGACGCACTCTTTTTTGCGTCGGATGCTGTGGCGATCGTTGCGCATACGCATCGTGTTATTTACCCACTTGATGGCGAGATTGTTGTGGCAAAGCGAACGGAGGGACGTGTCAGTTATACGATTACTACTGAGAAGGGTGCGTTGCGCAAACATACACCTCGTGTACTTAAGTGGGATCATACGCAAGCGCAAAAGGAGGGCTACGCACACTTTATGCTTAAGGAAATTATGGAACAACCGCACGCCGTAACGGATGCAATGCGCGGTCGTCTCGACAGTGATAATGCAACGGCGCGTCTTGGCGGTCTTGCACCGGTGGAAGAGCGCCTTCGCACAATCAAACGCATAATTATTGTTTCATGTGGTACATCATATCACGCAGGTCTTATTGGCGCACAGCTCCTTCAAGAATACAGCGGTATTGTAGCAGAAGCTGTGTACGCGTCGGAATTTCGATATAGCAATTATCTTCTTGACAAAGAAACGGCCGTTCTTGCAATTTCACAATCCGGTGAAACAGCTGATACGTTGGCCGCTGTGCGTGAGGCGAAAAACAAAGGTGTTCTCACACTCGGTATCGTAAATGCGGTCGGATCCAGTATCGCACGAGAAGTTGACGCTGGCGTTTACAATCATGCTGGACCGGAGATAAGTGTTGCAAGTACAAAAGCATTTACTTCTCAGCTTATTGTTCTCGTGTTGATTGTGCTCCTTTTAGGGCGACAGCGTACAATGAGTGTGGCAATGGGTAAGCGCATTATACGGCATCTTTGCGCTATACCACGTCTTATTGAAACGGTATGTCAACACCACAAAGAAATACGTGCAATTGCGCGACGGTATAAGCGCTATGACAACTTTCTCTATGTTGGGCGATTGCATAATTTTCCCATTGCACTGGAGGGCGCACTTAAAATCAAAGAAATTGCATACGTACATGCTGAAGGCTATCCTTTTGGGGAAATGAAACACGGCCCTATTGCGCTGGTAGAGCCATCGCTTCCAACTGTTGTTATCGCACCGCGTGATAGCGTCTATGAAAAAAATCTTAGTGGCATACAAGAGATCCGTGCGCGTCGCGGAAAAGTGATAGCAATCACAACGCACGATGCCGTCGATATTGTCAAACATGCACATGATGCCATTATTGTCCCAAAGACGCTTCCTGTACTCATGCCGCTAATAACGGTTATTCCGCTCCAGCTTTTGGCGTATGAGGTTGGCGTTGCGCATGGTGTTGACGTTGATAAGCCGCGTAATCTTGCAAAGAGCGTGACAGTGGAGTAGTGTGGAGTTATGCATAATTTTTTGTTACGTGTGTTTTTATGGAGATAATTAATGGCACAGCGATTGCTGAAGCGCTTCTTGATGACGTCGCACGTGCTGCGCGCGCATTGGAGAAGAAAATGGGGCGTCGCCCATCACTTGCCGTTATTCTTGTGGGAAATGATCCGGCATCACACTTATATGTAAAACTCAAACAAAAGGCAGCGCAGAGTGTTGGTATTGATTTTCATGTGTACAGGTTCACGCATAATGAAACTGAGGACACGGTAATGCATGCGCTCTCATTTTTACGAGAGGATGACGATGTTGATGCGATTCTTATACAGATGCCGCTACCGGATAGATTTGATACTGATCGCCTTATTGAAACAATGGGAGCACAAAAAGACGTTGATGGTTTTCATCCGCACAGTGAAGAGCGCTTTCTTGCCGGCACATACGTGTGTGCGCCTGTTTTTCCGCGCGCACTCTTACGCGTTACGCGGGAGGCAATGAGTGATCTTGCTGGCAAGCGCGCGACACTTGTTGTTAATTCCGAACGCTTTGGACGTGTGCTTGCTGCAGCATGCCGCAAGGAAGGTATGATAACGGATATTATCCTTGCGCAAAAAGTACCGTGTCTGCAAGCAGCTCTACTGAGTGCCGATATTATTATTACGGCATGCGGTATTCCTGGATTGATTACAGATGTGCATATCAAAAATGAAGCTGTTGTTATTGATGGTGGAATCAGTAAAGTAAATGGTAAAACGGTCGGTGACGTTGATGTTGAGAGTGTGCAAAAGAGCAAAAAAGATATCACGCTCTCACCTGTGCCCGGTGGCGTTGGACCTGTAACAGTTGCATGTCTGATGGATAATGTTATCGCGCTTGCACGAGAAAGAACGATGTCGCAAAAACATAACTAATCATTGGTGAGCACAAAAGAGTGTTTATATAGCATGAGCTGGATATATTTCGACCTTTATGTTTTCGTGTATATTGACAATATGTCAAAAAAGTGTTATGTTTAAGACGTCGGTGCTCCCGAGTTTTACATGCGGACATCGCAGGTAAATTATTTGATGGAGAGATTTCTAACAGCTAATACTTACTCTTCTCTTGATGGCAAAGGTTTTATAAGGTGTGTGGAGAGTTATACAGCAGTTGTTATAGTCACGAGAGAGTGGATTTTTTTGGTGATGTTGATGGGGTGTGTTTGTGATGCTAAGATTTTTCCTATAGTCTGGCAGAAAAAAATCTGATTGTGTTGAGAACTTTTGGCTATTAAAGGAGTTAAAGAAAAGGTCATTGTAGTTGTTGCTAAAGTATCCTAGATCCTTCCTAAAAAAAGATGTCATTGCCTGCCCACCGGCAGGCAGGTGAGGAATGGAGCGTAGCGACAAGAAAAACTCGTCATTGCGAGGAATGGAGCGTAGCGAAATGACGAAGCAATCTCTGACACTATGTGTCATCCCCGCCTACCTACGGTAGGCAGGTGAAGATGGGGATCCAGAAAGTACAACAGCCTTCCAATCAGCGTCTTGTGCAGAACACACACAGTGTTCCGCCCAACACGCTGCTCGGAAGAGTGGCAAAATTCAGGCGTCCGAAGTCCGCCCAAGGCGGATGGAGGACAAAATTCAATTTTGCGGTGAGGACAAAAGTCCAACAATCCGCGGGAGATTGCAGTGAGCAATCAAAAAAACAAGGCGGCGACTGCCTCTAAAGTCGCAAAAAAAATCTTTTCCTTTGATTTGGAGGTCGACGGCCTGTATGGCCCGGCCTTCGCTATTGCCGCCACTGTGCGGCAAAACGGGCAAGAGATTGCCCGGTTTGAGGGAAGAATTCCCGACTCGGCCGTTTCCGACGGCTGGGTTCGGGAAAATGTTCTTCCGGCGTTGGGTGACATGGAAGTCACTCACCAGACGTCGGAGGAGTTAGAGGAGGCGCTCTGGGCATTCTACGCCCAAGAGTGCCTCGTTGAAGGGGAGGGTGGTCCCTCCTTTGATGGCGATAACATCATTGTTATCGTCCACTGCGGTAGCCCCGTCGAGTCCGGTTTTTTTCGTCGCTGCGTAGAGCGCGACGAAAGCCGAACTTTTCAGGCCCCCCTGCCTCTCCATGAGGTTGGGACACTCCTGGAAGCTCTTGACGAGGAGTCGACTTCGGTCGACTCCTACATCAAAAAACACGGCATTGCCGTGCAATTCGACGGGGTGACCCATCACCCTATGTATGATAGCGTCGTGGCGGCCCAGGTGTGGGAACACGCCATGGCTCGTATTCGCGGCGAGTTGTAACATCGTTACCGAAGTTGGAAGATCTTCGGGATAGAAAATAAAACTTCCATGATTTCTCACCATGCACGGGAAGTGTATGGTGAGCGCAACGGGAGAAGCGTTATTCTCCCTTTCTAATGAGTGTGCAATCGCAGCTGCGATTGTGGACTCATGAGAAAATGACAGTCCTTTGAAAAAAAACATCTACCCCTATGCGTGGCGCTGTGGGTGTATGTATCCAGCATACACACGTACCCAGAGCGCCACTCGTAAGCGGGTGGTAAAAATCTAAACAGTCTCACTCTACCTTACATTTCTGATCTGCAGGAAGTGTTTTCAAAGGGCAGGTGTGAGATAATTTTTTTAGGGCGCTAAGCCCCTCCGCCACGTTTTCATGGGCGTGGAGCAGACGGAGCGACACCCAAGGAGGTGTGACATGGAAAATTTTGAAAAGATTATTGGAGAGGGGAGAGTGGTATACTCTTCCCAAGATCGTGAAAAGATAGGAGCGGTAGATTCATTCTACCTCTCCTCACCGAACCTCCAAAAAAGGGAGGTGCGATGTTGGAGAGGACAACCATTTCTGGTAATTTATACCAGAAATGCCATAATAGAAAAAACCGGCGCCGCACATTGCGGCGTTGGCCTCAGAGGTCAAGAGTGTATATACCAAAGAATAATAAAAGGGTACGAACCCGAGTGGAAACTAAAAAAGGTGGTGGCATTTAAAGATGCTGCCGCCAAAGGGGAGGTTATAAGTGATGCCGAGAGGTATCACGCAGAAAAATATTGTCGGTAGAAAAATACCTCGCCGAGCTGGAACGCATTCCGGCTCGGCACATCTTTTGAGCAGTGCAGCGCGATGCGCTGGAGTGTTCAAAAGATGATAGATGATATAAAGATGCGGATAAAAAGTGCAACGGAAAGTGTGCCGCTTTCGTATTTTTTGACGGATGTTCTATCTTATTGACGAGCGCATCCTTTTTTGCGATACTTGGTGTGAGGCGCGTGTTCTTATAGTGTTAGGTGTAATCGCCGCGGTGGTGGAATTGGTAGACACGGGGGACTTAAAATCCCCTGACGCAAAAACGTCGTGCGGGTTCAAGTCCCGCTCGCGGCACACATGAGCGCAGCGAATGCTGTGCAAGGGAGCACGCCAACTGCTTGGCGTGCATCGGGACTTGAAGGGCGAAGCGTCCCCGCAAGCCCCGGCCCGGAGGGAAGTCCTGAGCAGCGGCACACATGAGCGCAGCGAATGCTGTAGTGGGGGAGGGCGATTTAAAAAGGACCTTCTTCAGATGAAGAAGGTCCTGTTGTCTAGGGTATTATGATGCGCTCTTTATTTTATGCGCACCATCTACAACTACTACATGGTAGCTTCCAGAAAGATTACCGGAAAGTCTTCCATGTAGCTTGAAAATTCTGTGCCGCCTATGGTATGTGCGGTGGTAAGCTCTGCTGTAATGTAGACTGTCGTATCGTACGGTGGCACACTACTTATTGTTAGTGCCATGTAATTATCGTATTGTGAATACATTATCAACGTATTGCTGCATCCGGCGTCTTCTGTAAATGATCTGCTATTGCACGCTAGCTCATTGTATGTATTTAGTAGTATACGAGCGGTTTCCATGCTCATGTACAGTGTAGTACCAGCATCAGTTTCCAAGGTAATGCATTCAAATGGCATATCAACGTTATCACTAAGATATCGCCAAAATGCCGGATCGTTGAATTCGTTGCATACGATCTCAGAGACACTGATACTACGTGCATTAAGCATAATAAATCCTCCTAAATTTTTAAGGAGTAAAAAAAACTTACCAAACAGAGGTAAGCACCATTACCTGTTTAGACAAGTTTTACTACTTATCCAAGCAAGTATGTTGATAGTACAGCAATGGATTGTTTTTGTCAAGTCACATATTAGATCTTTGTTTTATATACAAATTTAGTTGTAATACATTACGGTTGCTGTGAAAGATTGTATATATGGTTTTTACTATCCTGACTATGGTGCCGGGAGAGTGGTGGTTGATGCAATCATGGCAACATGTTGGTAAGCATATACACACAAACACCTCTGCAGAGGTGTTTGTGTGTGGTGAGCGCTACGGTGTATCGGCGTCCGACTTGGTATCAATAAGGTAGATAAGAATTGATGTGCCGACCTGGTAGCGCGGTTTTTTACCACGGAGGAAACGATAAGAATCTGTATCAGTCTTTTCTTTGCTGTAGATAGAGCCCTGCAAATAGTTGACGCTAATAGCATACCAACCGGTTTCCAGTGGGCGTTTTGAGTCCCACCATGGTATGTAGCGTTCACCAAGGCGACGTGCAATGTCGTCACCGCCAAAGTAGTCAACGCGAATCTTAGTAATTTCTGGGTGTTGATCGAGGAATTTTTTGAGGCGCTTTGCATCTTGTCCCCAGTCAGCATTGGAATCCGTGACGAAGTGGTAGCCGTTTTTTGGTCCGCCGACGGTTTGGTTAAAGTACGATGTGTAGTAGGGATAGGCCATAGCAACATCAACGATGAGGAATATAAAGAGTGCAATGGTTATAATTGCAATATGACGACAATCGCATGTAAGCATGTTTTCTTTGATTGCACGTGCAATTGTTGTGCCAACGAGGAGATAGATGAGAGGAATGATCGGCATAAGATGACGGTAGCCGATATTGAGATTGCCTGTGATGGAAATGTAGGCATAAAAGATAATAAATACAATAAGTGTAAGCTCTGTAATGTGAGTTGTGAAGTAGTGTTGCAATCGTTTGTGTAGTGGTGCTTTTTCTGTTCGTAAGAAGCGTGTGGTACCTGTAATGCCGATAACAATGGCGATGATCATAAACACAAGGTGCGGTAGTGTTTCTTTGATAAGAAAGACAATGGGGAAGTAGAGTGGAAAGCCATCACTGGAAACCTCGCCGAGAAAATATGCACCGTTGCCACCATCAACGCGATTAAGTACTTGACCAAGACCTTGTAGATACATTGCGAAAGGGCGTGTCAGCGCAGTGTGGTTTAGTGTGAGAACGCTTTCGCGGAAAAATGTGTTACGTGCATCGTCCGTAGCAAACTTAATCGGCGCAATTGTGGTAAGTACAGTGTCCGGCAAGGTGAGTGTAAATGGTGCGTAGACGAGCCATATTACAAAGATGCTAACAATACCACCGACGCACGCACGTACAAGTGTGCGTGCAAAGAGGCGGATGCGTGATGGTTCGTATGTTGTGCGTGCTTTCAGGAGTGGATATGTAATAACGAGAAGAATGAAAAAGGGAATGATGACAACGGCGGAGAATTTGACACATTGCGCGAGACCGAGTACAACACCGGCAAGAAGCGCGTGTTGCCATGTCGGCCTTCTAACAAAGCGAAGAAGTGCTGCGAATGCAACTGCAATTGCAGCGGCGATACCGAGATCGGTGGTAACAAAGTGATCGTGACCGAGGATGTTTGGTGAGAGGGTATAGAGAAGAAGTGTGATAATGCCACCAAGTGCGCCACTGAGGCGACGTGCCCACGCAAAGAGAAACGCACCAAAAAGCACAGCGATGATGATAATTGGTACGCGTGCAAAAAAGGTGAGCATATCTGTGTTGTTACCGGCTTCATGGAGGAGATGGCGTCCCGCTGCCCATTGTCCGTATTCACCGTTAGCATCCGCTTGTGTCCACCATTTTTGCGTCGTATCAAATGTTGGGTGAAAACCAAGAATAGCAAGGCCTGAAAGTGCCTTAAGAATGGGCGGATGCTCCGGATTAAGGCGGTAATCACCGAGTGCAACGTATGAATAACCGGCAGGGATATGTGCAACCTCATCGAAAGTAAGCGCGTCAGTCCATGCGAGGCGAAGGGAGATTATTGCAAAGATAGTGAGGATCATTGTTGCTATAAACGGCGCGTACTTTGTAATAAAGCGAAGCATATTTTTTGTTTTATTTTTTTAGTGATGATGTGATTGTGCAGTAGTGTGTATCAAGTGATGTCGTGTGTTCTGTAACAGTAAGGTTTGGCAGTCGTTTACCGAAGGCGTCAATAATTTCTTGTGAACATCCTGTTACATAGATTATGACAGTGTTGCCGGCGGGCGTATATAATGGAATTTCGTGTTTATAGAGAATGGTAAGATTTTTCGTATCTGTATTGAGAAGTTTGATGACAAGGCGCTCTAGCGGTCCAGCGACAGTAACTTTCTCATCCTCAGCGGATGCGGCAGCGATGTCACGTGCGATATCGGTGATGTTTTTATTGAAAGCTGTCGCTATGTGTGGATTATGTGTCCAAAAAACGTGGTATTTAATAATGTTAAAAGTAGTTATGTAGAGAAGGATAAGGCCGAGAAGCGGTACAAAGAGCTCACGAAAAATGATGCGATTGTATTCAAAATATTGCCAGAGCGTACCGACGCCGAGTGCCGCAAAAATGTAGACAACGGGGAGTGTACCAATGGCGCGCAATGCATGCGGTAACCCTTCTGTTGTGAGAAATTCCGGAGCGAGCATGAGTATGAACCATGAAAGGAGGAAGAGGTGAATTGATGGCCATGTCGGACGTTTTCGTTGTTGTGTTGATAAAGTGCGTGCGCGAATATGATGGATTAAATAGTTGATACGCAGAATAAAGAAGCGTGTGGCGACGGTGATGCTTGTGAAAAGACCGATGAGAAAGAATATGCCCGTTATCGGTTCAAGTGTCGGATAAGGAGGGTAGCCATGCCGCCAATTTTGGTCACCCCAAAAGTTGTATTTTGCAAGACTGAGTGTAAGTGTTGTGCCAAGTGTGCCGAGAAGATCGCCATGGTTATTCTGTGGCGAAAAGATGGAGATATCGCTGGCGCGCGATGTGAGAAATGCCGGGTGTGTATAAAACGTCCACAGAAGCGGTGCGGCGCTGATGAGTGTGCCGCTAAGAAAGAGAAGTGCCGGTCGCCAGAGTGTTCTCAGGCGGAAGCGACCGGCAACAAGGAGAGCAATGAAAAGAACGACGAGAGCTGCTGGCGCAATGCGAAAGGCAATGTACGTATGAATACCGAGGCCAAAAATGAGACCGGCGCAAAGAAATGTAAATGATGCTGCACGCCTCTCTTTGAGAAGGCGTAATCCGCGCAAGAGAAGCCAAAACGAAAAAACAAGTACGAACGGGAGGAGAATTGCGCGAAAGCCGATACGAGAAAACATAACATGCCAGAACGAACCGGCGACGAAAAGCGCGCTCATGAGCGCGAGATACGCACCATTGTGCCACCGCCAGAACACCTCGCGACTAAGGAGGTATGTTCCAAGGATTGTGAGCGTACCAATGAGAATGGAAACAAATTTAAACGAGAAAATACTTACACCAAAGAGTGCGAAAGAGAGTGCGATAAGATTGATATAGAGACCTTCGCGACCGTTATTATCAGGATAAAACCAAAGGTATGTACCCGTCTTGTATGTGTGGTAGGCATCATAGCCGTTTTGTGCTTCATCGGGATAAATGCCGGCCGGCGCCCCATCAATGTTGTAGACACGCATAACAAAACCAAAAACAATAATTAGCGTAATGAGCGTTATGCGTGTTGTGCGTGACAGTTTATCAAATGCCTTTGTGTGGTGCATCGTTTTATTTGCTGTCATTGTGTTTTTATGTTATTTTATCAGTAGACTTATCGTAAGTAGGCAGAGAGTGTCTATTAGAGCTTTGAAAATCAAAATCAGCAATATATTCATGTATAGTATAACATACTGATGCTATAATATAATGTCAGAAAGAACACTAAAAACCGTGCAACAGAGATCTGCACTAAAAACCGCGCAGCGGAGATCCGATGAAGGCAGTGGCAAAGGTGGTGGCACTGGTAATAATACAGGGGGGAGTAATAACATAGACGCTGCAGTATACAATGCATTAAAAGCCGGTGGTACGCTGAATGCAATGCGTGAGAGTGGCACGCGCCGTCTTTTGGATAGTCCTGTGATGCAACGAGCGCAACAAGAGTATAGGAATGAGGATCGGCGCGGAAATGAACTAAGAGTGCGTATTGGCGATATGATTGATCCACAGACAAGGAAGATGCTAAAGGACGGCGCTGTTTCAGATAATGATAATAATAGCAACACTACCCCCGATCAGTTTCAGGGCCAGACTCGTCGGGAACAGCGTAGGAGAAGAGCGAGTGCGCATTTGTCTCACAACAAGAGCGATAATAAAAGTGCATTTTCTCGTGGCAAAAAGAATAATAAGAATAATGAAGACATGTCTTCTCGTGCGAAAGGTTTTCTGAGGAGGATCGGTCTTAATTTTGGAGAGGATGCATATACACCGAAAACTTTGCGTAGTCATAGACAAGAAGGAGGCGTTGATACACGCAATCTCTTGACAATGAATATTGCAACGCCGAACGGTCGTCCGAATTTTAGTGCGATTGATGCAAATAGAGAACGTGCACAGCGTCTATCAAATAGTATAGCGAATACTGTTGCGCGTGCAGAAATGGATGGAGAGGTTGAAGTAAATGCCAATGAGCGTGATGCAATTGCAAAAATGGCACTACAAGATGCGCAATCTGTTGATAAGGACTATGGCAACAGAAATGATGAACCGCTCCTTCAAAAAAAGCAATTTAAAAATAATGAAGATAATACACGACGTATGCAAGAACCTATACCTCACGAAACAAATGAAAAAACTGTGCCTGACATGCTCACTTCTCAAGATAGTGCGCAGCAAGAAAGTAGTCGTGTTGTAGAGGATGGTACTCATGATAGAAATCATGGTGATAGAAATACGCAATATATTGATGCAGCGGAGCAACGTGGTAATGTACCGGTAGTTGAGCGTCATTCTGAGGAACTTGCGCGGCAACCGGAGGTGGAGCAATCTGTAAAAGATGGTGAAGGAGCACAACAGCGTATAGAAGAGATACGAGATCTTCTCGAGGAGAAGCGTGCCAAAAACATGGCCGGTGAAGCAAAAATTAAAAGATTGCGCGAACGTTTTTCACATCTTCCCGATGATGTTTTTGGTAACTTTGCGCAGGAACTTCATACTCTCAATGATGAGATTGCGCGTCTTGAAGCGGAGTTGCGTGCTTTGGAAGCACAGGGCGCACCTGATGATGAGATGGAAACAAAAACGCGCGAACACGAACAGGCAGTACGAGCGTTTGATGAAAAATTCAGCGAAGTAAGTGTAGAAGCCGCTGTGTTGGATGCATATGCAAAAATGAAAGCAAACGAGCAAATGATGCATGCGCTGGAAGTGCAACTTGGAGAAACAAAGCGTGCATACGAAGAAGCTCTGCGATCATACCAGGATGCACTCCATAAAAAGGAAATCTATGATAGTGACGAATACACTAATAACACTGGTGGTGATGAAGTAAAAAATGTTACTGGAAGTAAAGGAGATAAAAATGGTGAGTCTGGCACAATGTTGTTGGAAGATAGAAGCAGTAGGCGTGATACAGTGCTACTGGAGAATGATAGCGCAAAGGCTGACAGCGACACAGTGGAACAATACAGTGCAGAAGACCGTCAATCTGCGTCAAAGGTAGACAATAGAGAAGTAGGTGATTCTCTTGTGGAGAAGGCGGTTAGCGGTACTGATGGTGTCAATATATCTGAAAGAAGTAGTGCAGAGAGTGATGATTTTAGAAAAAAGGCATTTGAAAATGCGGACGAGGAGATACGCAAAGCACAAAGAGTGCTTGAGGCACATGAGGCGCGTGAAGCGCGTGAGGCGCTTGATGCTGCGCGCGAAGCGTATGCGCGAACGTATTTCAAAGGTACGGATGAACAAGTTGCTACTGCGCTGGAGGCTTATAGGAGTGCACGAGAAAGGTGGATTGATGCACTTAGTGGTACAGCTGGCGAGCGCAAAGAACACCTCATTGCAGAGCGCGAACGTCTTTTGGATCGGTTAGAGCAAGCAATTAATAATGATAGTCCGCTTGCAGAAAAGGAGAAACGTGTTGTAACACGTCTACACAGGAAAGCGTCAAAAGAGGCGAGAAAAATGCGCAGAGAGCATGATAGGCTTATAAGGACCGTACCAGAACAAGTTATAACTGAAAATGGTAAGAAGCTTTCGGTTGAGGATTTTGCGCGTTTCGTAAGAGACGAAATTGATGCAATGCAGGATGAGCTTGATGCGCGGTTAGCACGTGCCGGTGTTAAGACATCGGCAGCAACTCTTGTCGGGCAAAAAATTATGCATTTTATAAATTCTTTTACTAAGCGATTGAAGAGAAGTCATGATGTTGTTGCCGATGTGTGGGAGGGTGTTGAAGATGTATGGGATGATGATAAAAAAGAAGCAGATGGTGATGGCGGCATTGATGCGAATAAAGACGTGGTAGCTGAAAAGAAACAAGGCGTAGACATAGTGGAAGAGAAGCTCAATGAGGCAAAAGACGAGAGTAAAGTGTCACTTTTCTTTGATAATGCTGTGTCACATGATGAGGCGCGCACACATGCCATTGCTGAAGGGGTATCGTCATATGCGATTGGTGATAATGTATATACGCGTGTTGATGATCGTTATATCCTCAATCCACTGGTAAAACGAAGCGAACTTGAGCAACAAACTGATTTGCAGAGGGAAAGTGTTGATACTGATACAAGCGATGGTCCTTTTGAAGAAAGTGACAAGAGCGGCAAGAATGATGTTGATGGTGTTCCAACGCTTACGAAGGAAGAGTTTGACGGTGGTAAAGAATTGAAGGCAGAAGCCGTTAAAAATATTATAAAATTGCTTCGCGAAAATGGCGTTAGATATGAAAAAATTGCCAATATTCCTACAAAAGAAATTGCTTATAATCCCGCTCTGACAATGAAGGAAAAGCGCTTTGCTATGCTGTATGTCGACGATGCAATTAGACAATTTGGTGATGATGTTGATCTAACGAAAAATAGCACGTTGGCATCGGCGCCATTTAGCGACTATTTACTTCTTATAGAAAAGAAACGTCTTTTGGGAAAAACAGAAAAGATAGAAGTGTAACGTAAATAAAATATGATACAATAGTTGTATGGAGAAAATACAAAAAATGTCAGATGATATTATTGTGCAGCGTCTCGCAGAAATGGGTGTGCCCGAGAGTGAGCGAGAGATACTTGCAAAAGATATTTTTGATGTGTTATCAAAGCGACTTTTTGTAGAGTTGTTTGAGACGCTTTCTGATGAAGAACGCTTTGTGCTTAATGACATGCTCTCTAATGACAATCTTTCTGACGATGATCTAGATCAATTTCTACGTGGTATTTTGCAAAACTACAAAGAGCGCATGCGTGATGTTATTGACATATTCTTTAATGAATTGCGAGAAAATATAGAGAAGCGCATTAAAGAATCGTCGGCAACATAATAAGCAATTACGTTAATTCTAGAGAACAAAGTTATGAACGATCCGTATCGTGAGCCTATTGATGGTGAGGGGAGTGTTGATGACCTTCGTGCAAAGTTCGTCGGTGGTGTGAGTAGTCACGAAAAAAGAGCAGAGAGGAAGCATTCGCAGGAGAAAGAGCATGTTACTGAATCTGTACCATCTTATGATGAAATATTGAAGCGTGTACAAACGGATGCGCAAGATGATGACAGTGATCATAAGGAAATTTCACGTGACGCGCAGGATGTTGCTGCGGAGTCAAGTGTTGAAGGTCGTGTGGAGCGTCTTATTGATCTCGCGTTAACGAAAGGGCCGGTATATGCTGTGAAGGTTGCGCGTCACGTGAGTGATTTTTATGCACTTGACAAGGTGCACGATGAGTTGGCGTGTCATTTTTTCGAAAAGCTGAGAGAAAAAAAACTCCTATGAAAGCGTGTAGGGGGGGGGTAGTGTTTTCTCTTGAAAATAAATACGATATTTATAAATAATAAAAAAAGCGTGATTAATCTTTTTCTTATTCCTCTTGCAGTTATTCTTGCACTTATAAGCCTTATCTCCGGCGGCTTTCTCGTTTTGCGGAGTTTTTTTGGTTTTCGTGCACAGGTGAAAGATTCGCTTAGTATGCGTGTTGCAACTATCCGCGTACGCAAGGGCGATGATCGCAAAGATGAAACACAGCAGGCTGGTGGCGATAAGGAGGCATGGCAGAAGGAGATTGCCAATATGGAAGAATTACTGGGCGTTTTGGCGAATGTGCATGCGAAGCGCCCTCTATGGGAGCGCATCTTTTATAAAGCGCCAATTATTACTTTTGAAATTGCCAACCCATCCGATAGCGAGGAGATCTCTTTCTATGTTTCTGCATCACGTATTCTGTGGGAACGCATTGAAAAGCAGATTCACAGTCATTTTCCCGATGCGCTTGTTGATGTTATTGATGATTACACGATTTTTACACCCGGCTCTCACGTAGCTATTGCAATACTTTCTCTCAAAGATACGTACGCACTTCCTGTACGTACATATAAAAACTTTGATAACGATCCGCTCAATGAACTAACAACCGCTTTATCAAAGTTGGATACAAAAGAAGAGGGAGCTGCAATACAGGTTGTTTTGGCAGAAGCACCGACAGATTGGCGTCACGAAGGAAAAAAAATTGCACATGAAATGCAACAAGGCAAACGACTTAGTGAGGTGCGTGGCAAGAATGTTTTAGGGAAAGTGGCAAAGGCCGTTGCTGATGCGCCACAAGTACTCAAAACTGATGGACAGGAAAAGAAAAATGATACACCTGTACAACTTACGCCGGATGAGCAGGAACTTCTCAAGTCAATAGAAGACAAAACACGCAAAGCGGCATTTTCCGTCAATATTCGTCTCTTGGCGAGCGCCGCGACACAGGAGCGTGCGGATGATATTCTATCACATATTAAGAACGCCTTTGCACAATTTGAAAATCATGGTGTCAATACTTTTCGTGTTGTGCATCGTATCAAGAAGAAGAGTGTTGCATATCGCTATGTCTTTCGTGTTTTTGATTCCGACAATAGCATGATTCTTAATACGGAGGAAATTGCTAGTTTCTTTCATTTGCCAACGGTACAAACTGCGACACCAAGAATTAGTTATCTTAAAGCGAAAACGGCGCCGCCACCACCAAATCTGCCAAAAGAAGGCATCCTTCTCGGTTACAATGAGTACCGTGGTGTGAAGACGGATATTCGTCTATCACAGGATGCGCGTCGCCGTCATCTCTATACGATTGGTCAAACCGGTACTGGTAAATCCAACTTCCTCAAAGAGCTCGCAAAGCAAGATGTGCGCGAAGGGCGTGGCGTTTGCGTCATTGATCCACATGGTGACTTTGCGGATGATGTGCTTGGTTCTGTTCCAAAGGAACGTGCGGAGGATATTGTTTACTTTGATCCATCAGACGTGGAGCGCCCATTCGGTCTTAACATGATGGAGTACAATTCGGAAGAGCAGAAAGGTTTTGTTGTGAATGAAATGATCAATATTTTTGATAAGCTCTATGATCTTAAAGCAACGGGTGGTCCGATGTTTGAGCAATATATGCGCAATGCAATGCTTCTTGTTATGGAGGATCCGGAGAGTGGTTCTACGCTGATGGAGATTCCGAAAGTGATGGCTGACGAGGAGTTTCGTCGTATGAAGTTATCACGTTGTAAAAATCCTGTTGTGCATGATTTCTGGGTAAAGGAGGCGGAGAAAGCCGGCGGTGAGGCTGCGCTTGCCAATATGGTGCCGTATATTACATCAAAACTGACGCCGTTTGTGGCAAATGACATGATGCGCCCGATTATTGCACAACAGGAGAGCACAATCAACTTCCGTGATGTTATGGATAACGAGAAGATTTTGATTGTTAATCTTTCTAAGGGTAAAATCGGCGAGGTAAATGCACAATTGCTTGGCATGATTATTATCGGTAAGATTTTGATGGCAGCGCTGTCACGCGTTGATATGCCGGAGGATGAACGTAAAGATTTCTATCTCTACATTGACGAGTTTCAAAACGTAACAACGGACTCCATTGCGCAAATTCTCTCTGAGGCGCGTAAATATCATTTGGCGCTTATTATCGCGCATCAGTTTATTGGTCAGTTATCGGAGGAAATCTCAAAGGCCGTTTTTGGAAATGTCGGTTCCATGTGCGCTTTTCGTGTTGGTGCAGAAGATGCGGAACAATTGGAGAAGCAATTTGCGCCGGAGTTTTCTGCAGCTGATCTCATGAATGTTGACAACTATAATGCCTTTATCAAGATTCTCGTTAATGGGCAGGTAACACCAGCATTCAACATTAAGACGTATCCGCCATCGCCAGTTGACAATGAATTAGCGCAGTATTTCAAGGAGCTGTCGCGCCTGCGCTATGGTCGTGATCGTGAGATCGTTGAGCGTGAAATCATGGAGCGTGTACAACTGGCAAGCAAACCGCGCTAACGGTTTTGCGATTTGCAAGAAAGGTAATATGATGAGAATGAACGTAGCATAAATGTGTAGCAGTGCAAAGAAGTGTGTTGTTGGTATTCAAGGCGGGAAAGGTTCATTTAATGAAGAGGCGTTTCATGCGTTTGTTGAGCGCGGTGATGTACCGAAAGAATGTGGCATTAAGTATTGTTATGCAACGCGTCGTGTGCTTGATGCTGTGGAGGATGCTTCCGTAAAATATGGCATTTTTGCAATTTACAATAGTCGCTCTCTGATGGTGGAGGAAACAATGCATGAACTTGGCGCACACCGTTTTCGTGTTTGTGGCTTTGTTACGATTCCCATACGTCACATGCTTATGACAATACCCGGTGTGTCACGTGATGCCATTACGTGCATTGCCGGGCATGCAGAGGCACTTGCACAATGCGCGCAAACTTTAAAGCGACAATTTCCTTCTGTGCCACAATATGCACGCATTGATGATATGGTGGATGGCGCTATGTTTGCATCTGCCCTTGCTCGCGGTGATGCGCGAATAGCGCAAACAACTGCTATTCTTGGTTCACAAGCTATTGCGCAAGCATATAATTTACGTATCATTGCGCATAATTTGCATGACGATCCGCATAACACAACAACATTTCTTCTCGTAAAGCGTTTATAAATAATTGATGATGCATATTATTATATTATGAATAATAAAACAGAACATCCGCATCTGTATGCTGTTCCATCGGATCCTGAAAAAGGAAAGAGGATCTTGCCGGAGGACGTGCAGTATCACGTGCAGGAACTGTTGCGTACAGCGCAAACCTCTCAAGATAATAGAGAAGCGCGCACTACTGCTCTTAATAAGTTTTACACATGGTGTGTACGTCAAAAAAATAAATGTTATGCAGAGGAAACGAAGAGATTTTTTGCACCTTTTAATGAAGCGGAGGGTCTTGTTGATGCATACAAAAATGGACGCATCACATTTGAAGAGATGGTACGGCGCATACATACTGTGTTTTGTGCGCATAATTTGGTAGAAGACGATCATGAAAGACGATCATAAGGCAAATCAAAAACAAGTGGTATTTGTTCACGGTGGTACGGCGTGGCCATCAGAAGTTGCATTTCAGGATTATCTTGTAAACTATCCACAAGAACGTCTTGTTGAGAAGATGTTAAGAACAACCACATCATGGAGTCGGACATTGGGCGATGTGCTCGGCCAGGAGTATGAAGTGTTAGCACCGCCAATGCCGTGTGCGCAGAATGCACGCTATAAATATTGGTCTTTATGGTTTGATAAAATTATTCCTTTTCTGCATGATGGCGTTATTTTTGTAGGACACTCTCTTGGCGGTATCTTTTTGGCAAAATACCTCTCTGAACATACTTTGTCTGTGTGTATTGCACAACTGCATCTTGTTGCAGCACCAGTTGAAAACACGCCAGATGAGTCGCTGTGTGATTTTAATTTTACAGATCTTGCCGACATTTCTGTTATACAGGAGCGGGTGGATACAATTTACCTCTATCATTCTGAAGACGACTCTGTCGTGCCGTTTAAGGATGTTTCTGTCTATGCACACTACCTGCCACAAGCGGAAATTGTTCGCTTTATCGATCGTGGGCATTTTCTTTCAGAAACATTTCCTGAACTTGTTTTTCGTATCAAAAAAGATAATCTATTAAAGTAGAACTTTATGACAGAACACTATAAACGTAAAGAGAATGATAATGTGCCTGACAGTGTGCGTGAACGTACAGCAGAGGATGTTGAAGCTGTAATAAAAGAGCTTTATGATCATGTGCGCGAGTTGGAAGATCTTCAGGAATAGTATGAAAAAGAATCTCGTGACCTACAAGCAGAACGTGCAATACAAAAAGAGACAGCGGATGCTGTGCGGCGTTTCTTTCAAGAATTTGCACATAATAGCGATGAAAATGTAAAAGAAATATTTTAAGCTCATTAACGAGTGGTGGCAGTACGCAACATCTTTTTATCGTGGCATACCGCCAATTGGTGATCCAAACGACGCTGATGTTGTCATTGTGCAGGCATTTGGGCGCAACAATGTACCGGATAAAGATCTTTATCGTATTGGTCGATTACGTGTGCAGGGTGAGAGTGACATAAAGCTAATAGAAAAACTTGCGGATGCCGGCTTTGATCCCGGCGGTCCGAATACCGATCTTGCTAAAGAGATGCGTGATCTTATGGGGCGATACAACATACCGACGATTGCACAGTGGGAAGTAATCGTTGCGGCATTTTTAGATGACCACGAGTGGACAAAAGAACACAGTGACGATCTTATGGCAGTATGGCCACCGCCAAGAAAACAAGCACGTTTTGATATAACACATGTCAAAAAAGAGACGGCGCGTATTATGATGGAAAAAGACTTGCATATGCCAATAGAATTGGCGCATGCGGCAATGATTGCACGCGCGTTTCTTATTGTAAAAAAAAGTTTTTGGCATAGAGCCGGTTGTTGTAAAGCAGCATACGTACACGTGGGACAAAAATTCTATACAAAAACAAATACAAGGGTCGTATAAATGGATTTCTCGTGAAATATTAACTCGCATACATCACATATTAATACGACGCGTATGGTAAAAATAACACAAGAGCAAAAAAGGGCGCTGGCAATGTTGACGCAAAGAGTGCGGAATGCATACCATACAATGACGCCACAACAACAATATGAGCTTATAAAAAAACTTGACACAATGGTGCAAGAAATTGCTCATGCATATCGCACGCGGCGCGATGGTGAGAAAGGAAAGAAAGGATGATAAGTGCACGTGGTGTATTCTAGTGTTTAATGGCGAACTCAACAACACGCGGGCGACCGGCGAGGTCAGCGTGCGTTTGCGTTGCAAGTGAATACTTTTGTTCTTGCGATGTAATGCAATTTCTTACGTGTTTTATGAGAGGTTTTTCTTGCTGCGGATCAATTTCGCATAGAATATGCATAGGCACTTGTATACGTTCAAGGAGTGTGGCAATATCTGCAAAGAGCATTTTGTAGTGTGCTAAACCACCGTCATCAGACCACAACGCCTCTTGAGGTTCAAATGCAAGACCGCTACTTTCTTTGCGTTTGAGAAGTGTCTCTTTTGACGCATTATCAACATATGGTAAATTTGCACAAATGAGGAGATGTGCATCATGTTCAAGTATACGCATACATGCCTCGCTTTTGAGAAGCGGCGAAATGAATGGCGCATGTATAAATGCAATTTGCTCGGCAACATCAAATATTTGTGCATTACTTTCTGCAACAGTAAGTGCATCAATATTTGTATCAGTCGCAATAAATCCACACATGTGGTCACTATAGCGAGTAGCGAGTTCTGCTGCTAATGTGACAATAATAATACCGGAGCCTGTGCCAACATCAACAATAATAAGCGGTTTTCTTGGTGATTTTTTAATGTGATTTTGTGCAATTGCAAGAGCGCGCTCGACAAGCACTTCCGTTTCCGGTCGTGGAACAAGTGTTTCTTGTGTAATGTTGAAAACACGTCCATAAAACTCTTTCTCACCAACAATGTATGCAAGAGGTTCATTGGCAGCACGTCTTTGTGTATATTCTTTGAAAAGTGATACATTGTGATGATCTATTGTCTGTTCCGGAAATGCAATAACATCTGCACGCTTAATCTTGAGTATGTGCGCCAGTATAATTTCAGCATCGTGGCGATTACATGGCGCGCTTGCAAGAAGACTTGCAACTGTGTGCTGTATTGTCATAGGGATATTCTGTTAGTAACGGTATGTTGCAAGTGTGCCATCGTCCAAAAGTAGTGCAATTGTTGAAAGTCTTTCATTGACAGTAAACGATCGTGCTGTTGCAAAATCGTCATTTGTAATATCAACACTAATTGCACCACTTTTTTTATTGAGCGCAACAATGCGTCGTGCAGAACGATCAAGAATGAAGAGTGGTGCGCTCTCACGTGATGTAAAAAGCGCATCGGCATGAAGAGGGTGTTCTGTTTGAGGCGATGGCATTTGTATTTTTTTGTGACTGAAAAATGCGGAAAGAGTACCGTCACGATCGGCGAGATAAATTGTGCCGTCAATAACAATAGAGCGTGGTGTGTTAAACTCGCTATCATCCGTAAGCCACTTGAGAGCATCACCAAAACCACCAGGCACGCGTGGATAGCGGTAGATATTATTTGCGGAACTGTCAAAGAGGTAAAGGTACGTAAGATATGTTGCCATCGCGTCAACATGTACTTTTTTAGGGATGGTGATGTTGTTTTCTTTAAATTTTGTGAGCCCTTTTGGTGTAAAAGAGATGATCGTATTATTTTTTGTACGCAAAAATATCATATTAAGATCATTCATTGCGACTGCTTCTACAATTTGCGAGCGATATTTCTGAGGGATAGCAAAATCCCTCTTCGAATGCGCGTTTATAATATGAGTAATTTTTTGTGGCGTAACGACATATGTTTCACCACGGAGACTGACAAGTGTAATAGTATTCGCATCTTTATTGATTGTATATGCACGGCTGACAGGTGTACTTGTTGTGTTTGCATTGTGTGCATCTTGTTTCTTTTGTTGAGTGTTTTTTGTCGGTTGCATTACTTCACGTGTTGTCTTTTGTGGTGTGTATAGGAAATTGTTAAATATGAGTGGTCCTACAATGATGATAGCAATGATAGCACCGGCAATAATTTGCTGACGTAGCGTGAGTGCGCGCAAGGAAGCGATAGCGCGCCGCGGATGTGGTAGCAGGTTTGATACATTGGTACTAGCGGACTGCAAAAGAGTACGGGTACGCGATAGTATGTTTGATATGTGTGCAGTTGTAGTATGTACAAAGTGCTCATCTTCATTCACGTCATGGTATGTTGCATCGTCTTTCTCCTGCGCTGTGCGTGCATAAAAATCATCGAGAGCCGATATGTTGCCACGTTGTGTTTTGGCATCTTCAGTTTTCTGGTTTTTATATTCTCTAATTTTCCTTTGAAGTGGTGAGTGTGAATATGTGTTTTTGTCATCTTGTTCTTTTCGTTTTGCTTCCGAAGATACAGAGTGACTGTGTATGCGTGCATTGTGTTGTTGTGTATCACGTACATTGTCCACATTTGTCACAGCAGGAAATGCGGGATCGGAATCGGTAGAAGCAGTAGGTGTGTCATGATAAGTACTTGCAATATTCTCTTTATGTCTGATGTAGTTACGCATGTTTTTGTGTGCATGCCCAATAGCAATGCGTGCTTTTTGTGCTAAAGCGCGTGCTTTTGCAAGAGCTATTGAGAATGATGTACATGTTGCTTTCCGCGTACGTTTTGCAATTATGTGCGACTTCTCGGCGCTTATCGTACGAAGTGTTTGTAGGTTGCGCATCAGCGCCATACCATTGCGTCGCAGCGCTGTGCGCAAAGAAAACGTGTACTCTCGCAAAACCTCGTTGAAGGGCGTTCGCTGTGTGTCCGTCTCATCACCTTGAAGATAGATGTGGCCGGGAGACATATTCTCCTCATTCTCTTCATCTGACAATGTTTCTTTGTGTGTGATATACTGGTTTTTGTCATTGTTCTGCGATGACTGCGCATTATTAGTGGCAAATGCTTGTGCGCTAAAAACATTTTCCGGGATAGTAATATTTTCTTCTTCAACGTCAAATGCGGCGCTGCGCCGTGCAATTTCTGTGCGTTTTGGTATTACTTCGACAATGTGTACGCAACTACCATCAGTTTGGTTGACAAGTGCTGTGCGAAAAAGTTGTTCACGCTGACGGATATCTGTGTAGTGCAGGCATGCACGTTCACATTCATCATGAGGTAAAACATTCTCAATTTCGCGGGAAGCGATAATAAATGTATCTTTTTCTTGCAGTGGACCACACGCAATGTCGCTGAACGTAGAAAGAATTGAAGGCGTTTCGTCATCATTCGGTAGCGTGTTAATGCGCATGAGTGCGTTATTGCGAAAGAGGAGAATACTTGCGTGACCACATGAGCTGAAGCAAACAGATGTTTTTGTAAAGACACATACCGCACCGTCAATCTTACCAATCCATTGTGTTGTATTCTGCCTGGCAAGTTCGCCGAGCGCCATATTTACTTTTGCAAGCGCTGTTTCAAATGCCTTCTCCGTGCCATGACGCATGGATGCATAAAATTCTTTCTTAACAATAGATGTAAGAAAGTTGGCAATATATGCATTTTCCTCGCTTTCATCGTAGATGCGAAAAAAACCAACAAGTGATCCATGATCGCGCTCGATAATGTTTTGCGGAACAATAGAGAATGTATCAATGTATGGTGCAATCGCACGACTGTTGGCAACAGTTACCGATGCTATAACATGCGAGAAATGCTGCTTGTTCTGTGTTTCTTTCATATGTCGCTATTATACTACATTTTTTTACACAGATAAATGCAGTATATAGAGATGGTTCTCCGAGCCACCATCTTACTATATTATAGTATCAATGAATATATACCTTTTTAGCTAGTGTTTTTTAATTTTCAAAAAGAAATCCCCACACACTTTGGCGCATGGGGATTGTTGGAGAAATAATCCTATAAAAGGTCTGCAAGAAGCACAAAAGCTACTAATGCGGAACCAATGCAAATAATGAATATGTGCCAATAACGCACAAACGTGACATCAAACGCAATATCCGGCAATTCACGTATGATACCACGTATATCGTCAAGCGCCACCTGATATACGGTGTCGTTCTCTGGCACGTTTTCAATGCTTTCAAGACGACCGATAATATTACCTACAGACCTATAGTATAATGCAAGGTCATTTGCAGGTGTCTTGAAAAATAGCGCAGTGTGACCGTGTGTCAGATCATGCTTTTCCATATTCTGTTTTAGTCTTTCCATGTAATGTAACATGTCCGTGCGGTTTGCTGCTACTTGTGCTCTCTGGAGCACAGCGTCAATATCGCGTTCGTATGTGTATTTTACATATACGAAGAACACGATGTTTAGTATTGTTATGATAACTGTAATAGTAAGCAGTGTTACTGTACGTGTTCTGCTCATTCTTCGCTCTCCTATTCTATTCTATTATATGGTAAGGTGCTGTGATGTACAACGTGCAACATCAGTACAAGTATGTTCCTATTTTATTACATTTGTCAAATTTTTATAGATCTAGTAGAGGTATGGGGAATCCTGATAAAACGTTGCTGCACGCGTATCTACATGTGTTATTGACATGCGTATTGCAGCATCGTACTATAGTAATTATAATAAACGTTCACACAGGATCATGATTATGGGAAAGGTTTTGGTTGTACAATTTCGTGTAAAAAAAGATGCCATTAAAACCGAACGTGATGATATAGTACGTACAATCGGTGGATATGTTGACTTGGATTTTGTCAGTGCGGTAAAAGACGATGTTAAGTGGGATAATCCGGAGCGCATCCTTTCTGATTATCATGGTGTTATTCTTGGCGGTTCGGGAGATATGCATTTTGATGCTGGTGGTAAGCGTGGTGATGTTGCATATGATCTGATGCATGAGACAGCGACAAAAATACGTCCATTTTTGTTGTATCTTGTGGAAAATGATATTCCAACACTTGGTATTTGCTTAGGGCATCAATTACTTGCTCATGCTATGGGGACTGATGTAAAACATCAGAAACATCAATCAAAAACGGGTACATTTACTGTGAAAAATATGTGTGCCAGCGATGATCCGCTCTTTGGAAATATCCCACAAGAATTTGCTGCGCAATATGGTCATAAAGATGCTCTCACGTGTCTACCAAAGGGCGCGACGCTTCTTGTGGCTGGTGATAAATGTGACTTTGGTGCTGTGCGCTATGGGAAGAACGTGTACTCAACGCAGTTTCATCCCGAGATGGATCGTGATTCCATGGTGCGACGTATTGAGGCGCATCCGGAGTATTTACCAGATGGTGTGTCTGTAAATGACGTTTTTGCACCGTCACCACATGCTTCAAAAGTCCTTGTTAATTTTGCGCATTTTGTAAATCGATGTGCACAAAACAGCTCTTGCGCTGGTATGCACTGATAGGTATACTAAAATAAAGAGGGAAGGGGCATAATTTCTGTTTTAACGAAGAATCATTGTATGTCTGATGTTCTTACGTCGCTTTTTGGTTCAAAAGCGCGGGTGCGTGTGTTGCGCATTCTTCTTTTTAATGAAGGGGCGCAATTTACTGTTGCTGAGATTGCAAAACGCACGCAAATTAATTCTCTTGATGTACGTCGCGAAATGCGTATGTTGGAGCGCATTGATTTTGCAAAAGCACGTCGTGTAAAAAAGCGGAAATACTACTCTGTAAATGAAGATTTTCCATTGAAAGATGAATTGACGGCACTTTTTGCACGTGCAACGGTAACGCCTGAATGCAAGAGTCTCGCGCAGGTAGAGAAAATTGGTGATGTGCACCTCGCTCTTGTAAGCGGTATTTTTCTTAACTACACAAAGGCGCGTGCTGATATTTTTATTGTTGCAAACGATGTGAGTCGCACGCGTCTTAAAAAGTGGATTTCCACACTGGAAGCGGAAACAGGGCGTGAGGTGAGTTATGTGCTTCTTACGATGGAGGAGTATAAATACAGAATCAATATGTCCGACCGTTTTTTACAAGATTTTCTGCAAGGACCGTACGATGAAATTGTCAACAAAATGCCACACTTTAAGCGAACGGTGAGTGCAATAAAACGTCGGGGTATTATGATTTAAAATTCATCTCATGAGCGAACTTTTTCTTTTGTTATTGGGTATTGCCATTATCGCACTGCTTGGCGGTATAATCTTTTTATTATGGCGGCAGTCTGCACGTGCGCGAACAGAAAATAACAATATTACTGAAGAGCGTCTTGTTCAATTGCAAAATGAATTGCATAATACCATATCTGCAATTAATGCACAATTCGGCGTTTTAACAGAGACGTTTGACAGGCGACTTGCAGAAAATACGGCGCAACTTGATGTGCGGTTGAATAATGCCGCGCAATCCATTGCTACCATGCAGAAAGTGATCAATGAACAGTTATCACACAGCACAAAACGCATTGATCAACGTATGGACGCAACAGCACAATCATTTACACAAGTTAAAGAATTGTTAGCGAAAGTAGAGTCCTCAAATCAGCGTCTCATAGAAGTTGGTAAGGATGTGGCAAGTTTACAGGATATCTTGACAGCACCAAAACTGCGTGGCGGTTTCGGTGAACTAATGCTTGGCGACTTGCTTGCAAGTATGTTACCTGCTGAGCGCTATGAGTTGCAACATCGTTTCTCAAGTGGTGAGGTTGTTGATGCTGTTATCAAGTTGCGTGATAACACACTTATTAGCGTTGATTCAAAATTTCCATTGGAGAATTTTAAGCGTATTCTTGCATCAGATGTTTCTGAGGGCGAACAGAAAGCTGCACGACGTGCTTTTGTGAGCGATGTCAAAAAACATGTCCAGGCAATTGCGCAGAAATATATTGTGCCAGAGGAGGGAACATTGGAATTTGCACTGATGTACATACCGGCGGAAAATGTGTACTATGAAACAATTGTTTCTGATAAAGATGGTCATGGGCTTTTGGAGTATTTCTTTAAACATCGTGTAATTCCTGTTTCCCCAAATTCTTTTTATGCATATCTCATGACGATCGTTTTTGGTCTACGTGGACTGCGCATAGAAAAGCGTGCGCGAGAAATGATTGGTGCGATTGATAAACTGGGACGAGAGCATGAGCGGTTTGCAGATGAATTTGATGTTCTTGGTAAACATATTGGTAATGCGCAGAAAAAGTATGAAGATGCAAGTAGGCGTTTTGACCGCATTGTAACGCATGTTGATCGCATTAAGAGCACATCAGCAAGAAACGATACATCTCTTTCTGAGGGAGACACTGATATGCGTGAGAGTAAGTAGAGATATTATATGGCTACACCGATACCGCGACACACACCAACACCATCGCAGCATATTCTCGATAAGATTTACGCAAAGAAGGCGGCGATTGATCGTGCCGAGCGTCCACGTGTGCGCGATTTTTTTGCGAACAATATTGTACAGTGGCTCCTCTTAGTGAACATAGTTATTATTGTTAGCACTGCCGTTTTGTTGTGGTGGTTTATTCATCCGACAGAATATGATATTATTTTTCGTTACAATGCTTTTTTTGGCGTTAGTAACGATATGTTTAGACCGTGGTGGCACGTGTATTATATTATTGCTTTTGGCTGTGGCGTGCTCCTGTTTAATACACTTCTTGCTCTTGTTTCATATTATTTTCGTGAACGTATTGCTAGTTATATTTTTCTTCTTGGCACTTTTCTTGCGCAACTTACTTTATTAATTGGTGCGATTGCAGTTGTTATTGTCAATCATCAATAAGAGGTGTACGTGTACGATTTTTCTTGTTACTCTAGAGGTAATTGAGTGTAGTGTGATAACTTTTCTTATGGTGTGTAAAGTACCAGAAATTAAGAACCCGCATTTTGTTTTTCCAGATCCACGTACGCGTGATCCGCGTGAGCATCGTGTGCAACGTTTTTTAGAAATTATTCCGGGTGCGCTAACGTGGACAACGATCTTTGGTATGATTATCTTGTCATTTATCGTACCGGTGTGGGTTGCTGTTTTTATTATTGCTTTTGATGTGTACTGGATTTTACGCACGATTTACATCTCGTTTTACTCGCGTGTGTCGCATCGCGCTTTGCAACGCGGTAAAGCTGCGGATTGGTGGATGCGTGTACGTTATAGTGGTGACTTTGATACATTGCGCAAAAAAATACACGAACGTATTGCGCGTAACAAAGAAAAGTGTCGCTTGCGTGACTTGTCACGCGCAGAAAGAAAAGCGTGCACATGGGCAATCAAAAGTGATCAGTGGTTTCTTAAGCATGAACTGCCGCGTATTGATCCGGCGTGTGTGATGCCGTGGGAAGACGTTATCCACATCGCTGTTTTGCCAACTGCCGGTGAAGATGCGGAGATTATTATTCCGTCAATTGAAGCAATTCGCGATAGTGTATATCCGAATGACAAGATTATTGTCGTTCTTGCAACGGAAGAGCGAGAAGAAAAGGAGCATCGTGAAAAGAAGGTAAAGATTTTGAGAGAAATGTTTGACGGCGTTTTTGCCGATTTTATCGTGACAACACACAAGGTTGCCAAAGGAGAGCTTAAGTGTAAGGCGTCGAATGTTGGTTATGCTGCACGCTATCTAAAAAAATATTTAAATGAAAAAGGCATTGACTACAAGCGCGTTCTTTTTTCAAATCTTGATTGTGACAGTGTTGTGCATCCGTACTATTTTGCGGCGTTGACGTTTCTGTATATTACCGACCCAAAACGCTTACAGCGCGCCTACCAACCGATTCCTGTTTATCATAATAATTTGTGGGATACGAATGCTTTTGTGCGCGTGATTGTGATTAGCTCGTCATTTTGGCATATGTTCCAAAGCACGCGGCGACAGATGGTGACATTTTCCTCACATGCAGAGCCGTTTGACACTCTTGTGAAAGTTGATTTTTGGCCGATAAATATGATTAGTGAAGATTCCGTCATTTACTGGAAATGTCAGGCATACTTTCATGGCGATTATGAAGTAAAGCCAATACCGTTGCCAATTTCACTGGATGCTGTGCTTGCAAAGACGTACTGGGGAACGATCAAAAATCAGTACAAGCAGACGCGTCGGTGGGCATACGGTATTGAGAACTTTCCTGTCACAATGCGTGCAATCTGGCCTGACAAAAAGATGCCGCTTGCTGATAAATTGCGCATTACGTTTGAAATGTTGGAAGGCCATCACTCATGGGCAACAACACCACTCATGCTCGCACTTCTCGGGTGGCTTCCATTGTGGTTTGGTGATGAAGCGTTTAATCAGAGCGTTATAGCGCATAACCTTCCTATTGTCACGAGCATTCTCATGAACCTTGCATTGATTGGTTTAGTATTTTCCATGTTTTTAAGTTTCTCCACGTTGCCGCCGCGTCCGGAGCGGTATTCGCGAAAACGCTATATTTACATGTTCTTGCAATGGTTCCTCTTTCCGATTACGGCGCCACTTCTTGGTTCCTTGCCGGCAATTGAGTCACAGACGCGCATCATGCTGGGCAAATACTTTGGGGAGTTTTGGGTCACCGAGAAGGTGCGTCGCAAGGATACATAGCGTATAGTTATATTGATATGTCATACATCATTACACAAGAAAACAGAAACAACCTTGTGCGACGTGGTCTTGTTCGGCTGATAGAATTTGGTCTGTTTTATGTGAGAAACATGTTTTTTAGTGTAGCTGTTCTCTTTATCTTCTTTGTATATGCTGTAACTCTCATATTCCTTCAAGACACGCTTTCAGAAAATTTGTTTACTATTTCAGAAGTGTACAAGGCTCTGCATGTCCCGGAGAACATACACATGGATGAGGTTGCTATAGTGGCACTTTTCTTCAAAATATCTCTATATTTCACAATCTTAACAGAGGTAGTACGTTATATACGCATACGCTTTTTTCATAAGACGTATACACTTTCACGAAAGAAATTGTGGAGGAGGATAGGTGTTTCTCTGGCGGGAATTAGTGTGAGTTACATCTTTGCCGGAACATATGTTGTTCTTAGCAGTGCAGAAGATGCGCAGAAGATACTTTTTGTGTTTGTTGTTTTCTGGATTATATGTTGTGGAGCAACGGCAGCGTTTCTCATGATAGATTTTTTAATAAAAGCAACACAGAAGAAACTTGCAAAATGGGCCGCCGCCAGTGTGTGATGAATGCACTATTATGGTATTCTGAAGATATAGTAAAATTAGGGAGTAAATTTTTGAAATTACGTAAAATAACATGTTACATTCAAGGCGGTTGTGGATAGTTGTGATTCTTGTCGTGATTGGCAGCATCTGGTGGTCGCGGCGTGATACAACGCAGACGCGTGAGACGTATACTATCGACACAGGTGATGTGGTGGCGACAGTGAGTGTATCCGGGTCTGTGGAGCCGGTCAAAGCGGCGGATTTGGCATTTGAGGGCGTTGGTACGATTGCTTGGGTTGGTGTGGATGTGGGTGATCGCGTGCACAAGGGACAGGCGCTGGTGCGACTGGACCGCGCACGGCTTCTGGCGGAGTATCGTGTGGCACAGCAGGATGTACGCAAGGCGGAAGAAGCGGAGAAGTTACAACGACGCGCATGGCGTAACCTCAAACCAGAGCAACGTGAGGAAGTCAAGGCAACAAGTGTGCAGGCACGTGAACGCCTGCGGGCTCTCAGTGCGACGCTGGCCAAGGCAACGCTTGTCGCGCCGTTTGATGGTATTGTGACACGACAGGAGGTGCACGTGGGCGAGCGTACGCCGGCGAGTGGCACACTCGTGCGCGTGATTGCTGACGATGCGTTTGAGCTCAAAGTGCTGGTGCCGGAGGCGGACATCCATGCATTTCGCGTCGGCACAGAGGGCACGGCGACGTTTGATGCGCTTGGGCCGGAGCGAACGCTGAATGTAGAAGTGCAACGCATTGAGCCGGAAGCAACGGTTATTCAGGATGTAGTGTACTATGTGGCATACTTCCGTGCGCCGGAGCTTTCGCGCGATGGCGCGCTCATCGCGGATATTCGCAGTGGGATGAGTGTGGATGTGGATGTGGTAACCGCACAGCGCAAGGGCGTGGTGCGTGTGCCGCGGCGGCTAGTCGGACAAGATGATAGCGGATTCTTTGTAATGATGGCGCCGCCGGCAGGCAGTGCAGATGCACCAGTGCGTCGCAACGTTACACTTGGTGTGCAGGGCGATGACGGCTTTGTTGAAATCACACAGGGGCTTGCTGCGGGAGATGTCATTGTGGAGCCACAGGTAAAATAGTATGTTGATTACGTGTAAAGATATTACCAAAGTCTACGTTACGGGCGAGACTGAAACGCGCGCGTTGCGCGATGTTGACTGTACGATTCGCGCAGGGGAGTTTGTAGCGATTATGGGTCCCAGCGGCAGCGGTAAGAGTACGTTTATGCAGATTTTGGGTTTGCTGGATCGTCCGACGAGCGGGGCGTACTTGCTGGATGGCAAAGACACGGCGACGTTTGATGACGATGCACTTTCACGGCTGCGCAACCGACGGTTCGGATTTATCTTCCAGTCGTTCAATCTTTTGCCGCGCACGACCGTAGCGGACAACGTTGCGCTGCCACTGCTGTACAACCGCGACGAGCGCCTCTCGGCGACGCAATCGCATGAGCGCGTGATGGCGGCGCTTGCTGCGGTGAGTATGGAGCACCGTGCTACGCACACAACCAACCAGCTCTCCGGCGGGGAGCAGCAGCGTACGGCGATTGCGCGTGCGCTGATCAACAATCCGGATATACTGTTTGCGGACGAGCCGACTGGCAACCTGGATAGCAAGACCGGGCTACAGGTGATGCGCATTCTGCAGCAACTGCACGAAGACGGCAAGACGATTGTGCTGGTCACGCATGAAACCACGACAGCGCGCCACGCCGAGCGGATATTGTCCATGGTGGACGGGCGGATTGTAAATGACACGCCAGTGACAGACCGCGTTAGCGCTTGTGATGAAGATATGCTACACAAGTAAATATGTTTAAGAAATTTCTGTTTCCACTGACGACAGCGCTAGGGAATATGCGCGCATCCATGACGCAGACGTTTTTAACGATTCTGGGTATTGTGATCGGCGTAGCGGCGGTAACAGTTGTAATGAGTGCTGGTGCAAGTGCACAGAAGCTTGTGCTCAATCAGATTCGCGGCATCGGTTCCAACATTGTGGCAATTCTTCCTGGTGCATCAGACGAAAACGGTCCACCGGCGCAGGCGTTTGGTGTAATCAATACGGCGTTTACCAACGACGATCTCGTGGCGCTGCGCGCAGATGGCGCTGTGCCGCACATGCGCGCGGCGTGTGGCTATGTTAGTGGCAATGCGCCGGTGCAGTACAAAGGGCGTTCGGAGCGTGACACGTTCCAGGGTGTCTCACCGGCGATGGTGCGTGTGGAGAAAGCGCGTGTACAGCAGGGACGCTTCTTTACGGATGAAGAGAACATGCGGCGCGCCCGCGTGGCGGTATTGGGGGTAAATCGCGCGCACAGTTTGTTCGGTGCAGTCTCACCAATAGGAAAAAAAATCGCCATCAAAGGGCGGCGGTTTACGGTCATTGGTGTAATGGCGCCGCGCGGCGCTGTGGCGTTTACCAATCCGGATGACCTCATCTATGTGCCGCTACTGACGGCACAGCAGCAGTTACTGGGTATTCACTTTTTGAATTTCGCGCGACTGAAGGTGGACAGCGAAGCACATATTGCCGATGTAAAACGTGCTGTCACAGCCATCTTGCGCGCGCGGCACGACATTCGTGTCGGTGAGGAGGATGACTTCAGTGTGCGGGACACGGCGAGTGCTCTGACAATTATCACAAAAATCACCAATGTGCTGGCGGCATTTCTCGTGCTTGTGGCGGCGATCGCACTGCTAGTGGGCGGTATTGGTGTGATGAATGTAATGCTTATTGTGCTCGCGCAGCGGTTGCGGGAGATCGGGTTGCGTAAGGCGTTGGGTGCTACGCGACGCGATATTTTGTTGCAGTTTCTCGTGGAAGCAGTAGTTGTGGCGATTGTTGGTGGCACCGTGGGTATTGTCGTGGGCATTGTGGCAACATGGGGAATTGCACAGCTCGCGCAGCATCTTGGTTACGCGTGGCCATTGATTATCACGTGGCGCGCCATTGGCATTGCGGCAGCGGTGTCGGTGGCAATTGGTGTGGTTTTCGGGATATACCCTGCGATGAAGGCGGCATGCGTCAGCCCGATAGAAGCATTGCGGTATGAATAGAGCTTTTGTGCGAACAATTACACAGAGTTTGACAGCGCACAAAGTACGGACGTTTTTGACGTTGTTGGGAATGATTGTGTCTGTGATGGCGATTGTGGTTGTGGTGACGATTGGCGAGGGTGTTGCGCGGTACGTCAGTGATCAAGTCGGGTCGTTTGGTGCGCAGTCGGTGCAGGTGGAAGTTAAAGTTCCCAGCACGGACCAATTGTCCAACAGCAACTACACCAATCAGGCGCTCGGCGTGCAGATTACAACACTTACACTGGACGATGCGGCGGCAATAGCGAAGTTGCCCGGTGTTGCCACCACAGCAGTGGGACTTATTACGCAGCAAAAGACACGCTTTGCTGGTAAGAGCACGCATGCGCTTATTCTTGGCACAACGGCGCAGCAACCGCAGGTGGACCGCAATGTGAAAATTGCGCGCGGGGCGTTTTTTGCGCCGGTAGATGATGTTGCGCACGCGCAAGTGGCGGTGCTCGGTAGCGCCATCAAAGAAGAATTGTTTGGTCCGTTCGCAGATGCTGTGGGCAAGCGCATCAAAATTGGGCGCAACCGCTACCGTGTGGTGGGTGTGTTGCAGGAGCGCGGCGCGATGTTTGGTTTCTCGTGGGATGATGTGATCTACCTGCCCGTGACGACTGTGCAGAAAAAACTGATGGGCGTGGATTATGTGCAGTACATTACTGTGCGCGCGGCCGACGACGCAGATCCGCAGACAGTGGCGGACGACATCACGGCGCTTTTGCGCATCCGGCACGACACGCACGGACCGGACGATGACTTCGGTGTGGCAACAATCCGGGAAGCGCAAGATACGATGGACGGCGTGCTGAAGAGCGTGAACATTCTCTTACTGCTTCTGGCTTCCATCTCGTTGCTAGTTGGTGGCGTTGGGATTATGAACGTGATGCTGGTGGCGGTGCAAGAGCGCGTGCGCGAGATTGGGCTGCGACGTGCTCTCGGTGCGCGTGCGTGGGACATTCGCGTGCAGTTCCTCGCAGAGGCGGTGGTGATTGCGCTCATCGGCGCGCTTATAGGGATTGTATTGGGTGTTGCACTGGTGTTTGGAGCGACGGTTGCGGCACACAGCCGGGGGATGGACGTGCCGATGACGCTCTCGGCTACCGGACCGCTCATTGGCATCGGCTTTGCTGTGATTGCCGGCGTTGTTTTTGGGTATTATCCCGCACTGCGCGCCGCACGCACCAGTCCCATAGAGGCCTTGCGGCAGTAATATTTTTATACAAAAACACGTATGATTATTGATACACATACACATCTACATGATGCGCGGTTTGACGGGGAGCGCGATGCTGTGGTGGCGCGCGCACGTGCTGCAGGGGTTGCGCAGATGATCACGATTGGCACAAGTGTGGCGGAGTCACGCGATGCGGTGGCGTGTGCGGAAAAATACGACGGCGTGTTTGCTAGTGTTGGTTTGCATCCGCATGTATTCAACGGTGGTGCGCCGCGCGATAGTGAATGGATGAAAGATATTGGTGCGGACAGTGCACCGGAAACACGTCGTGTGGCACTTGCGCAGGCGCTCGCTGAGTTGGAGGCGCTCATTGTCGCTCACCGCGATACGGTTGTGGCGATCGGTGAGTGTGGTCTAGACTATTATGCACACGATGGTGGTGCGATCACACCGCCACAGCGCGCGTGGCAGCGCGAGGGGTTTGAAGCGCAAATTGCGCTTGCCGTGAAATACAACTTGCCAGTTGTAGTGCACGGTCGTGGCAGCACGCGCGAGAGTATGGATGCGTACGAGGACATTGCGGACGTCATTGCCGCACATCCGTATGCGCGGTTCGTACTGCATTGCTACATGGGCGATGTGGCGATGACGCGGACATTTCTTGCGTTACCGCAGGTGGCAGCGTTTTCGTTCGCGGGCAATGTAACCTATGCAAAGAAAAAAAAGCCCGGCCCTCTGGATGCTACACTTGCATGCATACCACTCTCTCGTATGATGATAGAGACGGACAGTCCATACCTTGCACCAACGCCGCAAAGGGGTGCGCGCAATGAATCTGCGTATATTGTATATACAGCACGCTACATTGCGCAACAAAAAAACGTTCCTCTTGATGTGTGTATATACGAGACGACAAAAAACGCTCTTCGCGTCTTTGCGCTAGATTAGTATAATGAGCTTTTCTCAGTAGATACACTTTATGTAATATTGTTGTAAAAATAGTATTAGTAAAAGAATTATTTTGTAATAATCGGACTCATTGAAAGCTTTTATCACATTGGAGGATGGCTTAGGGTATCATGATGTTTGCATCAATGATACATGGTAATGTAGTGTTTTTGGTGGTATAATACGCTATTATCACTTTTTAAATTGGAATGATATGCTTGATATTCACTTTATTCGCGATAATGTTGAACGTGTAAAAGCTGCGGTACGCAACAAGGGAAAAGATGTTGATATTGACGCATTGCTCGCGCTTGATGACGAGCGCCGTGCGCTGCAAGCACGTGTTGATGAAGAGCGTGCGCGCCAAAATGCCGTATCAAAGGAGATTGCGCGTGCTAAGGGTGCTGTGCGTGACGAGAAGATCAAAGAGATGGCAGCACTAAAAAAAGCGCTTAAGGAGCATGAAGAGCGACTTGCCGCTGTGCGTAAGGAGTGGGAAAAGTTGTTGTATGCCGTGCCGAATGTCACCGATCCGGCGATGCCTGTAGGTGTGGATGAGAGTGACAATGTTGTATTGCGTACATGGGGACAGAAACCATCATTTGATTTTACGCCGCGTGAACATCACATCATTGCGGAGGCATTAGATATTCTCGATACACGAAAGGCGGCGGCAGTAAGTGGAACGCGCTTTTGGTATTTGAAAGGTGATTTGGTGCGTTTGCAATTTGCGCTTCATCAATTTGCTTTCGATGTGCTTGGCGATGAACATATTATTGCCGATGTTGCGCGCTCCGTTGGTGTTGCACATCTCTCTGCGAAACCGTTTGTGCCGATGTTGCCACCGGTGATGATTCGGCGTGATGTACACAAGGCAATCCATCGTATTCAAGGTGATACGACGTATCGCATTGAGATGGAGAATCTCAATTTAATTGCAAGTGCGGAGCACACGATTGCACCCTACTATATCAATGAGACGCTTGATGAGAAAGATTTGCCGCAACGCTACATAGGATACTCCACGGCATTTCGTCGCGAAGCGGGAACGTATGGCAAAGATATGAAAGGTTTTTTTCGCGGTCATCAGTTCGATAAATCTGAGATTGTTTCCTTTACAACCGCCGAGACCGGCGCTGATGAACAAAAATTGATTGTCGGTTTGCAGGAGTATATGGTACAAAAGCTTGGTGTGCCGTATCGCGTCGTACAAATTTGTACTGGTGACACAGGCGCACCGGATTATCAGCAGTTTGATATAGAATGCTGGCTTCCGGGACAAGGTGCATATCGGGAAACGCACACGAGTGATTATATGACGGATTATCAAATGCGTGGCGTAAAGGCACGTTACAAGGATACTCATGGTAAATACCACTTTCTCCACTCCAACGATGCTACCGCTTTTGCCGGACGCATGATGATCGCTCTTCTTGAAAATTATCAACGCAAAGATGGTGCGGTGCGTATACCGGATGTTCTTCGTCCATATATGGGCGGGCGAGAAGTGATTGTAAAAAATAAGCGTCTATGAAAGAGATGTTATCAAAAGTGCAACATAAAGAGATATCCTCTGAGAGAGAAGATTCCCTACGCTCCATGCTAGAGCAGTTTATAGATGAACATAATATAACGTGGAAAGATATTGCGGACTATCTTGCAGTGTTGTCACCATGTGGTGATACGACTGATGACGAGTATTGCTTTACGGAGAATAGTTTTGCACAGTTGGATGGCGGAGCAAAGCGTCTTGCACGATTTGTTAGTGATGAGATGAATAAACACAGTTTTGATGATGTGTGGCACGCGCTTAATGGTATTCTTGATAGTAAAGTGCAGATGGTGCAACGTGTGCGTGATGTTTTAGAGCGTGATGAACAGCAATATTTACAGTAGTTGTTGACGATCAATCTAAAGTAAAATTAATGTCGTATAAGGTGATGATGTTGATTGACATGCAAAAAGAGTGTCGCGCATTTTTTGTGTAAGCGGTCCAATCATACCCTTGTTAATAGCACGGTGATCAATATGTGTAATCGGTGCAACAAATGTACTTGTGCCGCACGCGAAGACTTCATCTGCTGTGTAAAGTTCTGTCAAAGCAACACGTCGTTCGCAAACAGGTATATTTTCCTTGCGCGCTTCATCTATTAGTGTTCGTCGTGTAATGCCCTCCAAAATATCAGAAGCCGCATCCGGTGTAATGAGAATGTTATCGCGCACGAGAAAAATATTAGCAGCAGTCAATTCGCTAACAAAGCCACTGTGATTAAGGAAAAGAGCATCGTCTGCGCCAGCGTCAAGAGCGTCTTGTTTCGCAAGACATGAATTAACATAGGCGCCGTTGACTTTTGCGCGTGCCGGAATGGCATCATCGCACGTACGTCGCCAGAGACTTGTCTTAAGTATTGCTCCGTCTTGTGGCAAAATAGGACGCGCTTCATAGAGAAAAATACTCATAGTCGTTTCCACATCTGCTGTGCGTACACCAGCAACAGTTGATGTAGCATGAATAGTAGCGCGTACAAAAACGTCGTGGTTTGGTTTATTGTATTGGATAAGTAAAGCAACTGCGTCTTTAAATGCGGTATATGTGTGACGATCCAGTGCAGAGCGCATACCGATCATTGCGGCAGATCGCATGAGGCGCGTGAAGTGATCTTCCAAGCGAAAGCACAAAAAACCGTTGTCAGTTTTCTTTGCGAAGGCAACGGTATAGACGCTGAGGCCATAGAGAATAGCGCTGCTTGCGATAGATATGTGTGCTTCTTTTTCCGGTACAATTTTGTCATTTAAAAAGACAAATGGTGAAACGTGCGACATAAACAAGACTAGTTAGTATATTATGTCAGTATAGCACGTAAGTTACAGAAAAACAGGACTGATGGTTGTTTTGCAGTATTGCATGATGCTGGTACGTTGCGTGTTGACAGCGTGTGTGTATATGTTATTTTTATAGTGGTTTTTCTCACTTGCAAGAGTGAAAATGCATGCCGTTACATGCAGATAGTTCTTTATTTTTTGTTGCGGTAACGGACGCAGCGAAGGAGGGAAACATGAGTATGAGTGACGTTGTTAAAATTGTTGATGAGCTTTTTCTTTTCCCGCTTGTCAGCGGTATGGATTTGGAGGAAAAAAAGGATGACGGCGTTTCAATTTTTTACCTCAGCGATAGTATAATGAAGTTGCCACTGTGGCAACATGGGAACTGGCGGAATGTTGATGAAAGATGTTTTTTGCCGTGTTCCATGCCGTATCCTAAAATGGTATGGTATAATATTATGGAATGTGATGGCGAAATGTATCATGGCGAGGACCTTGTGGGCATATGGGAGGAATTTGCGGAGGAGCACAGAACCTCACTAAATGCGTTATATGTATACAAGTTTTGTGGCGGAAACTGGTCTGTTCTTGCAAAAGCGGATCATGTGCCATTACAGATCGCTACAGTTCACTGCAATAATGGAATCATTCCGCCACAACAAAACAATAACGTTGCTGGAGGGAGGGAAGTGTTTCGCTTTAACATTTAGATGATTTAGAGAGCTTTTGTCTAGCGCGGTGTGTAATGCACATCGCGCTTTTTTATGTATTGTTGATGCTTTTTTTTGAGTAAAGAAAAAAGTATATACTGTAGCACGAAATTGTATTGTCATTTTCTGTGTGATGTGCTATATTTGGTGCAACATGTAAAATATTAAAGTAGACGTACTATGCAAAATGAACGCACACTTGTGATTATTAAACCGGACGGTGTTCAGCGCTCGCTGATTGGTGAAATTATTCGTCGCTATGAACGTGTTGGTCTAAAACTTGTCGGTATTAAGATGCTTATTCCGTCACCGGAAAAAGCGCGTGAGCACTATATGATCGGTGGTGAAGAGTGGATTGAGATGGTCGGTAAGAAGGCAGCGGAAGCATACGAGAAAAAGGGTCTTAAAAGTCCATACGCAACACCACGCGAGAACGGCGAGGCGATTTTGGAGGCTAACGCAAAATACCTCTCGGCGGGACCGGTTGTTGCGATGGTGTGGCAGGGTGCGCAGGCAGTGCCGCTTGTGCGCAAAATTACTGGCGGAACAGAACCACTCTCCAGTGATGTGGGAACAATTCGTGGCGATTTTACACTGGACAGCTATGGTCTTGCTGACGGTGATCGGCGTTCCATTCGCAACCTTATCCACGCTTCAGGTGATCCGGAAGAGGCGGAAAAGGAGATTGCTATTTGGTTCAATGATGATGAGCTTGTTTCGTACCGTCACCTCAACGAAGCAATTCTCTACGATATAGATCTTGCCGGCAATATCAAAAAGTAGTGATAAAAACGGCTTGCAAAAGCCGTTTTTTTGTTGCGCAAGTACGTACAATCATCTAGTATAAATGTATGCAACAAAAACCTCATACATTTGTTTTTAGTACATATTCCTTTGATCGTGCGACACGGACGGCGTCTTTTACGTATCAATATCTTTTTGATGAGCGTGGGCCACAAACCTTTACGGAGAAAGTTGTTTTTGATACTGCAGCAGACGATGCACACGTACCGGATGCATTGTTAGATCAAGTGTTACGTATGGTACACCTTACGCTTGGTGTTAGTTACTACAAGGCGTACTGCCCATTGCACATTAAAGTCACATATCCGCTGTCACGCGCGCAAGCACGTTACTGGGAGGAAGTGTATACAAAGGGTCTCGGTGAGTTTTTTTATGAAAATAAAATTGACTTTCGTGGTCGCGTGCGTTTTCCATATGACAAAGATTATACGCCGCCACGTGCCGTGCCATATAAGCGTGCTGATCGTGCGCTTGTCGGCATCGGTGGTGGCAAGGATTCGCTTGTGAGTGCGCTTCTTCTCCGCGAGCAGGGGAAAGAATATGCGCAATATGTATTGGAAACACAAAAATCATATGCTGTCATTGAGAATGTCCTTTCAAAGAGTGATGCACAGACAATACGTGTACGGCGTTTCCTTGACGAGAAAATTGTTCATTCTGAAGTATTGCCTGGGAGCTATAACGGTCACGTCCCAATCTCTGCTGTATACGGTGCGCTCGGTATTCTGACAGCACTTCTGTGCAATTATCGGTGGGTTGTTACATCAAATGAGCATAGTGCCAATGAAGGCAATCGTGTCTACTGCGGCGAGACGATTAACCACCAATGGAGCAAATCAGCCGCGTTTGAACATATGTTTCAAGAGTATGTGCGTATGTATGTTACACCGGATATTGTCTATTTTTCACTTCTGCGACCATTCTACGAAATACGCATTGTGCAGATGTTTATAGAGAAAGGACGAGAGTACTTCAACGTCTTTTCAAGTTGTAATCGCAATTTTGCAATTACGCACGTGCACAACCAGCAAGATTTGTGGTGTGGAAAATGTCCGAAGTGCGCGTTTGTCTTTCTCTTGTTTGCAGCATTTTTGTCGCGCGATGACATTGTTGGTATTTTTGGTAAAAATCTCTTTACAGATCAGTCACTGGAACCGCTTTTTCGCGACCTTCTCGGCCTTGGTGATGCGAAGCCGTTTGAGTGTGTTGGCACTTTTGATGAGTCGCGTGTGGCGTTTGTAATGGCAACTGAGCGTTTTGCAGATGATTACATTGTTGCGCGCTTGCGTCCTCTTGTGAAAAGTGATGATGCCACGCGCATGCGTGTTTTTGGTACGGCGCCTGCGCCAACTGTGCCGACACAGTTTATTCTTGCCGGTATACGCACAGCACTTATTCTCGGCTATGGCACAGAAGGACGTGCAACCAAAAGTTTTCTTGAAAAGTACTATCCACACATAAAAATTGCCACCGCTGACGAAACTGATGGTCATGATTATCTTGAGCGACAAAAAGATGTTGATATTGTTATTAAAACGCCAGGTATACCGCAGCGCCTCGTAACAGCGCATTACACAACGGCGACAAATCTTTTCTTTGCACGTGTTAAAGGTGTGCACACAACAATTGGTGTAACCGGCACAAAAGGAAAAAGCACAACTGCATCGCTCATTTATGCGATGCTCAAAGCAAGTGGCATGCATGCGCAGCTACTTGGCAATATTGGTGTGCCGATGCTACATGCTCTTATGGAAGATGTACCAGTTGATACGGTTTTTGTGATTGAATTATCAAGCTATCAATTAGAGACATTGCGCATCGCGCCGGATATCGCGGTTGTACTCAATCTCTTTCCGGAGCACATGGACCATCACGGTTCTGTTGATGCGTACTACAACGCAAAAAAGAATATTGTAAAGTATCAGACTGCTCGTGATCTGTTTCTCTACAACGATGCAGATACGCGCCTTGTGCAGTGGGCGCGTACAGCACCTTCCGTTGTGCGTGCGTTTGAACACCTTAGCGACGATGAACGAAAAGTTTACACATTGCCGGGTACACACAATTACATAAACGCGTGTGCCGCAAAGACAGCAGCACGTGCAGTCGGAGCAACGCCGAAAGGTATCAAGGAAGCATTGCGCACGTTCTCACCGCTTCCACATCGCCTCTCGTATGTTGCGACGGTAGATGGTGTTATATTTTATGACGATGCGATTTCCACAACACCGGAGTCAACAATCGCCGCACTCACTGCCTTGGACAATGTACAGACACTTATTCTTGGCGGTCTTGATCGTGGCTATGACTATACGCAACTCTCAGACGCTATTGCGCATACTAGCGTACGCACACTTATACTTTTTCCAGAGACAGGTAAACGTATTGCTATACCAAAAAGTGTTACACGTGTTCTCTATACGGAAAGCATGGATGAAGCCGTCGCTTTTGCTTTGAAAAACACGGATGCCGGCGGCATTTGTCTTTTGTCGCCCGGCGCACCAAGCTACAACCTCTACAAAAATTTCAAAGAGCGTGGCACTGCTTTTAGAAACGCTGTGCGCGCACATATGCAATCTTGACGCCATGATGTAAAGCTTATACAATCGTATGTGCATAAAGTTTTTTAAAAGAAGTGTACTTACTACAATGCATATCATACAGTCAAGCGTACTGTTTGCCATTCGTTTCTACCAAAAAACACTCTCTTTTGATCATGGGTTTTTAGGGAAAATTTTCCCATACACGCGTCACTGCCGTTTCTTTCCCAGTTGCTCGCAGTATACCTACGAAGCCGTAGAGCGCTTCGGTGTGCTGAAGGGGCTGTGGCTTGGCGTCAGACGGATCTCACGGTGTCACCCGTGGGGAGCGTCTGGTGACAATCCCGTCCCAGAAAAAACCAACAGGGCATAGGCCCTAAGGAGAGGAAATGTGTGAATATTGTGTAGTTTTCAATGAATATAATAAAAAAGTACAAATTGATACTGGCAGAATTACTCCAGGATCCTTACCAGAAAATGGAGTAGTTCTTTCCATTCATGTGAGTGATTCATTATCCTGGCAATTTCCACTTTTTCAACATGGAAATACCGTAAATGTAATCATTGGTGGTGTCAAATTTATTGTTAGTCTTGGCGCTCGCGGACGGCTCCATGTACGACCCGCGCATTTGCGCAATAGGGTTTACGAGATTGTCCGACAAGGAGGCGGCATTAGCCTGCGACTGACGAGAGAGTTTACAAGGAGTGGCGGTCCAGTTGTCAGGACTGCGTGTGATTACATAGAGATAGGCGGTATGAATGTGAGCATTAGAGGAAAAGGGGCGTATACGTTGGTGCGAAGAGAAGAAGGTCTTTGTCTTGAAAGAGTAAAGGAGGATACGTAGGTGGCACAGCAGAAGAAGAAAAAGAAAAGTAAAAGCGGATGGATAAAGTGCGCGCGGTGTAATGGTGATTTAATTCACCCGAACCATGCAGCAAAGCTGTGGGTAAATGGCGCACCATGCCAAACATGTCAGTGGTGTGCGGCGTGTCGGTTCAATCAAACTAGTGCAAATATGCAGAATATGCGTCGTTTTTATATGAAAAAAGCGACGTATGAACACTGTGTCGGTTGCACTGGAGCGCCAATACAGTGTGTATCTTGCACGAAAGTTTGATATAAGGAGAAATGATATGCTTGCGCGAAGGTCGTTGTGTTTTGCACAACGGCCTTGTTTTTTACAAAAAATGTGTTAGCATGATAATGTCTTTAACAACACAGAAGGAGAGACTGATGTCAACAGCAATAATTCCGCAGTACAAAATCATGCCAGATGCAATTCTGGTGCCGGTAGAGTATGAATTACAGCAAGCTAGAGTAAAAAAAATGTCACAACAAATTATTGAAGTTGAGGCAGAAAAACTATGGATCGCATTACCGGGAATTGGCGATGAATTGTGGCACAAATATGTGCGTGGCGAGAGATTCACGCTAAAAATGAAAAATAATGGGCACGGTAACGTGTGGAATATTGTTGTGGAAGTTATTCCTAGAAGAGCAATGATAGTCGCAAAAATTTTTATTGGTAAAAATCGTGATGACGAGATAGTATGTGGAATAAAAAACAACAAATGTTAACAGGGGACGATTGCAGTGTAGTCATGACGGCTATTGCAAAAAATGATCCACTGCCGTCAGAGAAGGCATACAGATCAGGAAGTACTCGACATCATTCGCCGGGCTTTGTGCGCCGACAACTATCTTATTTTTAGGGATATAAGAAAAGAGAGGAAATATGGCAGATACACATGTATCTGCCTTTTCTTTTTTTTAGCACTCATGCTTGACGAGTGCTAAAGTGCGCTTGTATAATGAGTGTGTGGTATGCTGATGTTATTTCTTATAAGTAGCACAAAATAATGAACGAGAGGCAAATTAAAGTTTTGGCAGCGGTAGTAAAGGAATACACAAAAACAGGGTTACCAGTTGGATCACGTCATTTGTGTGAAGCTTATGGATTTGATGTTTCCAGTGCCACGCTCCGTGCTGATATGGCGCATCTTGAAGATGAGGGTTTGTTGTATCAGCCACATACGTCTGCAGGGCGTATTCCGACAGATGAGGGTTTTCGCTACTTTGTGGAGGAAATTATGCCGGAGCGTGAGCTCTCCAAGCGTGAGCAGCAGCAATTACAGAAAGAACTTCTCAAACTCAGAGCACAAAACACACGACTGATGCGTACGACGGCGAAGTTGCTGTCCACAGTTGGTAATTGTGCTGCTGTTATGGTCAATGCCAAGACGGGCGAGGTAAGCGAATTTGGGATGCGTAATCTGCTGGAACATGCGGATAGGGACAGTATTGATGATTTGTGCAAAATTGCTGAAGCACTTGACTATATTGATGAGCGATGTGAGATGTTAATGCAAGAGTTGCCCGATGGTAAAACGCAGATTTTTATTGGTGAAGAAAATCCAATCTCTCGCACTAAAAATTATGCTATGGTTGTAAGTAAATACGAAAATGATGGTGAAGAAGGTATTGTTGCACTCATTGGGCCAAAGAATATGAAATATGACAAAAACAAGTCACTGATTGATTATGTTAAGAAGTTTCTCGGCGGTGCGGCAGTGATGGTAATTATGATAATTGTATAAAAGTATGACACAAAAGAAAAAGCAGACATTTAACGTTGCTCACAAAAAAGACAAACGCTACTATGGTACGCTGGAGGTGTGCGCCGGTGGCGTTGTTGTTGACGGGGATGGTAAGATTCTTCTTGTACGCAGCCATAAATGGGATGGTAAGTACAGCATTCCCGGTGGTCATGTTGAGTACGGTGAGTCGCTGGAAAAAGCACTTGTGCGTGAGATTAAAGAAGAGATGGGTATTGATGTGAAAGTTGTTGCGTGGTTGCCGCCAAGCGAATTGATTACGCCACGGCGCCACTTTCTCTTTACGAATGCTGCCTGTCTCTATGAAGGAGCAAAAGATGCTGTAAAGCCGTGTAAAGATGAATTTGACGGTGAACCGATATGGTTTGATGTTGACGAAGCTCTCGCGCAACCACAAGAACTTGCTAGTGGCGTAGAGGTGCTGTTGAAGAGTTATAAAGCGTGGCGCGAATGTACGGAAGCGCTTGCCGGATGGCGACGCTGTTTGGCTGATTTTGACAACTACAAAAAGCGACAAGCGGAGAGTGCTAAGATACAAATGCAATATGCCGCGCAGGATATGGTGACGCGACTGCTACCGGTACTGGATAATTTTCACGCTTCCATTGCACATGTACCAACAGAGCATGCTGAGAGTCCGTGGGTGACGGGTCTTAACTACATCTACAAACAACTTAATGATGTTTTGGCAGAGAGCGGTGTGACTGTGATTGCCGTCTCGCCCGGTGATATTTTTGATCCTGCAAAACACGAGGCGATAGAGGGTAATGCAGAAGATAAAGATACAGAAACACAAGACGATGAATATGGTGATACAAAAGAGCAAAAGATTACCAAGGTTGTTTCGCAGGGGTACATGATGGGCGAGAAGGTTTTGCGTCCGGCACGTGTGGTAGTGAAGTAATTACTTTACATGCCACTCAATTGTTGTCATATCTTGTATGGCACCGTCAAAAAAACGTTGCGCTGTGTATTTTTCCAGGTCAATAAGAAAACCGGTTGTGCGCATGTTTGCCGTACAGCAACCGTCGCAATCACTATCGGCGCACATGTCAATAATGCGAACATCTAGTGTTTTGCCGGTATGCGGACTGCGAATGACGATGATCTTATTGCGATACTTTTCAAAGAATTTCTCGTGCACGGCGGCAATGTTGTGTGTTTTGACCCAACTAAGAGGTTTGACACCATCGATTGCTGCAAACTGTCCAGCCCATGTGCATCCATTATATTTTGCACATTCTTCACTGTGTGGGTCCGGGTATGATTCAAACCATGTTGCGGTAGCTTTTGCCAGTGAATATCCGATTCTTTAAAGGTAGGTGCAGAAGTAGGTAATTGTGATGTGTTGCATGTTTGCTGACTTTTTTGTTGCAGTTGTGGCAATTTTTGCGGTTCTTGTGGTGATGTAATTTCTCTCTTTTCCGTAAAACTTTCTTTCATCTTGTGCGGTAATGTAGTCGGACCATCTGTTGTGACCGGCGTTGTATGCAATTGCATGAGTGGAAGGTCTTTTCTATTGTGTGCAAAAACGTACCAGCTAACGATGCTGGTAGAAATAATTATGAATGTAATGATACTATAAAAAACGAGTCACATAAATGATTTTTTGATGATATTACTCAACTAAAGTATAGCATGACTGGCATGTTTATAGTGTGCAGAAAATCTATGAAAATTAGCACTCTTGACAGGGGAGTCGTAGTAAGTGCAAAAAAACTAGCACTCTCTTGACGGGAGTGGTAATTCAAAAAAACGCTAAAACACTGGGAAAACCCAGTGTTTTTTGGTTGTAGGGTGAGCGCTAACGCGGACGCATATCCGCGGTAAATGCTCGAACATATGAGAAAGTTTCTCATAATATTCGCTGGCGGATGGCTTTTCATTCCAGTCATCGTGAGTGAACTACATTATCTTTTCGCTGAGAAAAGAGAAATCGTCAACACTTACTCTGATATAGCTCGTGCGGCAGAGGTGCCGGAAGCAGAATACACGGCACCGGACCCGTGCGGACTCATTGATGTGGTGTGTGATGATGAAAGACAACTTGACCGAGACGGTATAGAGCGTCTCATTCGGGAGACATTCCCGGAGGACCCGGACACGGCAGTGCGCATTGCACATTGTGAAAGTCGTCTGGATCCGACGCGTGTCGGTGACACGCACACGGCATACTCATCGTATGGAGTATTCCAAATCCGACTCCTTCCGGGTCGGGTAAAGTACGCAGGTCTGACAGCCGAGAAGCTGTTGGACGCGCGGGCAAACATCGCGTACGCGCGCAAAATCTATGATCGCTTTGGGTGGCGGCCGTGGACGTGCGCGAGAATTGTCGGCGTGGTGAAGTAATTAGCTAACATCCAGTTCTCGGTGCCACCGTTTGTTGTTAGCGGCGGCGGTGCCGAGAACTGGACAGAACGACTATGTGGGTGGCAATCATTACAGCGGTGTGTGCATTTATCATCTGCTTTTTCGTTGCAGAGCACATCGCTGACGAGCGCGCAGAACGTGAAAGCGCAAAACTGTGGGGAAAGGAGGTGTGTGACCGATGAAAAAGACAGCTATCACTGTACACATTGTGTACAGATATGCAGATGGTCGGCACCAGTGGCAATTTCGCATTGTTAACAATGGAGTTACTGTGTTGAGGTCATGTCGGACATACACGCGGAGGGATAGTGCTACTCGTGCTGCGAGACGCCATATTGCGGCAATTGTGAGATGTCACAAAAACATCGTATACAAAAACGTAATTTTTGACTAAATGACTGAAAAAACACAAAAAATAGAGGTGCGGGATAACCGGTCCAAAAAAAGATTCTACATAGATGACCGCTTTCATGATGACTACGCACGTCTCATTGGCCCCAGTGCCTATGTTGTCTATTGTGCCTTATGTCGCCGCGCAAATAGCAAACAACAGGCGTGGCCGAGCATAGACACGATTGCACAGGATCTCAATATGTCGCGACCGACGGTTACTGATGCACTTACCATTCTGGAGTTTTTTCGCCTGATTAAAAAAGATAGGGTTGGAAAGAAATGTACCAACAGATATACGCTTCTTTCTGACAGATCATGGCGTAAAAATTTTTACGAAATGGCGCAGGCACTTGAG
>JALVQA010000004.1:0-23117 GCA_027031495.1 Candidatus Moraniibacteriota bacterium
AGTACTACCATTTTTTATAATTGCATGATACTGCTCGTGTGGTTGACTTGCTTGGAACGATCGTCCGGCGAAGACATCTTCTGATGCGAGGTAGATATCATATATGCCGGACGGTATGCTGGCGGAAAAAGTTTTTTGCGCTTTGGCAAGAGAGCTATTTGATTTAAGGCGTTTATTAAAATTTATGAGAATATCATGTTTATCAGCAGTAAACGGACAACCGGGACTTTTTACTTCTGTCACAGTAACTTGTGGTGATGTTGCCGCCTTCCTCTCTGATCCCTGCCGTGCCTGCACATATCCCGTATATGTACCAGGACTGTTGTACACACACGTATACGTATTGCTTGATTGCCATGCGGAGAATGGTGATGGATGCTTACACTGAAAACGATATTGAATAGGTCCGCCGTCACCTTCAGTTGTATGTACCGTAAGCGTTGAAGTCAATGGCGCTGTCCCGTTTAGTGGCGATGCTGTGAGTGAAACAGAGAATGATGGAATAATTCTGCTTGCAAAACAAGTATCGTCACTACCACCATTCGCGCCATTGCAGTCCCAAATCCAAAGCACATTACCTTTATATGGTGTGTTAGGCTCAGGTGTGCCAACAGAACACAGGTCTTTTGTTGGTGGCGCCTTTTCATATGATCCCGTATGTGCAGGTCCGCACTGACCATTGACCGGCGGCTGTGCATAATCATCACACTGAATGCGAATAGCATGCTTACCGGGCGCCTCATGAATATTGTCCGTCGTATAATTACCAAACCATATACTATCCGGCCACGGCGCTCGTGTTGTATCACCCATAAAATACACTCTGTTTATCCCTTTATGAAAGGGAAGCTCGTCTGGCATTGTAATAACACGTACATCAAAACCACTCTTCGCATTAGGATCAAGATATGTAGAAGAGCGATTATTAACTGCTATGCGAAAATCCTCATATTGTTCACTGTCACTCGTATAGACAGCACGCAACTGTACTTGACACCGACCATTAGCAAATGGCATACCGGAAAGATCAACATTAGAATCAAACCACACAGCTTTATCGTGACCACGCCATCCCCTTACACCAACACAATCAGGTAACCAACTGTAATCCGGTGGCGACTTCGGCTTATGTGAGTAAACACAATTTGATCCGGAAAGATCCAGCCACCCACTATCATAACTGTAGGCATGAGTAACAAATGGAAAAAGGAAAAAGAAGAGAGCACCAAAAACAGATATTACTATCACATTGCAGTATCGCAATTGTTGCAAAATTATCATATTTTGGTGCGTTTATTATTTAGCGTCGCCACCCAAACACCGCGATACTTCCCATGCACACTACACATTTTTTAGAATAGTGTGTACGATTCCTTCCTACGGTGATATTTCACTAAAATTACATCGCTTACGTGACGAACAACTCGTTGAACCACATTGCCACTGCCATTGCCGTGTTGTCGGATTGTACTGTGGTACCGTAGCTGCACCAGAGCTGCAGAGATTTGATGTCGGAACAGAGCATGACGAAGTGTTTTCAGCACTACCACAGACGCCAGCAACAACCTCCACTCTACAACTACTATCACACCCATCACCATTGCTTGCATTACCATCATCGCACTGCTCTACACCGCTATGCAGGTAGCCGTCGCCACACTTTGCGATTCTACAGAAGCGCACACAGCTATCAGAGTAGTCGTGATTACCGTCATCACATTCTTCGCCAAATTCTTTGATGCCGTTTTCACACACTGGCGTAATCGCTTTCAGAAGACCGCAGACAGCGGTATGACTATTTGAACTGGTGTGATCTGGATATGCATGGTGACGCACTGTAATTCTATTGGCTGATGATGGCACACTTACGGTACCAACTTTACCATGCCATGTTGCAATATCGACGCCAGATGGCAGATCTTGTGTTGGCGCTGTTGTTGCAAGGACAGTACTACCATTTTTTATAATTGCATGATACTGCTCGTGTGGTTGACTTGCTTGGAACGATCGTCCGGCGAAGACATCTTCTGATGCGAGGTAGATATCATATATGCCGGACGGTATGCTGGCGGAATACGTTTTTTCGGCATCTGCTAAAGAACTGTCGGATTCAAGGTGTTTGTTGAAATTTATAAGAACATCATGTGCACCGGCAGTAAACGGGCAACCTGGACTTGTCACTGGAGCAGTTACCGTAATCGGCGTTGTAGCTGTTTTATAGTTCGATCCTTGTCGCGCCTGCACATAACCCTTGTATGAGCCGGCATTATTATATGTACATGTATACGTATTGCTTGACTGCCATGCGGAGAACGGTGATGGATGCTTACACTGGAAGCGATATTGTATCGGCGATCCATCACCGCCAATAGGATGTGCCGTCAGTGTTGAAGTCAATGGTGCCGTACCGTTTGACGGTGATGCAGTGAGTGAAACAGAGAATGATGGAATAATCCTATGTGCAAAACACACATCTGTGCTACCACCATTTGCACCGTTACAATTCCATATCCACATTACATTGCCTTTATGTGGTGGAACGGGACTAGGAGTGCCGGCAGAACATAAACTACTGGTTGGCGGCGCATTTAGATAAGAGCCAGTATGCGCGGGTCCGCACTGACCATTGATCGGTGGTGGTCCCGATGCATTATTGCATTGCACACGAATCGCACGGATGCCCGGTGCTTCCAGTACATCAGCGCCCCACCAGTGAATAGTATAATCACCAAACCATACACTACCAGACCACCCCCGATCACTCTTACCAGAAAAGTAAAGACGATTCCATCCGTTATAAAACGTAAAGCTCCCCGGCACAACCATTTCACGTTTCTCCGGAAAATTGACTGTGCCATTTGGATCACGCACTACACCCGTTGTTCCGTTAACTTCCAATTGAAAGTCCTCAATCTCATCAGCAGGATTTCCCGTATTTTTACCAGAGTATACTACACGCGTCGTAATCTGACATGAACCCTTTGAAAACGGCATGCCAGGAAGTTTGATGTCGGTATCAAACCATTGTGCACCGGAGTGCCCACGCGGACCCTCCACAACACTGCACGGAGCAACCCACCCAAAATTATGTGAGTAAACACAGTGCGTTGTAGAACTATTACCACTCACATTAAGCCAACCACTATCATAATCCCATGCATGCGCATGACCAACAAGAAGAAAAAGTCCTGCAAGAATTGCGCCAATAAAAGATATTTTATTATTGTAAGAAATATTCTTCATAAACAAAACTAAAAAATGCTGGGAATGAGACAGGATTGTATTTTTTTTCAACATTTTAATGTAGTTCATGCTTTATATAACCTTCTCAGCATTACGGATTCACTTCTGTGTAGCTACATTGCTTACGTGTAGAACATTGCGTAGAGCCACACATCCATACCCAGCGTAATGTCACAGGATCATACTCTGGCACACTTGGCGCACCGTCAGAGCAAAGACTCTTAACCGGCGTACCGCACGACGGTGTCAGCGTAGCATGCCCGCAAATAGCACCGGCATTTTCCAATTTACAAACACTACTACACCCATCGCCATTATTCGTATTGCCATCATCGCACTGCTCTACACCACTGTACAGGTAACCATCACCACACGTCGCACGCTTACAAAAACGAACACAACCATCAGAGTAATTATTATTCCCATCATCACATTCCTCGCCGGGCTCTTTAACGCCGTTGCCACACACAGATTTATTTGCGCTACAGTGTGCAGTGCTACCACCGTGAGAACCGCTACATGTCCAATACCATGGTCCAGAGCCACTCACACTTGATGCTGATCCTCGTACACATAAATCATGCGTTGGCGCACTTTGAAATGTGCCACCATTCGCACTACCGCATTGGCCATTAACCGCTGTCGGTGGCGTTGCATCATCGCATTGTACACGCATAGCACGTACACCCGGTGCTTCAAAGACATCACCGCCCCAAGGATGCTCTTTATAATCACCAAACCACACGCTGCCTGGCCATGATGAGCGAGACGTATCACCTCTAAAATATACAACATTAGCGCTATTGTTATAGAAAGTAAATTCACCCGGTACGGTAATAACCATTACATCAAAACCGCTTTGCGCATTAGGATCAAGCACTGTTGCCGTGCGGTTATTAACTGTTATGTTAAAATCTTCTACGGAATCTGCCGGTCCCGTATTGCCGGTATAAGCCGCACGTAGTTGAATTTGACACTTTCCCTTTGCAAACGGCATATTTGGAAGTTTGATATGAGAATCAAAATACTGTGCACCACCGCTGCCAGGATTTCCTTCCGTTATGGCACATGATGGCATGCCGGAGTTATTATGTGAATAACACGTCGTATTTCCGTCAACGAGATTGAGCCACCCACTATCATAACTGTATGCATGAGCGCTTTGCACAGAAAACAGAGTGCCAAATATAATTGCGCCAACAAAACCGCAACGCCAGATATATTTTTTTAGTAAAAATTGCATAAAAACAATACGAGATTACCTATTTTACACGTGATATGAGATATATCTGCGATCAAGTCATCTAACGGAAATTGCCAATAAAAACATACACACCTTTGACTTTATTCGAATTACCATCAAATACAACCACAATCTTCTCATCTTTCTTTATATCCTTTATGGCAATTTCTTTCTCCTCAATATCCGGACCACCTCCTTTTGTGTAATCAACTCTTTTTATCGTCGGTGTCTCATCGGCTTTTACCGTAAGTGTCGTACCATCGTTTGTTAAAATGGTTACTGCGCTATCAGTTACTGTTTGTACCTTTCCGTAATACCTCTTGTCAAAAACAGGAATCTTTGTCGGATCACCACACGTACCTTCAACAGGACATTTGCTAATGTGTATCACCTCGCCATCCTCACGCACAACTGTGTAATCATCTGCGTTTTCACCACTTTGCACAGAACTACCTGCGCCACCTTTTTGCACATTGGCGACAGTGTTCACCTCTTGTGTATTGCTCTCATTCGGAGTATTCATATAAAAGTAGGCAACAGTACCAAAGAGGACAATTGCCACCGTTATGACAAGAAACAGAACAATAATACTTCCTTTTTGTATAATTGTGGAACCATTATTCCGCTGCGTATTTTTTTTGTTTTTCATATTTTTTACCCTAATAACATGATACAAAATCACTCTATCGTGCTATTCTTTTTATGATACTCTTAGTGTATCATAAAAATATAATTCTTTGAAGTGTACAGAATAATATATGCCGATAATCGCACGAAATAAAAATACTCTCTTTAATTATGATATTATAGAACGCTTTGAAGCCGGCCTTGTACTCTCCGGTCAGGAAGTTAAATCTGTTAAAACGGGTCACATAAGCCTTAAGGGCGCATTTATTACAGTGCGCAACAATGAACTGTTTCTTGTCAACGCATCTATTTCGCCATATCAACACGCCGGTCCACTACCTGGTTACAACCCGACGCGGCCGCGTAAACTCCTTCTTCACCGCAAAGAAATCAATAGTTTGATAGGAAAACTACGTGCTAGTGGCTTGACTATAGTGCCACTTTCGGTGTATACTAAAGGGCGTTATGTGAAGGTAGAGTGCGCTGTTACGCGCGGTAAAAAAGCGCACGATAAGCGCGAAACTATCAAAAAACGTGACGATGAGCGTTCTGCGCGTCGCGAACTTCGTGGCAAAATGTAAGAAGAACGCAGAAAGGGGTTGAACATAGTTTCGACAGTATGATCCTTGAGAACATGCGAGCCGACTGATGCATGGAAACAGTCGTAAATCCATTCCATGCAGTGAAATAAGTGCAAACTTTATCACAAAAGCAAAGAACATGGTAGCGCGTGCTTTCGCAACACCAAACTTTGCTCTCGCTACTGCCTAAATACGCGCGGTAGCCATCGCACCAGCTGTGCCATGACAGTTGCATGCGGTGCAATATTTCCATGGATCGGTATGCATTGGTCTCACGTCTAATGCATACTTAGATGTTTGCACGTGATCGGCATCACACTTTCTGTGCATCTCTCGTGTGTGATGCTTAAATATTATACAGATGCACTACGCTCGTAGAGTGTTCTTATAGTTCATACATGGACACGGGTGCAATTCCCGTCAACTCCACAATCATTAAATTTATCAGGATTCTATGCGACGACGACGTTTTCGCCCTAAAAAGCCACAGCGTGTTGAAAAACCGCCATACAAGATTAACGAGCAGATTCCCGCTGATCGCGTTCTTGTTATTGACGAAAACAATACAAATTTGGGAGAAATGGATCTTACACGCGCTATAGAATTGGCACGTGAACGTGAACTTGATCTTGTAGAAGTTTTTCCAAAAGCACAGCCACCGGTGTGCCGCATTGCTGATTTTGGAAAAATTCAATATCAAAAATCAAAAGAAGAGCGCCAGCGCAATGCAGCAAAGAAAAAAACGACAACCAAAGGCATCCGCATTAGTGTGCGCACCGGCATAAACGACATTGCCTTTAAACAAAAGCAGGTTGACAATTTTCTTCTTAAGGGCAATAAGGCACGCATTGAAATTATGCTTCGTGGGCGAGAGCGTGCACACAAAGATATTGCACGCGAAACACTCCTCAAATTCACAAAAGGTATCACGACGCCTTTTAAGGTTGAAGAGGACGTTAAGCCATCCCCACGTGGTTTCCAGATAACAATCGCACCAGAATAATATTTGCAAAGACTTGCTTTTTTCGGAAAATTGTCATATACTCCATAGTGACGACAGAAAAGAGCGCTCATGAAAAATCGCTCTTTTTTTGAGTAATACTACTTAATTCTTATCACACATATTTCTATGCCGAAGATGAAAACGCGACGAGCACTTGCAAAGAAAGTGAAAATTACCGGGACAGGGAAAGTTCTTCGCCGCGCAACCGGTCAGAACCACTTCAATGCAAAAGAAAGCGGAAAAATCACACGTAAAAAAAGAAACGACGTAGTTATTGCAAAAGCGGAAGCAAAGAATATTCGCCGCGCATTATGCAAATAAATATCTATAATTATCTGGATAACGTAAAATTATGGCACGAGTTAAACGAGGTACACTGTCTCTTAAACACCGCAAAAATGTTCTAAAACGCGCAAAAGGATTCCGATGGCGCCGTTCCACACACGAGCGTGCTGCAAATGAGGCGCTCCTCAAAGCTGGACACTACGCTTATCGCGATCGTCGCGTAAAGAAGCGCCTTATGCGAAAACTATGGATTAAGCGACTCAATAACGCTCTCCGTATTCATGACTTATCATACAGCAAGTTTATAAATACACTTAAGAAGACCGGGAGCGAACTTGATCGAAAAATCCTTGCACAGATCGCAGTAGAACACCCAACAATTCTTGAAAAAATTATTGCAAAGATTAAGTAAAAAGCACACACAAAAAACCATCTGTTGAAGAGGAGAGACGGGTGGTTTTTTATAGCTTCATCTATTCTATATCGCTGTGATTATGGTTGCATACTGCTCTTGCATCGTCCTCGTCACGCGCACTAAAATATGCTGCAAAAACTGTTGTTATCGGTACGGCAAGAATAAGGCCAATGCTGCCAACGATAGAACGAACGATTTCTACCGCAACAATTTCTAAACTAACCAGTGCGCCAAATGGCTCATTGTATGTTGAGAGCAACAAAAAGAGTGGCAACGATGCACCGGCATACGCCAGCACAAGCGTATTGATCAAAGCGCCAACATGCTCACGTCCAATAATCATGGCACGCTTATAAAGCGTGCGCATATCGCGTATACCGGCTCTTTTAAGCTCCATCACAACCGCTGCTTGCGTAATTGCAACATCATCCAAGACGCCAAGCATACCAATGATAATACCGGCTAAGAGGAGACGTGCCATGTCGATAGAATCGCTCTCCATACTAAGAAAAAACGCCTCATCTGTTCCGGTGCCTGTAAATGACGCCATATGCGTTATACCAGCTGCCAACACACCGGTGATAAGAACAGCACTACTTGTGCCGAGAAATGCAGCGTACGTCTTTGGCCTGAGACCATGCGTCAAACCCATAACAGCTGCCAATAGAACAATAGCGATAAGAATGCCCCACACGAGCGGAGAGCGACCTGATGCAACAACCGGCATGAGAACGTAAAGTATAACAACAACAGAGAGCGCTAGCGCAATAAGTGAACGCATGCCACTACGCCCACCAAAAAGAAGAATGACTGCAACAAAAATAAGTCCAATAAAGAGTAACGTACTCCGCCGATCAAGGTCGTAAATACTGTAAAAAACTTTATCACCATCAATGCTTTCACGCACAAAAATATGATCGCCAACTGAAAGTGGCACAAAATCATTAACAAAGTGCGCGACTTTTTCGGTATCGTTTTGTTTTATGCGCACCGTAACTTCTTGCGTAAAAGTGTCGTGATGAAGTGTTGCAGAGTGCTCTTTTACTACATCACCGGCACTAATAACAACAGCCGGCGCAATTATATGTTGCTGCTCCTGTGCATACACATTGCAATATGCACCAAGAAAAAGTGCGCCACCAACACACACAAGCCATATTTTTTGCGCTATACCCATAAAAACAATGATCCATTACTTCTGATCCTGTTTTTTTTCAATCAGCTCAACAATACCAAGAATTGAGCGATAAAGCGCATAAAACGGCAACCATAACCATGCCGTCTTTCGCAGAAATTTATCAAAAAATGCATCCATATCAATTATATTTATCCCCTTTCAGTTTATCATAAAGCGTGTAACCTGCCACGCCAGCCGCAACAGCAACATTGAGCGATTTTTTTGTACCACGCATAGGAATTTCCACAGCATCATCAGCATATGAAAGTGTCTGCTCATCAATGCCCTTTGGCTCATTGCCCAAAATGAGTGCAATACTTCGCTCATCACTGTCAAAGTTCTTTACATCAATACTTCGTACTGTTTGCTCTAGCGCAACGATACGCACATTGTCATTCCTAAGACGCACAATAGCATCTTCGATAGCACACTTTTCCCATGACACAGCTTGATCAGCGCCAAGCGCAACCTTGCCAATCATTCTTTGTGGCTTTGTCGTCCAGGCACACGTTCCATCATGTGGTGCACATGTATAGCCGGTAAGATAGATCTTGGCTACACCAATACCATCAGCTGTACGAAAAATCGCACCAATATTATACGCACTCCGCACATTGTGTAATATAAAGTAAAGTTTTGACATCACAAAAGAGCTATTTCACAAATTCACAAAAAAACACATACTATCGCACAGAGCATGCACGCCATCGCTCGTATAGTTGTGCCGTCGCAACGACATCGCGCATGCAATAGTCAGCGATTGTGTCAAATTTCTTCTCTGTAAAGAGGCGCTGCACAGCAAGACCATCAATCGTTTCACCGTCCTCACCTTCCTGCTTTGGACTCGTAATACCCATAGCAGTTGTAAAGAGGTGAAGACTGTACTTGCGCATCGCGCCATAAAACGACAACTGGTCGGCAAGATCCAGGTGTGCATTGAATTTAGTGCGATAATCCCCATAACGATTTGTCATCAAATCTTTTGTTTGTACAATACTATGCACCATAGAGCGGATAATAATATAAGGTGCATCAAATCCGCGCCCATTAAAAGAAATAATTTGATCATATTGTGCCACATCTTGCCAAAACTGTTCAAGGAGTTCTTTTTCCGTTGTGTACGGCACAAAGAGAACATCATTTTTTGTATGCTGCTGTTTATTGTAGGATTCGTCAACAAGATAAAGCATCTTTCCCTTGTGCGTATCAGGGTTAAGCATGCCGATACCAACGATGAAACCCGTTACTGGATGAAGTGCTGTTTTCTTTTTTTCTTCTTCACGTTCTTGTTCTGTGCGTATATTACGCAAAAGCGCATGCTGCGACACTTCATCAAGCGCATCAAAATCAACACCAACACACTCAATATCAAAAACAACTTTTTTCGTTTTCATAGATAAGAACCTATCCACTTATATGCCCATAATACACCATGCGCTTTCTTTATTCTAGAGCATCTTGTTTTCAGCATCACTCTGTGCAAGTTTCATAACAGCAGCATAATATCGACCGACGACAGAAACCCATCGCTCCACGCCGGCAGGATTATGTGTCGCACAACTTTTACCACACTTCCATATAAGCATCTGACGCGGCGTTGTACGCCCGTAATCATACACCAATTCATGTACACGCCTCGCAACGGTCTCTACAGCATCTTCCGGCGAATTAAAGCAGGTATGTCCACCGGTACCCATACGCGCACGCTTTGCACGAAAACCCCAATAGTTATAGCAGTCATGACCATTAAGGTGTGGCACACGCCTTCCCCAGTTACTTTCTTGCTTTGCCATTGCTATCATATATGCAGCAACGACAGGGTCCTGTGCTGCAAGCGCATCAGCCATAACTTCAATCGGATACCCTTTTACATATGTCCTTAGGCGCTGTGCAAATGGAGTGCTATCCTGTTGTGCGTGCACAGCACACACAGCGTGCATAATAGCATTTTCTTCGTTATTCTTTTTTTGATCGTAAAGTCGCTTATCAAATGCACAAAGCGCCGTTGTAAGCTGCGCACTATCACGTCCATCTACTACAACATCATTACTCTCCGAGCGTGCATACACAAACGAAACAAAAAGAAAACAGCTTACAATGAATATTGCGCTGATACGAGAAAATTGGAAGATATTTTTGAAAGCACGAGAAATTTTTCTTGTGCATTTTATGGGTGAAGGATCATCAGAATCCGGAACGTAAATCATAAAATGATATTAAGGATTACGCTTCACGTGCCCCCCCACACCGTGAACACACTGCCATACAATGACAGTGCACAAATCATATTTTACAGTATCTGCTACGAAAGTCAATCGTTTATCTCTACATCAACAAAAAAACTGCGCCAGTATTGACGCAGTTTTTGTGTATATCACTTGTATGCTTTCTTGTGCTTTTGTTTACGATCAGGACGCGGTTTTAGATCCTTCATTGACAAGTTGATGCGACCCATCTTATCAATTTCTTTTACTTTCACTGTCACTATATCGCCAACATTCAGGGCATCTGTCACCTTATCAATACGCTTGTGATCAATCTCGGAGATATGCACAAGACCATCCTGACCGGGCAAAATTTCCACAAACGCACCAAAATCCATAATACGCACTACACGTCCCGTAAACACTTCTCCAACCTCCACCGTGCGTGTAAGGTTATGGATCCATTCTCGTGCTACCTCACCAGACTCACCGTCAGGCGCTGTAATAAAGACATTACCATCATCGTTAATATCAATAGAAACGCCCGTCTCATCAATAATTTTATTAATCGTTTCCCCACCCTTACCAATTACATCACGAATTTTCTCGGGATCAATCTTCATTGTGATAATACGTGGCGCATGTGGTGATAACTCCTTATTTGGCGCAGGGATTGTCTCAAGCATCTTGCTGAGAATGTATGCACGTCCCTTATTTGCTTGTCGAATAGCAGCACTCAGCATCTCTAGTGTTACACCATCAAGCTTTACATCCATCTGCAATGCAGTGATACCCTTCTCCGTGCCGGCCACTTTCAAATCCATGTCACCATAGTGATCTTCCGCACCCTGAATATCCGATAGAACCTTAAACGCACCATCCTTACCAACAATCATACCCATAGCAATACCACTGACTGGTCGTGTAATTGGCACACCGGCATGCATCAATGAAAGTGTCGACCCACATGTAGAGGCCATAGAGCTTGACCCATTTGATTCCATTACTTCCGATACAAGCAAAATCGTATAAGGAAATACGTCTTCTGGTGGAATAACGGGCAAGAGAGCTTTTTCAGCGAGTGCGCCATGTCCAATCTCGCGTCGTCCCGGTCCACGATTTGGACGCACCTCGCCAACACAGTATGCCGGAAAATTGTACAAATGGATATAGCGCTTCTTAACATCAACCTCCATCGTATCAATTATCTGATTATCACCCGGCGCACCGAGTGTTGTTGCTGTTAAAACTTGCGTCTCACCACGTGTGAAAACAGCGGATCCATGCGGACGTGGCAACACACCGATCTCGCACGTAATTTTGCGAATTTCATCAAGCTTACGACCATCGGGGCGCTTCTCTGACGCAAGGATATTCTTGTGAATCAAATCATCGGCACACTCGTCAAAAACAAGATCAAAAACATTATCAAATGTCTCCGGCACATCTTCACCAAGCTCAATAAGCGCCGCCTCCTTTGCTGCTTCCTTTACTGCAGCTGTCTGAGTTTTGATTTGTACTTTTGTACCATAAAGCGCATTCTCAAGACCGGCATCCAAAGCCTTTTGTTGTATCATCTCTTCAATCGGCGCATCTAACTGCATGAGAAACGGCTCTGCTTTTTCTTTGCCAACTTCTTCCTTAATATTTTCAATAAACGTTGCAATTTCTGCAATCACCTTCTGTCCCGCTTCAAAAGCACGGATCACGTCCTCGTCTGATGCCTCTTTGGCATCAGCTTCAATCATATTGATCATGTCCTTTGTGCCAGCAAGCGTTAGATTGAGAATACTTTTCTCACGCTCACTTGCAATCGGATTGATTACAATTTCTCCATCAATAATACCGACACGCACAGCAGCAACAGGACCGTTCCATGGAATATCACTAATTGAAAGCGCTACAGATGCCGCAAGCACACAGAGAATATCAGGATCATTTTCACCGTCAAATGACTGCGCCGTTACAGTTACCTGCACATCATTGCGCATACGCCCGTTAAAGAGCGGCCGAATCGTACGGTCAACAACACGCCCCGTCAAAATCGCCTCATCACTTGGACGACCCTCACGCTTAATAAAGCGCGATCCTTTGATTTTACCGGCAGCATAGTAGCGCTCTTCATAGTCCACCATTAGTGGAAAATACGCGTTTGTAAAGCCGGCACCTTCACTCATTACGGCTGTGCCCAAAATTTGCGTATCACCATAGCGCACAGTTGCAGATCCATTTGCCTGCTTTGCCCACCACCCTGACTCAATTATAAGATCGCGTCCGGCAATCTCAAGAGTCCATGTTTTTTTTGCCATACATTTTTATGAATGACACATGTCCACATAAAAGACGCTTTTCACATTTCTGGCGCAAAAATATTTTGCACAAAAAATGTGTGAACCGTCCCTTTCTGCACATGTATCATCACATTAGAATTTACATCCATCATCTGACAAGATGACACACTCAGTATTACAGAGAACAATCCGCACGTCAATATAAAAAAGCGAGAAGTACGCACATCTTATACCATACTTCTCGCCATGTCACACATCAAAGAAAGTGTCTGTTACGCATTAAATTGTATCTTCATCTACAACACCGTCTTCAGATTCATCTGGCATCTCACCTGCATCACCAATAACTACATCTGTATCTTCACTGCCATCATCGCTGTCGCTATTGTCACTATCACTATTATCGCTATCGCCACCATCACCTTCCACAACGGAAGTGTTGTCTATACTATCTTCAGTATCATCGGCAACAGCACCGTCCCGCTCCTCTTCTTCCGCACTTCCATCATTATTTGTATTAGCAGGTGTAACGCTGTCATCATGTGCATTCTCTCCTTCTGGTGTCTTTACGATCCACCAGTCAATAGTTGTGTCTACTTCTTGCTCATCCTTGATGCGTATAACAAATGATGTGCCACTTTCTACATCTGTTGCTTTCGCGCTCCATACAGCACCATCACGAATCGTAAGGAATATCTTATCGCCATCACTAATCACATCCGTCTCCACCGTCACACTTGTCTTGCCGGCAGGGATCACAGCTGTGCCAACGGTTGGCGCATCGTCGTTGCCCTTGATACTGAGTGCGCCGACAACAACGCTGTCAGCCTCCACCTCATCAGCTTTTACCTTCTGTGCTGTGAGGATGCCGTTGAGTGTAACGTTGCCGTCGCTGTCTGTCAGAACGAGTGTGTCAGGATTGAGGGTTGCGAAGAATTCAAGGATGGTTGCGTTTTGTTCTTCAATGTGTGCAAGTTGTTGTGTCAGTTGTGCGATGTCGTTGTGCGCTGTTGTGAGGCGACCGTCAAGAGTGGTTGTTGTGTCAAAGAGTTGTGCGATCTGCTCAGTAAGATCTGTGAAATCATGTTGTTGCGCATTGTTGCTATTATCGCGTGTTTCTGTAAGGTTTTTTACTTGCTGTTTGAGACCGGTGAGTGTTGTCAGCGCATCAAGAGAGCGTGTATTGGCGGTGATCATCTTGTTTTGCTCTTGGATAGCTGCGATTGCCGGCGCAACCAAACGTGCGTAGTTGACGCTGTAGTAGCCATTGCTGTCTTGTGCAACCACTTCAGGGATAACGTCCTTGACTTCTTGGGCGATGAAGCCGATGTCATGCGTGCCGCTTTTCTTCCATGTGAAGTTGACGGGATTAAGTGCAAGAACTTTATCTAATGCACCATCGTATGAAATGATGTTTTCCTTAAAGCGGCGGTCGGAGAATGTATTCCATGCGTTAGCAACCGCAACTGTGCCGTCACCGTTGGTGCCGACTTGTAGCTTTTGGCCGGGTGATTGAGTGCCGATGCCGACGTTGCCCACAGCAGTCACGCGCATGTATTCTACGCCATTTGCACTAAGGATAATGTGCCCCGCTGCACCCATTGACTGAATATTTAAAACAGCATCCGTTGCACCCTGAATTTGATTCCACGTGCCAGTAAACTGCAATTGATTTGAAATTCTAACATTACCATTAACATCAAGTGCTGCACCCGGCCACGATGTTCCAATGCCAACATCACCATTGAGTCGTGTTTTTGTAATGCTGTTGTTGCCTATAACAACCGTATTTGAACCAAGACCTGTTGCACCATAACCAATAACGATCTGATTTGTTTGGTTACTTGCATTCGCTTTGGTATCTGCTCCAAGGAACACGCTCTGATTTGCAACGGCATTTGCTGTTACACCATCTGCAATGTAATGACCTGCATCTACGCCCTGCGCAATATTATCAGATCCGCTTATGTTTGATGAGAGCGCGCGTACACCATATGCTGTATTTCCTTTTCCCGTTGTATTAGAAAGCAGCGCCTCTACACCATACGCAGAATTGTTATAACCAGTAGTATTAACTGTCAACGCAGTATATCCAACTGCCGTATTGTTGTCACCATAATATAATTGCGTATTATCTGTATTTTGTACATCAAGCGCACCTATGCCAATTGCAGTATTGTAGTTGTTGTAAAATACTCCCGTGAAACCGGATGTTCCAAGAAAAAGGTTATTATTTATTATATCTTTTTGTGCATCATTTAGATGATCGATCGCAAGATTATTACCGGCGATTTTAAAGTGTGAATTACTGGCAATATTAATATCACCACTAACATCTACTTGATATCCAGGCATTGTTGTATTGAAGCCAATGTATCCATTCGTATTATCAATATAGAGTGCTTGCGTATGGTCGCGTGTACCAAGTGCGAGGCCGGCTGATGAATTATCAATACCGATACGCGCCACATTGTCACTTGCGCGTGGCGATGTAAGCGTGAGTGTACGATCATTGACATCGGAAATGCGAATCTGCGCCACTGTGTCTGTTGCAGATTCGTGCACCTCAAAAAGAGATTGTGGCGTTTCCGTGCCAACACCAACATTACCACTTGTGTATGCCACTATATTACCACTTGGTTTATGCCAATATGACGTTGATGATATACTCCCGCCAACACTCTGCGCAACGGCATTTGCCAGTGTTGAGAAATCCATCGGGTACCACTGAGCACCATCATAACTGAGAATGCTACTACTCTGTGGCACTGCTGTAGAGACATTGTCAAGATCTGCAAGCGAAACTGTTATACCCTGACCAATGCGACCACAGTGCCATTTATGGTTTTTTGTAGAATAATAAAGTTGTTCATTGTTATTAAAACACGCAATTGTCCCATCACTTGTTACTCGCACTGTTTTGTCAACAACATTAAAAATGGCACGTGATGGTTTAACACAATGCCACATTTTCCTGCCACGATCATATTGCAAAATTCTATCATCGTGACGACACTGTAGTGTGCCGTCACCATCAACAGTGACACTGCTACCATGCGCACTAATATGCGGCACTAGCAGGATACTGTTTTTCACTGCCAGTAAGGAATTTTCATTTGCAATTACAGTTTGTGTCGGTGATGAAGAGACATCCTTCTCTTTATGATTATCGCCGCCATATGTCGCCATATCTGTAGGTGTCGGCGTTAATTCATGTGGCGCATATGCAATAACACCATCATTTGAAACAATTGGATTAGAAACGCGTGGTGAGAATTCCTTTGAAAAAATATATGCGCCACCAGCAAGTATAGTAAAAACACACACAACACCACCAATAATTGTAAAAAATCTGCCAAACATTCTACTTTTCTATTTTTATTTTTGTAGAAATATTTTTACACAATGAAGAATACTACATCTCACCCAACGCCCTTCTAGAATTTCACAGAAACAGCCTCTCGTTGCGTCTTATCCTCTAGCTCAAAGAACGCACGCTCTGTAAAGTGAAATATGCCGGCAATAATATTGCCAGGAAACTGTTGAATCGCTGTATTAAAGTCGCGCACAACACCGTTGTAGAAACGACGTGCAGCCTGGATTTTGTTCTCTGTATCCGTAATTTCACGTTGCAATTCAAGAAAATTCTTGCTCGCTTTAAGATCAGGATAACTTTCTGCCACAGCCAGCAACTTCGAAAGTGCGCCGGAGAGCCCTTGTTGTGTCGCTGCGATCTGTGCCATCTGCTCTGGTGTTATGTCATCTGCATCAACCTTTACAGCCGTCGCCTCGGCACGCGCTTTTGTTACCGCTTCGAGAACACCTTTTTCATGCTTCATGTAACCCTTGACGGTTTCTACAAGATTTGGAATAAGATCATAGCGACGTTTAAGCTGCACATCAATGTCACTCCATGCTTCTTTGGCACGGTTACGCAAAAGAACGAGTTTGTTGTACATTGCAATAATCCACACAACAAGCGCTACGAGCGCACCAATGATAACAAGTGATAGCGTTGACATATTTCTATTATAAATTTAATTATTTGCCTGCTCACGACTCGTGGAGTACGGAGAACTCTCACTTTTGTTACACGAGAAATGCTTTTACATCTCTTGTGCAACTAAGCGTTCTGTACGAACGTTGTCGCACACAACGCCCCTCTTTTTATTTTTGAGTTCTCCATGCTCCACAACTCATCCATTACTGTTCATTTTACTGTAGCTATAACGTTACGTCAAACAACAGCATGAGCACTCCGTACTTGTACTTGCTTTGCACATGATTTGCTATACTGTAATTAGAAATTGGATTACGTAACAACTAATCAATGACTATATATGGAATTAACGTCTTACGCGATGTTTATCATACCGCTTATCGTTATCATTCTTGCGCAAACAACGAAATTCATACGCTTCAGTATGCGACATGGCATTGACTGGAATTACCTCTTTACGCCGGGACACATGCCAAGCGCACACAGCGCTTTTGTTGCGGCACTTATCGTAACAGTTGGTTACTATGACGGCGTTGATACCGGTGCATTTGCCGTAGCGGTTGGCTTTGCAACCATCGTTATTTATGATGCGATGCGCATCCGTATGCAAATTGGCGAACAAGGAAAATTTCTCAATGAGCTTGTTCGTGAGTTGGACAAAATTGACCGCTCAAAATTTCCGCACCTCAAAGAGCGTGTTGGTCATTATGGCCGTGAAGTTCTTGCCGGTGTCATATTCGGTGCCGGTATGGCGTATACGCTCATCATTCTTCTCAGATCCTTACTTTCATAAAAACAACTTTGCGTCTTGATATAAAAAACTTCCGTCAAAGACGGAAGTTTTTAACTGTGCGCCCGGCAGGAGTCGAACCTACGACCTTTTGGACCGCAACCAAACGCTCTATCCACTGAGCTACGGGCGCAAACACGCTTTATAAAAGCACATTATGCATTCTATAGAAAACTTTGTTTTTTGTCCAGTTTTTCTATTGAAATGCCATCTCTTTAATTGTCGCGACTATATGTGAAGGAGACGTTCAATTACTTCTATCAAGCCCATTTCTTGTTTTTTCTCTGGCACAAACTGAATCAATGCTCTGCGAAGTTCAATAGGATCAACTTGATGAAGCGGTATATGTATATGTGGCAACATGCGATTACGCATCTCTAAACTTAACATGTATGTGTGTGGCGGTTCATAAAAAATCCAAAAGGACTTAATATCATCAAAACTAAACAGCTCGTTACCAACAGCAACACCTTGTGTCGTCACCGCAAACGTTAGATGACGCGGATCTTTCTGGATATAGATATATCCAACGACACCAATTAAAATAAATGTGATCGCCATAATCGGACTGTTAATGATGACAGCATATGTCACGATGAGAGCCAAAATTACAGATACAACAATATACCACTGTTTATCCCTCTTATATACTTCAAACTCCGGTCCTTCCCATGAAATCAATACACCGTCATCGCTAGCGTCTATAACGCCATCTTCCTCACTGGCAACTGCCGCTGTTGTCGATTCTGTATCATCGTAATCACGCACATCATCATCCATGCCGTTATTCATCGTACCGGCACGCCACCGCTCACTATCACGACGACGTTCATTTTCGAGAAACTCTCTAATCATATCCTCACGCGTCTGCTGTTCATGTGTCATAGTTTTTGTGTTACTACTTTTTCTTTATCATACCATATTTACAAATCTGTCACTACTTGCTACAGTATAAGAGACCTGTTTTAATAGCTACGCATGGAGAGATGGCAGAGTGGTCGAATGCGGCGGTCTTGAAAACCGCTGACCGTTCACGCGGTCCGGGGGTTCGAATCCCTCTCTCTCCGCACAAAGTTTTAAAAAACCACACCAAAAGGTGTGGTTTTTTGAATGACATGTTTCGCACAGGAAAGTAGGTGAAATAACTATGCATGAGACCGTCTCATATGCTCACTTTTTTGAAATATGACGCTGTATAGTCTTTGATAACATATAGTCAACAGGAGCATAATCATCGGTAAGGATTGGCTGGTCACTCAAGTCATATGCATCAACATTAATCATTTTTTCTTGCAAAGAACTGATGATGTGATTTGAATTATGAATAATATCCGGCGCGTTTGGATTAAATTTTTCATCACCGTTGTACGCAACCATAATAATATTTTGAATACTTGTCGTATGCGGATCTTTCACCGCAAAGAAATAACTTTGTGGAAAAATGCTCCGCAACGTTTTTATTTCCGCAAAAACAAAGGACGGTCCTTGTTGCACAAGATCGCCAATGATATTTGCGATAAATACACCATGGTCGGACAATTTCTCCTTTACAAGCACAAAGAATTCTCGCGTCGTAAGATGCGTTGGTATAGAAAAGAAGGAATGATATGCATCACCAAAAATCACATCGTATTTCTTTTTTGTGTTTTGAAGCAAATGCCGGCCATCTTCTGTGTAATTGTGTAAACGAACATCATTCTTAACATTAAAATATCTATGCGCTAACGAAAAGAGCGCTGGTTCAATTTCTGACACATCAACATGCGCTTGTGGCGCATCAGCAAGAAAAGCTTTCGGTATAGAGTACGCACCACCGCCGAGTACAAGAATATTTTGCGCATGTGGCGCGAAAATTTTGTAAAGCACATAATACTTTGAATATTCATAAACCAGATCTCGCGGATCGTCTGTATCAAGAAACATAGCGCCCGATCTATTTTTATCCAGTTGAAGAAACCTTGTGGGACGCTCATTCTCCGTACTATCATAGATGATAATTCTTTCATATACACCATCTTTGTTGTATAGCGCACCACCAGTAAATCCTATCATGGAAACAATGCCACTTATTAGAATAATAATGATGAGAATATACAATATAATTTTCTTTTTCTCAAAACCCAAAATAAGAAGTGATACAAGACCAAGAGAAAAAAGGATAGAACCGGTAGCAATAAGAATGACATTAACACCAAAATGCGGTATAAGAACAAAGCCGGTCAACAAGCTACCACAGATACTTCCAAGGGTTGACCAAAAAAATAGCGTACCCGCAATAGTGCCAACGCCACATTCTGACGCATAAATTGTTTGCAACTTAATCGCATAAGGAGATAGCATGCCAAGCAAAAATGCCGGCACAAAGAAAAGAAGTAGCGCTGAAACAAGTGGACCGCTAATAATGGAAAAGTATGTGCTCAAAAGAGGAAGAAGCAGCAACCCAATAAAATGTGCAAAAAGTACACAAAGACCACTTATCAGAACTATGTTAAAAAACCACCGCGCTGATGAGTGTTTGTCAGCATACTTACCGCCAACATAATAACCGCTACTTAAAGCTGCGAGGATAGTACTTATAACACTGGATACGGAAAAGATCGTATTGCCATAGTATGGAGAAAGCACACGCACAGCAACAACTTCAACAACCAGTACACATGCACCAGTAATAAAAACAGAGAAAAGTAATATTTTTTGTTTTAACATTTTGTTCATATACTCCTTGTTTGTATCTCTAAAAAATATGCATCACTTATTTCATCATATCACAAAGGAGTGGCACAATTTCCTTTCTCATAATAATACCATCACGACATGCGCAGTTATTGGAAAACGTTATATTAAGTATTCGCTCTAATACTTTCTGTGTCACGGCATCAACTACAACAAACATATTAAAAGCGTCAACAACATCTATGCATGTCAGGAAAACGACATCAAGCGCGTTCTTCTTTTTTAAATCTTTCAGAACATCTTTTATGTGACGCGCATTTTCTTGCACAAATGTACCGACGTGCATGATCTCGAGCTGCGCAATGCCAATACGGCGCGTACCACAATGAAACTGCGCAAAGTCACCGGCAATGGCACTCTCTACATCACCACAAAGATGTGATTTGTGCGCAAACATCCTGTATATATAATCATCAGGTATCGCACACTGTGTTTTAAGCCATTGCACCATTGCATGATCTCGCCGTATTGTTACGGCTGCCTTGAGATTGACAGTGTTTGATATGATTGCTGAAAAGAGAAGGCCTGCAATGCCGCGAGGTATCATCACTTCACACGTAAAGAATTTTTCCGCAATTAACGTTGCAGCAGCACCAACATTCTCAATATGGACACGTGCATGTGGAAAGAGGTGTGCATTGTGCACTTTTCTATGATCAACAACTTCAATAACTTTGTCTTTGTGTCGCCGCACTTCATCTGACAGACCATCAACATCACTTATATCAACAAGTATAATCTTATCAACATTTCTAACAGCAGTATCTGCATCATTTGCCACTGACATATCCCATGCGCCCATTGCAAACTGTGCCTCCGGATGCACAGTACCACTAATGGCAGCATGCGCGTCAATACCACTTTCACACAAAAATGCCGCATATCCAAGAGTGCATGCAACACCATCAACATCAGGATTTTTGTAGGATGTTACGAGAACTTCCATTACAGTACAGCATATTTATGATCTAAATACCTTTTTACTATACACTATTTTTCATTGTCTGTACCGTTTTCATGAATCCGCATTGTGCACAGCAGTATTTTTATATGCAAAAAACCACGTCGTTGGTGACGTGATTTTTTGAAACGTACATCCTCGGCGCTTTTAATTTGTCGCCTCGCCTTGTTGATTTTGTGTGCTGTCAGTGTCTTGATTTGGATTGTCTCCGGTAGCACCATGTGCACTATCGTCTGCGTTATCATCTTGCTGTGTATCAGTAACATTATCCGCTGTATCACCAGTGCCATTATCACCTTCCGTTGTATCATCGGCACTATCATCAGTATTTTCCTCTTCATCACCTGCTGACGCAGTATCGGCGTTATCTGCATCATCACCATCATCACTTACACTATCACCGCTCTGTCCTTGATCATCACCATCTACATCACTCTGTTGCACACTATTGTCACCATCACTGTCTTGTTGTGACACATCGTCATTCTCAGGCTGCGTAGCATCACTATCATCCGATGCACTACTATCATCAGTAGCATCACCGCCAGCATTTTCAGATGCGGAAGATGCATCATCGGATTCATCACTGTACTGTTGTTGCATGCGTTGCTCCAGTGCCTCAAGTCTCTGCTCCAGTGTAGCATTTTGCTGCTTAAGCACCTCAATCTCCTCTGTATTATCGGTAATCTTGTGCCAAATTTCTTTAATTGACTCTATTACTAAGGCAACAAGTTTCGAATAATCAAGAACAAAATATCCATCCGATCCCTTTTCAACAACTTCCGGCACCACATCTTTAACATCCTGTGCGATAAGGCCTATCTCCGGCTTATCGTCAAGACCCATTTTGTATGGATGATGCTTCGTATCCCACTCATAGTGCACACCCTGCAAACGCAAGACTCTCTCCAAGGCATCTTCCGAATCAATCTTCTCTATATCCTTCTTCAACCGCCGATCGGAATTCGCAAGTTGTGAGAGAGCCGTACAGTTAGAGTCAAACAATGTTACCGTGAAATTCCTGTCACGATATGCACCAGTAGCATTGCCATTATCACCCTCATGAATAACGATATTTAAGTTATTTGTGTTATAACTTGATACGTCAATATTTACATCATCCCGCAAAGAAATCGTCTCTTCTTTTGAAACATGCGCATAGTACTCACTCGTATTCAGCGCGTGTGAGAAATGTACTCTGTAACGCCCTGTATTTGTTCTTGAAACGGAGGAAACAATACCATAGCGCTCCACCGTGCTACCATTATTAGTTACTTTGGCGCCACCGATGACACATGATGTCGGATTTTGCCATTCAAAGCCAGTAGCCGTTGCTGTCAGCACTTGCCCCGCTGTACCCTGAGAGCCCATGTTATCAATAATTGCGCCATTAATTGACACGTTACCACTTACCATAAGTCGCTCCGTTGGATTTAGCACACCAATCCCAACATTACCACCGCTAAAGATTGTGTTACCACCGCTAAAAGTAAGACTGTTACCACTCATCGTTACAGACCTGTTACCCGAGAGTGTGCCGTCATGATTGTAGATGTTGTACGTA
>JALVQA010000004.1:23217-189374 GCA_027031495.1 Candidatus Moraniibacteriota bacterium
CCAGCTGTACCAGATGAATTGTTTTTGTCAATAATGTCCGTAAGGAAACGTACTGCATCATTGAAGATAAATCGTTGGTTTGTGCCGGCAACATCAAAGGTTGTTGAGCCGTCGGATGTGACTGTTGCGGTAAGGTAGTTTGTAAGATCATAGCCAAGTTTAAATTGCGGCGTTGTTGTTGATGTTACGGAGAGACCTGTCGCCTTTACCGTACCGCCAACGTCCAACTTTTCTGTCGGAGATGAAACACCGATTCCAACATTGCCGTCTTTAGAAATTCTCATACGCTCAGCAGATGAACCGGCACTACCGTCATGTGTGTAAAATGCGATCTCTTCATCATTAGACGATCCGTTCCACGTCGTAAGAATCCTCATGCCTGTTAAATCGCCATTGATAGCCGTACCGAAATCTGTCTCAAGCGTCGATGCACCGATATTTGTATATGTGGCATATTTCGCGCCAATGAACCGCCCACGGTCAATGCGCACATCACCACCATGTATCTGAAGCATGTCTTGCGGTGCACCTGCCACACCAATCCCAACATTACCACCGCTAAAGATTGTGTTACCACCGCTAAAAGTAAGACTGTTACCACTCATCGTTACAGACCTGTTACCCGAGAGTGTGCCGTCATGATTGTAGATGTTGTACGTATACGGCGTAAGATTGATGTTTGTTGTCGTACCGGCCTCATCCGTGTAGTCAAGAGAGTTTGCATTGAGCGCAAGTGACGTTACTGTCTCATAGAGTGATTGTGTTATACCGTCTTCGTTTGAGTAATCTGCAATTTTGTGCTTTGTGACAGAGCCGAGCGCATCTGTGATGTTTGTTGTTGTCTCAAGCGCGGCAATGCTTGTCCACGTTGTACCGAGACCTGCGCCACCGGATGTTAGTACTTGTCCAGCTGTACCAGATGAATTGTTTTTGTCAATAATGTCCGTAAGGAAACGTACTGCATCATTGAAGATAAATCGTTGGTTTGTGCCGGCAACATCAAAGGTTGTTGAGCCGTCGGATGTGACTGTTGTTGTAAAGTAATTTGTACTGTCATAGCCGATACGTGCCTGTGGCATTGTTGTTGAACTGTTTACCAACAGACCGCTCATTGTCATGTTGTCAACATTGACAATGTTATTTCCGCCCATATCAAGATTTCCTGTCATGGTTCTACCACCATCGGTTCGCAGGTACTGCGGATGATCATCATTTGTGAGATCCGTCAATGCGGAGTGTGATGCGACAACGCCTGTTGTGCCATTTGTGCCAAACCCAAACACTCTCTTGAAGTTTGGGCGCACATCATACAATCTATCCGCAATGGTAATATCACCCTGCTGTGAAACCACAGTTGCAAGATATACCGCGCCGGCATCTATGATAGATTGTGAAATGCTTGGCAACGGCGCCTTTTTTGCCTCATCTTCCGTAGCGTACTCTGCCTGACCGTAGATGTAGTGCACATTACCATCAAGCGTGCGCAATACGAGATCCTTCTTCCAATATCCGGCTGTTAATGATACAAGTGCTGATGATTGATTTTGACTTGGATCGTTATAGTGACTTGTAGAAACACGATTTGCATCCGTTGTATCTTGCACCCATCCGTTATCCGCACTCTTATACCACTTTAAAAAAGTCGTTGCATCCGTCACTGTGAAATCTGATAAGTTTGAATAGATCGTGCCACCCGTTATTTTCAATGTACGTGGCGATGTGTCTTCCGATACAAGATTACCGCTCTCTACAAGATTGCCGATCGCCTCACTCACAAACTCATTATTGCGACGCGAATAATCACTTGTATAAAAAGGATTTGACGAAAGAAGTCCTATATCCGTATTGCCGGCAACCGTATAAACGTATCCAAGGTAAATGTAGTTATCAAGATTCGCTTTTGTACTTGTTATATATGGATTGCCGGTGCTATCAATGTAAATAAAGTTGTCGCCGTCATACGGCATTGTTACCGTTTGTGTACTCCATGTTACGTCATACAATTTATGTGTTACATCATCAATAACACCTTCACCCGCTGCGATTTGCACCTGATTACCGCCGGCGTCGGAAAGACTGCCACCAGAAACAAGACCGGTTGACCACCGCGTCGTTGCATTTTTACCAAGCGTAATCAGCGCAGCTTCCACATCATCGGTCACATAGTAGTTTGCACCATCTTGAATCGGTATGTCACTTGCCGACACCTGATTTGCACCTGTTCCCCATGCAATTTTTGCATCCGTTATGCTACCGTCTTTTACGTATAATTGGTTTGAACCATTGACGCCAATTGTTATGTTGTCAAAAGAGGTAGAAAGTGACCCACTATTTAATACAAGACCACTTCCCGTCAAGTCGGTAAATGTCTCGCTATTGATATTGACACCGGCATTGAGCGTTGCAAGACCTGTTGTCGACAACGTACCGGCAATACTCGTATTACCGAAAGTATCTGCTGTGAAATTCGTATTTTCCACCCACGATGTGCCATTCCACCGCAGTGTTGCGTTTGCTGTTGTGCCAGTACCAACTGTTGCAATCGTTACCCAATCTGTTGCTGTGCCCGTCGATGTAAGTACTTGCCCACTACTTCCAACGTCACCATCCTTATCCCTAAGCGCCGACAAAAGCGTCACGTCCCCCGTAAACCTGCCGGTCCCCGCAACATCAAGCTTGTATGATGGCGCGCTCGTCACACCAATGCCAATGTTGCCACTGCCACCAAAAACGAGATTATTACCACCAAGTACAACAGTTCTATTACCGGCAAGTGTTCCATCTGCCGAATAAATGTTCGATGTTGAAATGGTAGATGGTACCCAGTTTGTACCGTTATAGGCAAGTGCTTGCCCGCTGGATGCGCCGGTCGTTGAGACGTCGCTAAGATTGCCGAGTGTCGCATTGAGCGAGAATATGTTGCCACTTAGCGATAAACCTGTGCCGGCTGTGTACGACACGCTTGCCGGCGCCCAATTCGTACCATTCCATACGAGCGCATAACCATTAGATGCACCGGTTGTCACAACATTGTTCAAGTCATTAAGCGATGCATTGAGCGAGAATATGTTGCCACTTAGCGATAAACCTGTGCCGGCTGTGTATGTCGTGCCGCCGCCGGCGCTGCCCGGTACCCAGTTTGCGCCATCCCACTTGAGAAACTGCCCTGTAGTAGGCACAGTTGTCGCTGTATCAACATCAGCCAATCTGTTGATGAAAAGCGAATTGTCCGCAATTTTCTCTTGTGTAATACTACCATCTTCTATTTTTGTAGGTAAACCGGAAAGGTCAACACTGTGCGACTTCTTTTTGTCCCTCTGGAGAGAGATTTTCAATACACCATCGTCAGAAAGAGAGAATTTCGTTATTTTCTGATGATCTCTATCTTCCGGTTTTTTCCACACAATGCGCGTTCCGCCGGCAGATGTCAGCACTTCCCCCTCATTGCCCGGTGGCAACGAAAACGCTTCTTTCTCCTCGCCACTGCTATCAGAAAGATGTTGCAGTGATGAAAGCGCCACACCATCACCACCATCACCATCTGCAGATGCAGCCGATGTGTCTGTACGCGTATTGTCTGACTTTGCAGTATCATCTTTGTGTGCATTGTCACCCTGCACTGACTCGTGTGTCTGTTGCTGACACGCATCACCACTGCACACAGACTCATGTACAAAAAAAGAATCACTCTTCCACAAGAAAAAGAGCACAGCAATAAGTGCAAGAGCGGAAACGGTAAAAGATGTTAGAGAAAACGACCTCATAGAGAACGACAGTGTCTATTTGTTATTTCTTTGTGTTTATAAAAAAGTCACGGCTTTATTTTTGATTATTATAGCATATTTTTATGATTCGCAAAAGATATACGGTAGCACAAGTGGTTTTGTTCTTTTTCTAGAGGAAATAGTACTTCTATTTGTTGTGTTGCACGTAACGCATCTCAAAATGTATTTAATTTAAAAAGTGTTGACATATTATTGCAAGTGTGCTACAAATTAAATCGTGATGCCATGGGGGTATCACATTTTGTTTTTTGAAAAAAACCAGCCCCGAGGAGGTGGGGCATTATGAAAGGACTACTTCTTTTTTGTCTTTTTATTCTTATTGCTGGTGGCGCCGGCGCTGCCACGACGACAGCGTCGGTTGACATTACTCCGTTCCTCAACATTAGTGGGGACGGAGTGAAGAATTACATCTACGCCGGCGAGAATCCGCCGTGGGTGCCGGAGAAGTACTGCGGTACCTTCACGGTACCAGGTACGATAAATGCCGGCGAGGTTGTCATCACGGAGGATGACATCGACTTCGGCGGCGGGTCCGTTGTTGTTTGCAACGGTCCGTTTGAGCCGAATGTCGGCTTCGTGCCGTATCTCACCTTCAGCCTCGAGAATGCTCTCGAGGTCGCGCGCAGTGAAGGAAAATATATTCCTCGTTGCGACGAGGGTGAGGTCTGCACCTACACGGTGCGGATCGGCATGAGGGATGCCGTACCGGAAGAATTCTTCCGGGCACACACCAATGAGAACGCACCGCGCGGCGGTGTAAGTATCAATGGTACCACGCCGGAAGAGTTCCGGGTACCGAGGAAATGGCGGCTTGTAGTCGTCCGCGCGACGTCTGAGTCGCTGACGGTTTCTGTCGGCGATCTCAACAATAACGCCGGCGGCTACTCGCCGCCAGACCTCATTGAGCAGGGCACCCTGGAGGCCGGTGGTTCCGGCGGGGTGATGATGATCGCGCGCTATGCGCAACTCACCATCACCGTCGAGAAGAAGCCGGAGCCAACGCCGGAGCCGATTGAGCCGACACCAACGCCAACGCCGACCGTAACGGTGGAGACACCGGAGGGTCGGCTCGTGGCAAACATCGGCGGTGGCAGCATGGGCATGATGCTCTTGCCGCTGCTACTCGTCGGCAACATTTTCCGCCGACGCGGTGCTGCAACACTGCTGGCGGCACTAGTGTCCTTGGTCGGCGCAGCCGGTACCATGCATGCCGATGAGGCGGCAGCTATCAAGCTGTACGCCAACGGCGGTATCGGCGTCGGCTATACGAGGCCCCGAGTAGAAGAGGCAAATGGACGCTTCTTCGAAATTAACGGCTCCGAGCCGAACGGGCATCTGCTGCCGGCATGGACGCTGGGCGCAGGGATTAAAATGGGTGAACTGGGGAAGGCGTGGCGCGCTGGCGTGCGTTACTCCGACCTCGGCGCGAACTGCGCCGATGCCGGATGCGTTAACTACGGGCTCTGGACCCTTCATGTGGGGAAAGAGCTCGGGCAATGGCGCATCTCGGCCGGCGTGACGCGCTGGCAATCGGGGGAGGTGCTTGGCGGCGTCGCTGACACCGCTAATCCCGATCTCAAGGATGGTAGCTACTCCCCCTTCGTGGGGATAAGCTACGCCTTCGGCAAGGAGGGTCCTGTCACCCTTGGCGTCAGCGGGCAGTATCATGCCCTGGATGCCAGTGGGGCGTACCTCACCGCCGAGGTGTCATCCGGCGAGACACGGGAGCCGACGCCTGTCACGCCAGCACCTGCACCAGCGCCGGCCGCAGTGCCGGCGCCACAGCCCACACCTCCGGCGATCGTCGAGGCGCCGGAAGAGCTTCGCATATTCTTTGGTGTCGAGTCGGCGCAAATCGCGCCGGAAGACATCGAAGAGATGCGGCGGCTCTTTGATGGAGCTGACGAAGTTGTCATCAAATGCACTTCCTCGCGGTTCTGGCGCTCAGCCAAGACCGAGAAGGAGATGTATGGAAACAACTTCGCGCTCTCCGATAAGCGGTGCGGGGCGGTCGCCGACGCGCTCGTCGGTGTTGTGCCAAAGGTAAGACTCATCCCCCGTGGGGCAAAGGATCTCCCCTTCGCACCGCCAACGTCGCAAAAAAATCAGAGTGCACATATCATGGAAGAAACAGTGCACTCTGAATAGAGGGGGTCGTAAGGAAGCGGGTGGCACCAACGGTGCCACCCGCAGAGAGATAAGCGGTATAATGGTATATATGCCGCTTTTTTGTATGCCACATTCACATCACTTTCGCATGCATCAGTTTTATGAGGAGTTTGTTGTGGTGTTATACTAAAGATATGACACTTCGCGATTACCTTACCGATTACCTTGCCTATTTGGAAATTGAGCGTAACCGCTCACTGGCAACCATTGCAAACTACAGACACTATCTGGAGCGTTTTATTGCGTGGCTTGCCGACACGACCGGCGGCGTGCATCCAGCGGACATCACATATGAACGCGTTCGTCGCTATCGTCTCTACCTCAACCGTCTCAAAAACGCCGATGGCACATCGCTAAAGCGTAGCACGCAGAACTACCACATCATCGCCCTTCGCGCGTTCTTGCGCTACCTACAAAAGCGCGACGTTGCAACGCTTTCTGCAGAAAAAATTGATGTCGGCAGCAATGATGCACGGCACGTTGACTTTCTGGAGCCGGAGGAGATTGCGCGCCTCTTGGCAAGCACAGAAGGTGCAGACATCACCTCTCTGCGCGATCGCGCCATTTTGGAACTCCTATTTTCCACCGGTTTGCGCGTCTCGGAGCTTGTTAGTCTTGATCGTGATCATATCAATCTTGAGCGGCGCGAGTTCTCCGTACGCGGTAAGGGCGGAAAGGTGCGCGTTGTTTTTATTTCACAGGATGCCGCCGCCATCATTCGTGCATATCTTGCTAAACGCACCGACATTGATCCCGCGCTTTTTGTGCGCCACGGCACGGGACGGCGTGCACACGCCGATAAAGACTCGCTACGCCTGACGCCGCGTAGCATTCAACGCATTGTCAAGCGACGCGCAGCTGCCGCCGGCATTACGAAAGACGTCCACCCACATACACTTCGCCATTCTTTTGCAACTGATCTTCTACGCAATGGCGCTGACATCAGGAGTGTTCAGGCACTCCTCGGCCACGCATCTATTACGACAACACAGGTCTATACACATGTCACAAACAAAAACCTGCGTGACATTCACGAGAAGTTTCACAGCAAAAATACTACAGCGCGCACATCATAAGTACGCTCTATCTTTATGCTAAATGTGGCGTTTTCTACTTCTGCTCCAGACCGTCAAAACTTTTCGCGATTTTTTTGATACCGGCACCGGCAAAGGCGATGGTATACGTGTTTTCATCCTGCGCAACAATCAAGCCAGTGCCAAACTGTGGATGCGCAACAGCTGTGCCATCAGCAAATGCGTTGAGTGCTGTCTGTTCACGTGTTTTGTGTGCATGATGCGTGTACATACTGTCGTGTACATGAGTATGGTCTTCATGATAAAGTTCTTTTGGAATGTCCGCCAAAAAGCGGCTCGGCATATTTGCCTGCATTGAGCCAAACACGAGGCGTTGATGTGCGTGTGTAATGTAGAGTTTTTTCATTGCACGCGTCATGCCAACGTACATCAGGCGACGCTCCTCTTCAAGTTCTTTGACAGAAAGTTGTGAGCGGGCATGTGGCAATAATCCTTCTTCAAGGCCAACTATAAAGACAATGGGAAATTCAAGGCCCTTTGCGCTATGCAGCGTCATAAGGTGCACAGCATCGTCATCCCGATCAATCGTATCCGTGTCTGCAGCAAGTGATGTTTGCTCAAGAAACGTTGCAAGCGCTGTAAGCGCATCGCCATCATATTCTTTTGCAATATTGATTAGTTCTCCGATGTTCTCATGGCGTGATTCGTTTTCGCTCTTGTCTTCACCGCGCGATAACATCTCTTTATACCCTGTTGTGATGTAGACGTCAGCAATAAGTTGCGCCAGTGTTTTTGTTTGTGCCGTATCACGCATTTTCGCAATCATTTCACAGAAAGCGGCAATTGCCTTTTTGCGCGCCGCACTCACACCATCCATGACACCGTCTTTTTGCAACAAAAGCCCGGCAGAGAGCATATCTGTATCGTGCATGAGCGCAAAAGTTTGCCATGCGGCAAATGTTTTTGCGCCAATACCGCGTGGCGGAACATTGATAATCCGCTCAAGCGCTACACGATCAGCGCCATTGAGAATAACGCGCAAATACGCAACAATATCTTTAATCTCCTTACGTTCATAAAACTTCGTTCCACCAACAATGCGGTAAGGGATGTTTTCACGCATAAGTGCCTCCTCAATAACACGTGACTGCGCATTTACGCGATAGAGTACAACCATGTCACGATAGTGCCACTCGTCTTGGCGGGCTTTTCTGATCATCTGCGCCACATACCGTGCTTCGCCTCGCTCCGACGGTGCTGCGTAGAGCGTAATCGCTTCACCGCTTCCGTTTTCTGTCCACAAGACCTTATGGCGTTGGTTTTCATTCTTGTGAATAACTGCCGTTGCGGCATCAAGGATGATTTGTGTTGAGCGGTAGTTCTGTTCAAGCGTGATAATCTTTGCGTGTGGATAGTCTTTCTCAAAATTGAGAATATTTGTAATATCCGCCTCGCGGAACATGTAGATTGATTGGTAATCATCGCCGATAATAAAGAGATTTTTGTGCTTTTGCGCAAGCAGTGTTATGAGGCGATACTGCATGTGATTTGTATCTTGATACTCATCAACAAGGATGTGTTTAAATTGGTGATGGTAGCGCGCTAAAACATCCGGGTGTTCTTCAAAAAGACGCACAACAAAGACGATAAGGTCATCAAAGTCAAGTGCATTTGTTTGTGCGAGCACTTTTTCATACTCTTTATAAATTTGCGCGACAACTTCCTCAAAAAAACTGCCGGCATGTGCGGCAAATTGATCAGCTGTGAGAAGTGCGTTTTTTGCGCGTGAAATCGCAGCACGCACCGCTGCCGGTGCAAATTGCTTTGCATCAATGTTTAAATCTTTGAAAATCCTTTTAATTACACTTATTTGATCGGTGTTGTCTAAGATAGTAAATGAGCGATCTCGCCCAAGATGATGGATGTCGCGACGCAAAAAACGCACACACACACTGTGAAATGTCCCCATAACAGGCATCTGTACACCGTCGCCAAGCAACTGCGTGATACGCTCGCGCATCTCATCGGCAGCCTTATTTGTAAATGTCACAGCAACAATAGACGTCGGCGCTTCACCGCGTTTGATAAGGTACGCGATGCGGCGCGTAAGCGTCATTGTTTTGCCACTACCGGCACCGGCAAGAATAAGGAGTGGCCCATCCGGCGCTGTAACCGCCTCGCGCTGTTTATCATTGAGACCTTTGAGAATCGTATCCATACTGACAATTGTACCACACGACATATTTTGACATAAACATGTACAAGTGCTACAATTCTGTGATATTTTGACAGCTCCAAGAGCATGGCAGACACACATTCTACAACACTCGGTGCACGTACGCCTCTCATTCTTCTCCCGCCGACACCATCACTTGATGCTGTCTGTGCAGCGTATGCGCTAAGTCATTTTTTTGAGACGCGTACGGCACATCCGGTTATTACGTGTACCGATACAATCCACGATAGCGCCACCTTTCTTAAAAAACCGCAAAAAAGTACAACAACTATCAGAGGATTGCAAGATTTCATTATTCAGTTTGACACGACACACAACGCCATTGACGATATTGAGATCTCTCGCGAAGAAAAAACAGTACATATTATCATCACGCCACAAAATGATTTTATTGATCCGCGTGATTTCTCCTTTGCACCGTCACGCCTTCACTACGACGCTATTTTTCTTGTTGGCACAGATACTCTTGAGGCCACAAAACTTACAACACCGGAAAATCTTTCACTTCTTGAAGAATTGCCACGTACTGTTTATGTATCGTCACCGAAAGCGCCGATCATAAGCATGCACGTTTATGAAGATCTTTGGCGCTTTAGTACAGAAAGTGTTACTGGAGCTGTCGCGCATGATCTTCTTGCGGGCATCGTTGCTGCAACTGACGGCTTGCGCTCCGAAACTATTACAGCAGATATTTTCCGTACCGGCAGTACCCTCATGCAATCCGGTGGCGACTTGCAAGCAATTATGCTCGCACTTTACAAAACAGTGTCTTTTGATTTTCTTCGCTCGTGGGGTGATGTTCTTGATAAACTTACGCTCAGCCCATCAAAACGTGTTGCGGCGGCATTTGTCACAAAAGACTATGACATACCGCTTCTCTCTCTTATCCTGCAGAGAACCGCGCAATTTCTTCCACATGTTCATATCTTCGGCATATTCTGGACATTACACACAACACCACAGATAACACAGGGTGTTATACTTCCGACACATACTATTTCACAAACACTTTTAGAGGACATTTTTTCAACAGTGTCACCGGCACCACATAACTGTTTCTTCGTTACCTCTTCCGCAAAACCGCAATCCATCATTACACACATCGACGCACACCTCGAAAGACAGCGCGAATAATGGTACAATAGAAAAAAATATCATTTTTTCTATGTTACATCCATCATCACTCGGGTCGGGTAATCGCCCACAAATTCAAGCAAAACAAGTTTCGCGCACAATTCGTGAATTGCGTCGCAAATCGGAAGAAGAAAAAACGGCAGCATTTGCTCACGAAATCGGTGCGCCATATGTCGATCTTAATCTCATGCCTGTTGATGATACTGTCGTACGCCTTATTACGGAAGAAGAAGCACGTACATATGGCATCGCACCGTTTCATAAAGCAGGGCGACTCGTGCGCATTGCGGCAATCAACCCAAAAGATGAAAAAACGAGAGCGTTTATTGCGCAGCGTGCCAAAGAGATGCGGTGGCGCGTTAATCTTTACGTTGCATCACTTTCTTCCCTCAAAAAAGCATGGCGTGCTTACAAGAAGCCTCTCATCGAAAAAGTTGATGCGCTCAATCTCACTATTGATCAAGAAACACTATCGGAATCAGCACGCGCTATCAGAAATCTTCGTGAGCTTGTTGATGGCATTGGTGATTTTTCTGTCACACAAGTTATGCAGATTATTTTTGCAGGTGGCGTCGCTCTCGGCGCAAGTGATATTCACATTGAGCCAGAGCGCAAACGATTGCGCCTACGCTATCGTATTGACGGCATTTTGCACGACGTCGGTGATCTTCCACGACGTCTGTACAATTCCATCATCAATCGCATCAAAGTCATGAGTAACATGAAGGTTAACGTACGCGATATTGCGCAGGACGGACGCCTTTCTATCAACCTTGAGGAGCAGGGACGTATTGATGTACGCGTAAGCACAATTCCCGGCAACTACGGCGAGAGCGTCGTTATGCGTCTTCTCATAAAGGACAACAGCATCATTGACCTCTCTGAAATGGGTATTCGCGGCTTTGCAGACGAGCTTCTTCGTAAAGAGTCGGAAAAACCAAATGGCATGATCGTAACAACCGGTCCGACGGGAAGTGGTAAAACAACAACGCTCTATGCCCTCTTACGTCGCTTGAATAAGCCTGGTGTAAAAATTATCACTATTGAAGATCCGATTGAATATGAAATTGAAGGCATTTCTCAGACACAAGTTTCTCATGATGGCAAATACACATTCGCAAAGGGACTTCGCGCAATCGTTCGTCAAGATCCTGATATTATTCTTGTTGGCGAAATTCGCGACGACGAAACAGCTGATATCGCCGTTAATGCGGCGCTTACCGGTCACCTTGTTCTCACAACTATCCACGCAAATAACGCTGCCGCAACAATTCCACGCTTCCTTGAGCTTGGCGTCAAACCATCGCTAATTGCGCCATCCATGAATGCGCTTATGGCACAGCGTCTTGTGCGTCGCCTTTGCGTGCACTGCCGCGAAAAATACGAACCAGCAGTCGAGACACTTGATACAATTAAGCGCCTCCTCGCCGTCATTTCACCAAAGGCAAAAGTAACGATCCCAAAAGATGTTAATACTCTTTACCGCCCAAAGGGCTGCGTGAAGTGTGGTGGCACCGGATACAAGGGACGTATCGGTATTTTTGAGATCTTTACTATTACGGAAACAATTGAAAAGATCGTGCTTGATATGGGCACAGAAGAGGAAATCATGCGTGCGGCAATGGAGGACGGCATGATGACAATGACGCAGGATGGTATTCTCAAAGCGGTAGAGGGTATTACGTCTATGGAGGAAGTGTGGCGCGTCACCGCTGAGGGCGATTTTCTTGAAGACGTCTATAACCGCATCATGGAACAATCACTTGCACGCGCCATTGTTGTTGAAAATACAGTTGTCAATGATATTGCAACAATTATACGTGACTCAAAAGCGTTGAGTGAGCGTATAGCGAAAGCTAATCAAAAAGAGGTTCTTAAGATTATTCTTGCAGCAGGTCTTTTGAGTAATGCTGGCGACATTCACATTGAGCCGGAGGCTGATGGCGTTGCCGTTCGCTTCCGCATTGACGGCGTATTGCAGTTTATTGGCAAGATAGCGACCAATGAGTACCCCTCAATGCTCTCAAAACTCAAATTAATCAGCGGCCTCAAGACAGATGAACGCTATGGCGTTGCTGACAGCCGCTTTTCCATCGTTCTTGATGAACCACTTGGTGATCATGATTCACAACGCGTTGACGTTCGTGTCTCCTTTATTGTGAGTGGCTTTGGCGAAACTATTGTTATGCGTCTTCTCAATCAGTCTGCAACATCACTTAAACTTGACTCCCTCGGTATTCGCGAACAAAACCTCAAAAAACTTCTTGATTCTGTAAAGAAGCCATATGGCATTGTTCTCAATACAGGCCCAACCGGCAGCGGTAAAACAACAACACTTTACAGTCTTCTCTCACACCTCAACAAACCGGAAGTAAAAATTATCACCGTTGAAGATCCGATTGAGTATCAGGTGGACGGCATTTTGCAAACGCAAGTTGATGAGGACGCTGGGTATACATTTGCAAATGCCTTACGCGCACTCCTGCGTCAGAATCCGGATATCATGATGATTGGTGAAATTCGTGACGAAGAGACAGCGCAAATTGCAGTACAGGCAGCTCTTACGGGACATTTAATCCTCTCAACGCTTCATACAAATTCTAGCGCCGTCTCCATTCAACGACTTATGAATATGGGTGTTAGCGCGGAAGATCTCGCAACAAGTGTTAACGCTTTCATGGCGCAGCGCCTTGTGCGCGTGCTCTGTCCACACTGCAGAAAAGAAGTTACACCAACAAACGAGGAACGGACAATTCTAGAAAACGTACTTAAAACACTTTCAAAAGCGAGTGGTGTTACGCTACCACAAACTGAAAAAATTTATAAACCAGTTGGATGCGAACATTGCCACTTTGGCTACAAAGGACGCACTGTCATTAGCGAGATTCTTGTTGTTGATCAAGAAGTTCAGGATATGATCAGTACAGGAGAACTTGCCATACATATCATTGAGCATGCTGTCGAAAAAGGTATGATTACAATGACACAGGACGGCGCCCTTAAGGTGTTTGAAGGCATAACGTCCATTGAAGAATTGCAGCGTGTCACAGAGCTCTAGGATACACTTAACAACAAAATTTGGCATATAAAAAACCTCTACACCGAGGTTTTTTTATTTTGATCATTTTTTATAACTCAATGCGATAAAGACGTCCATCAAGGACGTTCGTAAAGAAGAGCGCACTCTCGTCCGGTGCGAGAAAGAGATCAAATGCCTGATATCGTGTACCGGAATTAATAACGTCATCAAGATTAAGAATGCGACTTTTCTTATTTGTTGCAACATCAATTTTCCAAAACGTATCGCGATCACCTGTTGGAAAAGCACAGTAAACAATGTGACTATTTGATGACCACACACATTTTCGAACGTTCGTTGGAACGTGCAAATTCTTATATTCTCCACCATTAATATTCATAACACCAATCATACGAGCATTACTTCCACGATTCTGCGTAGAACTTACAAGAATACGCTCACCATCGGGTGAGAAGAGAAAATCTGCATTGTAATGACCTCTAAAGATCGTTTTTACAACAGGATCAGTGTCGAGAAGACTCACAATATTCAGTTCTGTTAATTCATATGGATTTGGCGGACGCCAGAATGCAACACGTGATGACTGTGGGATACTGGTAAAGCGTGTTCCCTTTGCAACATTTTCCGCAAGAATACGCCACTCACTTCCATCGTATTTTGAAACATTCAATGTTGTTCGGCGTGTTTTCTCATCAAAAAATGTGTAAAGAATCTGATCGCCAGCCGTCGTCCAATCAACACGATCAATACCACGCTTAAGTTGCTTACCGCGATGTGTACGATGATCGAAAAAATATATGCGCACACCGTTTTTGTCTGCAAATTTTGTAAGCACACGCTTCTTATCTGGCGCCCACGCTACATATACAAGACCGGGAAGTGACTTATCAGAGAAAACTTTCTCCGTCCCACCGATAAGAGGCACTTCAAAAACCTTACCCGTATCCCTGTCATAAAAGCGAATAACGCCTTTATCTTTATCAATGGTTGGCGAAATGACACGCCGTTTCGTCACGGGAATAATGCGATCATCCTTCTTATTCCTTTGTACAACCTTTTCTTGACGCGCCACATCATCATCGCTTTTTTCCTGTACATCGCGCGCAACTGCGCTTGTTTTTTTCTCTGATGACGTTTTTGTCGCTCGTTCAACAGTTTCTCTTTTGCTGTTTGTTCGCACACGGTCATCCTTTGCATCGTTAAATGCAAAGTTGTAAATACCAAGAAAAATAAGAACAACACTTAAAAGAATTGATGATATAATAAATACTTTTTTCACAGTATTTTGTTTTATTTTCTTACAGGGTTATTCTTACTGACGTCGACGTGCACTTGGAGAAGTAGAATACCACCAAATGAGCGCCACAATAAATACAACTATGCCGACTGCGAGGAAGATGCGGAACAAGAAAAGTATTGCCTCTGGACCGTTAATACCAAGTGCCGCAAAGAATGCTGCTGGTGCTGAGAGCGAACCAGCATTAACATCTTCTGCGTATTCCACCTGCATATTGCCATCAAAATAGAGCGGTGCAAGTTGTTGATCCGTGTAACTCCAGGCATCTCGCACCAATTGTCGCACATCCACCGGTAACTGAAACACTGCTTTTGCCATAACATTTGAGCTTTCACCCGGAAATTTATTTGTTCCATCTACGGTGAAAGCATTACCAGGCGCACCCATCAGCACACCGTTTGAATACCAATTTATTTCCGTCATTGGCATAAGCCATCGTGGACGAGGACTCGCAAAAACTGTCGGTGAACTATGTGGCAATGCGAGAAAAACAGTTTTACTATACTGTGGGACAGGTCCACCTTTCTCCGTATCACTCTTATACGTTGCAACCTCTTTCTGCACAAGCCCCTTGCACTGTGATGAACCGGTCGTACCATCGTCAAATACCTTCCTCTCATCACAGAATGACACGTATGGCTCAACAACAACAAATTTTCGCGTTACCTCTATTGCCTTGCCGCTACCATACTCTCGCTTATCATTATCCTTACCATCTTTCTCCCCAATGCTGTTTGCAGAAACTGTTATGATATATTCTGTGCCAGGCTCTCCTGTAACAAAGAAGTAATTACATACTGATTCTTTTGCATCATCTTCCTTTATACCGGACTCAAAGCACTTGAAACCATCCGGCTTGTAGAGTGGCTCATTATTAATCGCCCATCGATAGTTCATGTACTGCGCATAACCACTGAGACGTTTATCAAGAGCGAGTTTCAACAACTGCCCCTTTACTATCGGGCACTTTACGATTTGACCAGGCTCATCTTCACATATCACTGGCGCATCAAGCGACCCAGCGGTTTGCTCCGCCTTATTCACGGAATAAACACGCATTTTATTTGATGCTCTCGCTATGCGGAATGTAATATCAGCACGCCCGCGACTCACATCATACTCATGAAGCTCATGCGCCGTCAAATCAAAATCTTCTTCAACAAATACACGCACACGCAGATAGGTAAAATCTGAGTCTTCATCAGGAAACAAACCGTTCGGCGCATCTTCCTTATTTTCCTCTGGCAACTGTGGCATCGGAAGATTATCCGGTATATTCAACTTAAAACTCAATTCGGATAAGCCATTACCCTTTAGTGGCGTAACCTCACCCTTGAAACCAATCTCATCATTATCAGCAAACACACCCTTTCCGAGATCAAGATTTCCCGACGATCCTGCAATCAAACGCCAGTTATCAGGATCAAAATCAGCGGTACCATTCTCACTTCGCCACACAGACCACTTGTAGCGCAATCTATCGCCTTTATATTTTGCATTTGCAATTGTTGATTTTATTGTTACAGTGTCACCCATATTGGCATAAAGATCCTTCGTTAAATCAGAGATACTTGGATCGTTCACAGGGTTATTTGGCGAGACGCTCAAATCAACTTCCAACTTCTTTGCAGCGCCGCCTTGCGCCGGCTTCACAAAGGCATCTTTTGAATGTGTCAGACAGTTGTTAAATGCCGCCTCTGGACCACCGGCATCAGCAAAAGAAATCGCCGGGATTTTTACATCATAGCCACGAATTTCTACTTGATAGTGTCCCGTCTGTGATGGAACACCCACTTTCGAGATACCGGTATAATCACATGCATTATTTACCGTCGCAAACATGATCATATTCGATGAATCTGGGTGCTTTGTTGCATTCATTGACGTTCCTTCTACGATAACACCAACTTCATCGCCCGGTGTATAAATCCATGTAAAAGAATCCTGCCCGAGACCAACAATAGTCGCCTCATCATTAACACCATTGTCAGACGTGTCCTGATCGTAAGGATCTGTATGATAGAACAATTCTCCACTTCCTACGCCAGGCCCACCCTCAAGCTCCCCTCGCGGAAACCCTTCATTGCCTCCATCTTCAGCGCTTGCACCGGCTTGCTCGCCGTGCGCATCTCGCGGAAAGAGGTGAAAGCGCTGGATATCATCGGCAGTGATTTTCGGTGGAAAACACTCTTTTATAATGTCATCTTCGTCAAAAATGTGCTTTCCTTCACTTACAACACCGTTGTAATTGCGTCCATACAACTCTGCCTCACACGAATAGTAGTCACTAAGAACGTATGAGTCACGATAGAGCGTTATCAATTTCGCATCTATAGCATTCTCTGGGTCCTGTGCTGTATCAGTTTCATCGTCATATACTTGATTTTGTGGTGGCGGCCAGAACGACTGTAGCGCTTGAATATCTTTGTCATTACACTGAAAAATTGTAAACTTGCCATCTGGATCAACTACATATCCTCTTTCTGCAGGATCAGCTGGCTTATATCGCTCCTGAGCATCGTACGTCCATGCTGGCAGGTCGCCAAGTGCCTTCATGCGTGTGTCAATATCATCTATCGTATACTCAAGTGCATCTTTGTCCACACACACAGCAATTTCACCTTCATCGCATTTAACAATCCCTTTGTCACGAAGCGCGCCAAGAAACCCGCCAGCATCTTGACTAACGAGCGACTTACATGTCGGCTGACCTGTGACAGCACAAATATTAAAAATGTTTGATGTTCTGTTAATGTTTGTTATAAATGACCCGTGCGAATCTCTTTTCACAGCACCGCCTTCACCGCCTTTCCCGCCTGCGCCACCGGCACCGCCAGAACCACCGGCACCGCCACCACCGGCGCCTGCGCCACCGGCACCGCCTTCACCGCCTTCACCGCCTTCACCGCCCTCAACATCCAATTCCTTTTCTCGTTCAATTCTATCGCTTATCTGATACGCCGGACACTCAAGTTCCTCATTCCGCACACATACCGGCACCTTACCTTTGTCGGCACACTTTGGGTATATGTGTTGCTGATCAACATTATCAACAATTTCGTAATTTTTACCGGAATTAAAATCATGGATGTAGTAATAGTATGGTATTGATTTCTTGGAAGCACTGCGCTTGTTGTCACCACCCGGAAATGCCACATAACCGTCATTATCAGCATCTTCATCAGGATCGCCACCTTGATCACTATACCGAACGTCAAAACCACCGCTTGCGATAATACGTGCAGCCTCAATTTTCATATCATTAATGTCATAAACATCGTTCCCATCATAGTCACACCCCCTGGCAGGCGCATTTTCAACCGTGCCATTGATCTCCACTAATGATTGATCTTCGTTAACACACTTCGCACGCTTTAGATACCATGTAAAGTAAAGGGAATCTGCAGTATTTGTAAAGAATTGCGCAAAAGCACGTGCTGTAATTTTCTTCCCCGGCTGTGGATCCTGTGGTGAAAACATAATACGCACCTCTGGCGCAAAACCCTTATTTGCCGAAACGTTGAGTGTTTCACCCATATTCTGCGCCGCCTCTTTATCAATGTGGTAACGACGCTCAATCTTTCCAGCACTTGGTTTGCCAAAAATGGCCCCCACTGCGCTATGACCACCACTAAGCACAAATACTTCAAAAGAAATAAAAAGGATAATAGCAACTTTTTTCAAAACTTTTTTTCTCATAATGTTTATTTTAGAAAAGCGAGAGCAATGCCATTAATAATTAGCGTACTAAAAATGAAAAATGCCAACGAATAATAAAGGGAGCGACTGTAGTGCGCTATCGCAGTTGCGAAAACCACGCCGATATACGCATCAATTATTACAATACTAAAACCATTTATTATAGCGAAAAGAGAAACTGTTAAGAGCATGCTCACTATGAGACCGCTTTGCACACCATTAACAACAAAGCCCATCAGAAAATAATTATATATCAGCGCATAAATCGTCATGAGCAAAGCATACAATATAAACATGCCAAAACTTTCCCTTACAATCTGCGGAACACTTTCTTCAAGAAATGACGTGCCAATAAAATGCGCAAGCAGAAGAAATGCGACAATAAAACTACCGAGCGATAACGTTGCCAAAAGTACACCCGTCATTTTTTGTCCTGCTCTAAAACCAAAATTCTCCAACTTTTCGTGCAGAACAAGACGCGCACATGCCATTGGCGCAACAACAAGAAATCCTATAGCTGAAATGATATCTTGAAAAATTCCCTCATGCGGGAAAAACCTATACAATAGCGCACATGCAAACGCTACTCCTATAATCAATAATGAACGTCGTGTATAAATCATGTATTTTTACTCTTCTCTTATAGATAAAAGAGTGTGCCTATTCTCTCTTAGTATACCACATTCTATATATCGTGCGCCATACTTTTTAATGTACAAAAATATCCTGTGTCTTTTTGCGTGCGATATAGTACCGTAATGCAAGCGTTGCAAGACCCGTTGTGTGCGCATTTGACATTTCTTCATCTTTGTATGCCCACCCGCCATCTTTTTTCTGCGCATCAATGATTTTCTGCATCCACGCATAAGAAATGTGGTCGCCATGACCAGCCCAGTACAACACAACAACACGCTCGGCAAAGAGATCGCTAAATTCCTGCGGCTTATCCTGCGCCTTTATAATACGATTTGCGGTTTCTATAATATGCGCATCAATATCATTACCACCACAACCATTTCGCTTTAGCAAAATAAATGCAATGAGTTGATGTGTATCAATATAGCCTCCCATACCATCACGCGCGACTTTTAGAAGCGCATAGTCGGCATCGGTATAGTCAAAATCACAATATAGTGCACGAACAAGTATGTCATCGTACACATCAGTAATATTTTTTTGCGTCTGCGCGTCAAATGCATAAAATGCATGATCCAATTCTGTGCCAAATTGACGAAAATACCATGGAATATCGCGCACTTCTCTAATAAAAGTTCCTATTACTTTTGGTCGCATACTTACATCATGCATATCAACAAGACGACGGAATACATTATCTTTCTTTAAGCATCTGTAAGCGTAATTACGTCCGTATATGTGCGCGAAAAGAATACATTCATCACTTTTAAGTGTGCGTACAACATCATCTGTATAAAAACTGCGCGCATGCATCGCATGTATCAAAAGAGTATAGTGTCTTACAGCAGAAAAAATAATACTGTTTTGCGGTCTTATAACAAAAAGAGCAATATCGATGCATATAGACGCAATTGCCACAAAAACAAGACCTCTTCGCCATCGTAAAGTCATTTTACACAGCCATATTATACATGTAATAGAAAATGCGTTGCTTCTCTTGTTCAATTTTTCCAAGTAATTTTTTTGCCTTATTTCTCTTTCTGCGCGCGTGATTCCACATCAAAAAAATAACAAAAACATTACCAAACCATATCATCGATATAATCGGAATGAAATCAATCAATAAAATAAGAAAGCGTATAATCTTTGCGCGCAGAGCACCAAATCTGAAGTTGAAAATAATCATATAGATGGTAAGCGGCAAGACAAGAAACGCAAAGATTATACCGATTATCGGTATAGCTGTAAATAAATCGGCAATTGTGTCAAGAAAAATGGCTATTGTAACTGGAATAAACCATATTGTTTTCTCAAAATGCGCAATATCCCTCCGCGCCTTCTTTTCAATCTCTTCAAGTCGCGCCAATTCCGCTCTGTACGGTATCTGCGACATAATTTTTTCTCTCTACTAACTATTGATTTATATTTCGTCATTCTCCTTTCTCCTCTTAATACCCAAAATCTGCTCTGGGTTTGATGTAACAATTTGATCTTCGCTATAAGATGCAACAACTTTAATAGCAACATGCTTTGTGCCGGCAAAAAGAATACCCTCACCAACACTACTTTCGAGAAGAAGAAACTTTTCATGGTCAGTCAGAAAAAATGTTTCCTGCACCGTTTCAATCGATGCCGGCGACTGTTTTAGGAGAAGTTGCAGTGATGAGTTTGTTACAATTGGTCGCCCATATTGCGAGCCCATAAAATCGGAGATGTCCTGCGTAATTGTCGTAAGTCCTGTATAGTACTTACGACACCGTTTTGCAATACCAAAAAGAAAACTTGCAGCATCCTCTTTCTGCATCATCACCCACGCCTCGTCAACAATGACAAGACGGCGGCGCAACTCTGCGCGCATTTTGTCCCATATAAACTGCAGAGCAATGTACATTGCAATCGGTCGCAATTCGTCTTCCAAGTCGCGAATATTAAACACTATCAGCTCACCGTTTACTTTAACATTTGTATGATTATTGAGAAAGCCAGAAAATATTCCGCGCGTATACTTCTCAAGACGCGCCGATAGCGACTCGGCACCCTCCATATTTTCCAAAACTTGCCCGAGATCGGCCATTGTCGGATAGGTCTCCGGTGACAATTTACTGAAATCAGTATCCTCCGTTATATCACGAATCGCATATGTTTCTCGCAAAGCGCTATCTAAAATAGAATCCTCTTCCGGCGTTGTTGAACCAAGCATAATGCGCAAAAGACCGATAAGCATCGCTATATTGGAACGAAGAACCTCTGACGGACTCTCGTCTTCGCCAACCGATGGCAAATCAAATGGATTGATAAACGATTTTGACTTCAATGACAATTTAATAAATGTGCCGCCGACTGTATCGCAAAGATATTTGTATTCATTTTCAGGATCAATCACAAAAATCTGCGTCCCCATCATCATCGATCGCAAAATTTCCAACTTCACAGCGTAGCTCTTACCGGCACCGGATTTTGCAAAGATGACCATGTTTGCATTCGGCTGTTTAAAACGATCAAGAATAACAAGAGAATTATTATGACGATTGATACCATAAAGAATACCGTCATTCGATGAAAGTGTTGATGATACAAAGGGGAATGTTGTTGAAAGTGGCTGTGTATTAAGATTGTTGCCAACATCAAGCTCGTCATTTGCAAGTGGCAATGTTGATGAAAAACCCTGTTCCATGCGCAAAACAGCCGGCTTAATGAAGACAAGTTGCGCCTCAAGCATTGATGTAATTTCCTTTTCAACTTTTGATAATTTTGCCTTGTCCTCAGCGTAAATTGTGATATACAATCCAAAACGAAAGAAATGTTCTGTTCCTTGTAATAATCGATCGCGCAATTCTTCAATATTACGTAAAGCTGTTTCAAGAACAGGGTTGCGTACCTTACCCTCTTCTCGCTCAATATTAATCTGCGATTGCACTTGCGTTACACTTCGCCGTAACTGTTTAACAACATCACTTGTCCTCATTGGATGGATAAAGTACGCAATATCCATTGGCAAATCAAGGTTGATTATCGGCGAAAACCAGTTTGTCTGTAGGTAGCGAGGATACGCTGTTATAAAAAGTGTTTTTGCATAAACCTCACCTATCTCCAAAAACATTGGCGAGATACGCATAGCGCTCGGCGCAATCAATCCGCGCACAGTTGCAACGCCACGCTGATAGATATTCTCAGCCTCGAGAAGATCATCAGCATTCATTACAGTATGTGTTTTTTCTTTTTTTGCAAAAAGGCTCATGAACTTTTTTAGATTAAAAAATGTTACAGTCCCTCTACGTCTACACGTGACAGTTCCGAAAGTGATGTGCTCGTAAAGAGTGATGGGTTATATGCGTTATACAGTAGCTCAAGTATTTCCTCTGTATCGAGTAATACACCACGAACACCAGTGCCGGAAAGCGCCATTGTTATATGATCAACGCGCTGAAAGAGCTGATTTTTATATGTTTCAAATTTTTCGCGCCTTGCGCTAATAACGTGTTCCGGATGAAATGCCGCCATCATGCGTGCAAAGAAACCAGTTTCCTTACTCTCTACCGGCGAAAACGGCACAACAACATAGAAAAATTTTGACATGATATTTGTTACATCTGTCAATTCTCTAATGAATAAACGATATTCTGCAATCTGCGTCCGTATTGCCTCGCTCTCCGTACGTCGCTCACGATCATTGAGCATTTCTATATATGGTTCAATATTAAGTTTACGCGAGCTGATAAGTATCTGAAGTGGAAAATCAAGTGAATTGAGAAAATTTTGATACTGCACAATAATAGCATCTTGCTCTTCTGATGATTTGAGATCAAAATTGATCGATGACATCATTACAATAGCCCGCAGTGAGCCATTGCGCAAAACAATGACACTATCATGTACTTCGGCAACATCAACATACTTCAGCGTACTCGCACCTGATGCGCCGGATGCTAATTTTTTCTCATGTAATCGCTCCATAAAATCTATATCTCTTTTTGTTTATATCAGTTTACTTTTTATTCTTTGTTGCATGACTTTCAAGTATCTCAATAGCACGATCAGTTCTGTGGTGCCCCTCGCTATCTAATACATCAGCCAACACAGCAATATCTTCAATGGTCATTGAAGCACTTTTTTTATAAAATTGCGCATCATATTTATCGCGTTTCTTTGTAATCTTTTTCTTTTGCCAACCAACCGGACGACGCCATACGTAAATTTTTGGCTGGATAAGAAACGTGAGTGCATATCCAACAAACGTGACAAGTGATACGCCATGTGGTTTATAAAACGCAAATGCGCCAAACAAAAGGAATAGGAAAAACGCAACAACATAAAACGTTGCCTTATTATCAAAGAGATTCCACAATACAATTAATACAGCCCCGAACGCAAGCAACCATAAAAACTGTCGCGCCGTCAACGGACCGGCAATCTTGTCCTCAACATCAATATATTGCGGTACACTAAAAAGCATACGATTTCTTTATTTATATCCTACAGATGCGGAGTTATTGGCACGCATTTGTGCAGACTCCTTTTCCTGTGCGAGTTTTTGTCCAGATGAAAACGTCACATACCCCATTGGTTGCCCCTTATCTTCCACTGCCTCATGAGCATTTTCATTCTTCTTTTTTAGTATAGCATCTTTTTGCATCGTGCGCGTGTGCTGATGCTGATTGCTGTGCATGCCCTGTATTTGTTTGCTATTGTTATCAGCCGTCCGCATATCGCCATGTGCATTACGTTGCTCACTATGACGACCTTCCCGTTGAGAAAAAGTAGATGGTTGAGTGTTTTTTACGCCAGTACGACGTGGTACTTTTTGCGCTACAGGAAAGACAACTTCCTCGCGCTCAATATCAACGACCAACGGCATATTCTCGTCAATAGATTTTAACACCATTGCCACACGTTGCCGTTCCTCTGCGCTCAGCGATCGCGTATTGCGTCCATGAAACAAGTAATTACCACGCTCAATCGCCGTGTGTTTTCCTTGTCCAACAGAAAGACGGTAATCAGTAATCCAATTACCGATTGTGCCAGGGCTATATTTTTGTGTGCCAGCAACCATGATATTTGACTTTGTAATGATCTGATTTTTTACACTCTTAAAGCGCTCAAGTGTTTCACGCAATGTCATGCGCACTTTTGTTTCCCTTGCCGGCTTCTTTATAATTTGCTCAGTTAGAATGCGTGCTATATCTTGTGCCTTCAGTGGTGCAATACCAAGATTTTCTATAAAGTAGTCGGCAAATTTCTCAAGTGGCAGTTCGCCAAAATAATAAAGACGTATTGCGCGCGCAAGAACAGCCATTTCTTCCAAACTGAAACCAGCACGCTCACCAATACGCTGAATGATCCGCATTGTTCTTTCATCCGCCATAATACTCTTTACCTTCTCCGGTAGTGCGTAAAAACGTCGCCAACGTGCGCGCCACTGCCGCTCTGTCTCTCCAATATCAGGCACAATCATTGGCAAAGTAAATTTCTGCACAATGATTGGATCTATTTCTTGTATTGATTTTTGATATGATTGCGTCATATTTTCTCACTTTTTTACATACACTCTACATCCCTATGTACCAGATCCCCTGTTTCTCTCCCTGACAGCGCGCTGAACATCAGCATCAGTTGCGTGTGTAATAATATTAGAGCCACTACCAGTTTGAACATTATTGTTATCTACTGTATTTGCACTGACATTTGCATCAGCTGTTGTTGCGCTACCACCAGTATTAACATTAACATCTGTTCTGACATCATTGTTAATAGTAAAATCCATCCCCTCAATACCTCTTCTAATATTATCACTCACATCTCTCAATACTTCCGCATTACCACCTTTTAGGGCATCACGCACCATCTGCGCATCAAGCACAACACTATTGTCAACATGCTCCTTAAGCATTTCGCGAGCATTACTATGAAGCGCATCAAATCTCTTCTGTTTACCAAGCTCTTCCGCACCAATTCTAAATTCATCTCGAATAATTTCTCTCATCTTAACATCATCACCGCGTGCTTCTCTGTCAATTCTATACGCTGCCACAACATCTCTGCGACCATCGTTGCGCACATTTCTTTGAATCTCCTTTGCGAAATCTTCCCGCAAATTCTCCGGTACAAGAGCTCTCTCAATTACCTTACCTCTTTCATCCGTCCTACCTTCAATAAGGGACATCGCTGTATTCATCCTTGCAACGCTATCAATCATGCCCTTCTGTGCAGCTAAGCGTGCAGCGGCAACACGACGTTCTTTTGATTCCCCTTTATCTTCCATTACCTTAACCAACTGTGAACCGGTTAAGCCAAGATCTTTCAATTCCTTCTCCGCTGCTGCAAGAGATTTTGCAAAAGACTCTAATTGCACCTTACTTCTACCAATAATTGCCCTCTGTGCAGACATTTGCTCTGCGTAAGCATTTGCTTTTTGCTCAAAGCGATCTCGCCGCCGCTGTGCACTCACTTTAAACGAGCGAGCAAATCCTGTGGCACGTGCCGCGCCAGGCATTGCCTTTAATGTTCCAATAGATGCATACTTACCACCCGTTGCCAATGCTCTACCGGTTTTCCTTGCCATACCCTGACCAAAACGTGTCACCATTTGTGATGCCCCATCCGATGTTGCATTAGTCATAATAATGCCGGCCCATAAAATTACAATTGGAATCATGAGAAAAACAAGATTGGTCATATTACTCGCTTGCGCCTCATTTGTTGTCGCTGTTTCTGTCGGATGCATAACGCTATTCACACTCGTAGGATCAAACGCCACCTTATGTACATAATGCATGTATGACATGGAAAAAAACAGCATAAACACAAGAATAGGACCGGTAAAGGCATACTTAAAGAGATTTTGCCACCATTGTTGCGCATATCCTTGCGTGGACGGTAAAATCGCACCAACAAAGCCAATCGGTGAAAAGATCATCAGTATAGCAAGTGCAACGAGACGCACAACGAGTAAACCGGCAATGGTTATCATTGATATGCCATAGAAAAATGCAAAGATAATTGCCATGAAAATATAAGATGTTTCTTGATTAGCAACTTCTCTCTTTGGAATAAAGACGTCAACGATGTTCATAGATTTCCCGAAAATTTCCAGAATCTCAAATCCGTTTTCCGTCTTTGGAAAAAGATTATTCACAAAGAAGTACATTAGAATATTTGATGCATCAATAATAACTTTTGCAATTGGCAGACTAAAATTTACCAAAAGTGCCATAATGATCAGACGCGTAAGCACATTACGCAAATGATAACGCTCAATCTGAAAAATTGTCGCAAAAGCACTAAAAAGCAAAATCAATATGAATGAAAGATTCAACACATCACGCACAATCGTCCAGATCAGATCAATTACTTTATTGCCAAGAATTTCTTTAACATTATTCGTATCCAGTACATAGGTAAAAAGTGTCGCACCAGCAACGCCAAGTAACCCAAACATTTGCGCAACATAGTAAAGAAACCAATTAATAGCAGAAGTAAACGCTTCTTTTATAGATGCTGCATGCGCCGTCGCAAAATTAAAACCACTATCACTGTAAAAAAAGTGACCCGCTACGACGAATGCAAAAAATACTCCCACGCCCACTTGTAACCACTGTTGTATTTTCCTTTTTTCTACGCAAAAAAACTTCCGCACACGCAAAAATATTTATGTAACACTACTTTATAGTATACCACAGATAAAAACGTATTGCACAACCGCTACTACTCGCCTGCAACTTATAAAAATATGTCTTCCAAAAAACGCACATGCGCTTTCTTTTCTCGTGGATAAATAGTAATTGCCAAGGCATCAAAAACATATGTTACACCAGAGCATGCCTTCTCTTTTAAGTATATTTGCGCAGTACGATTAAGCGCCTGTATTTTACTGCGTGTTATCTGCGTTTCCGGCGGGTCAACAATATCACCACTGTGTACAAAGCGCGTTTTTACTTCTATAAAATGTATAATATTGCCCTTTTGCGCAATAATATCTATCTCACCACGCTTAATGCCACGGGACGGCATATAATTACATGCAAGAATAGTAAATGCGCGCTCTTCCAAGTAGCGACGTGCTATCTTCTCACCATAATCACCACGCTTTTTTGTTGTTACAGACATTTGTCTTACTAACAATATTAGCAAAGTATAAAAAAACAGCCTCTCGGCCCTTCTTACATCACTTATATCCTCTCATCCTCCATACATAACCCGGTTACTAACACAACAATTAAGGTGTGTGTCACCGGGCGCAATAACGCCCTTGATAATATATTTGGCTCATGCGCCCGGCGGATACGGGCAACATGTTTCGATCACGCTTGATACTCGGGTGAAATAAATATCAAGGATCTCGTCACATGCAATGTGTCGCATCCTGTATCCTGTCGTTGCAGAATACCGACTGTGAGAAATTGTACTATCTTTTTTCTTTACAACTTCTCTATGCTCCCCGTCCGCGGGTTTGCCCCCTCTTTATTCAAGGTACTATTCACACTTTTCTCTTTGTTTTTGTTTTAGAGTTTGTGTTTTTTTGTTTTTGTTTTTTTATACGATCACTATCATTTTTATAATGAATTTTGATCGCTCTTTATACGGACAGTAGAGACGTTCCAACTGTGAATAGGGGGACTTCACAGTTGGAACGTCGCCACCGTCTCGGAGCAATTTGTCTTGTAAATGTACAAACACCATAATTCTTCCCCTCCCCTCATCACATTCCATATTCATTGCCACCACCTCAGTACACACTTAGTATACCAATCAAGATACACTCGGTCAATATGTTTTTCATATTACCCCTTGTTTAAGGGATAAAAGAGATGTGTAGTAATGAAATGCAACATACTTTGTATTTTACATTTAAAAAAAGAGTCATTCTTTTTTTAATAAAAACTGTGGATAACTCATTAGTTATCCACAGTTTCATTTATTTTGCCACAAGTTATCCACAATGGATACTTGCATGTGCTCATTTACGGCTGCCACCCCGGCTCTGCGCCAGGTGGCGGTACATGTGCACCACTTGTTTCTGCGCTGCCATTTTGCATGTCAGTTACATTGCCACTATCGCCATTGCCAGTCGCTGGCGCCACGGTCACCGATGGTGTTGTTTGTGTCATATCCACTGCTTCTTTGTTTTTGCGCACAATATCGTCATGTGCAAAAACAAGATTCATCATTGCATGCATTGTTGCACGACTTGTCCCGAAAAATACGTGACTGTAGTGTATAGCGTAGTCAATGGATTGCGTTGCGTCCTGCACAAAGTTGTGAAAACGAATTGGCACACCACTCTCATGAACGGCGTCTTCAAATACATTGTCCTTTTGCAGGGGCGGTGAGAAGAGATAGATCGGTTTAAACCCTTTTATAAGTAGTGGCTCCGCCTCACGCAGATTACTTCGCGTGTTATCAGGATCCGACGAATACGTGTGTATCCCAATGCGCCTCTCGCCATTATCAAGAAACACGTGGATCTGGAGAGGTTGATCAAGTTCAGTAAGGACAGAAGCTGGCATATCTGGTAAAAACCTCTTTATAAACACGGCAAACGGCATTGGTTCACCATCTTCACCAAGAACATCAATAGTAATCGGTATAGTATGCGTACGCACAACATCCTTAATTTTCTCAATAACATCTGCAATCGTCGCTTGTTTCGTAATTTTGATTGCTGTATCCGCTGGCAGATAACGATCATCATGATCGTAAGGCTGCGTAGCTACAACACTTGTTTCTTTTTCATAATCAGCGCCGTTCATATCACCAGCAATCAATGACGCACTATCTTGCATGTTATCACCATCATGCGTAATAACATGCGTCTCTTGTCTCACAAAGCGATCCATTATATTATCAATTATGCCGACGCGCCATGCAAATACAACTGCGCCACCGATCGCAAGGATGAGGATAATAATAACAATCCATATAATAATAATTTTTCGTGACTTTGGCGGGGAAGATGGTGTCACGCCTTGAGGTGATCGTACTTGTTGCTGTTGCGTCGCTTGTCCATTCCTAATAGGAACCGTTGTTTGTGTTTGCTGTGTACTAATACCGCTTTTTTGTGCATCGACATTATCCTGCAAAAATGGGCTCTGCTGTGTGCTACTCTGCCGAGATGAACCTTGCTGTTGCGCTTGCTGCGACACATCTTTTTCATGCAGAGTAACGCCTTGTTGCGCGCCACTTTGTTGTGGTTGTTGGACAATACCCTCCTTCATATCACTCTTCATTGTATGTACAATGAGTGGCTGTGTTGGTGGCACACCACTTTCTTGCGTGTTATTGCTATCCGTAATGATTGTATTTTGTGTTTTTTTGCCAAACATTGTTTTTTCTCTTCACATTTTGTTTTATTGTACCACAAAATAACGTCGTCATCCACTTTCTTTCAACGTATTCCGACAAACATCTTTCCACAGTACCATCATATCACCAGGAATACTCGCACAAAATACCCACAAGTGTCCTCCATACCAAAATGATAATTGCGCACTGTGGAGGGCATGGCGATCTATTTTGTGCATCAATAATCTATCTTTTCTCTTATAGAGAGTATCACCAACTAATGGACACTTTTTTGCATGCATATGTACACGAATTTGATGTGTTCGCCCTGTTTGTGGTTGCAGGCATACAACACTCATCTTACCATTACTGCAAAGCACCGCATAATGCGTTAGTGCCTGACGAATAACGCCTTTATGCTTATCTCGCTCCGTACGGAGCGCAACCCATCGATCACCGCGTACGCTGCGCGCAAGCGGAAATGTGATTGTTCCACGTTGTTTGTTTAGTGTGCCATAAACAATAGCATAATATGTTTTTTTAATATGCCTTTCTTGAAACATTCTTTTTAGACAAACAAACGCCTCTTGCGTCCGTGCAACAACCATAACACCAGATGTTTCTCGATCCAAACGATGCACTATCCCCGGACGCATTACATCTTCACCAACAGTAGCAATCTCTGGATAATGTGCAAGTAAACCATGTACAAGTGTTTGCGTCGTGTCACCGGGATGTACAGGATGCACCAAAAGGCCGGCCGGCTTATTGATAACAATAAACGATGTATGAACAAAGAGCGTGTCAAAAACAACAGCTTTATCAGGTACAAGAGATTTTGCGGTACGAAAAACCTCTTGAGAAACGACAATTCGATCACCTACACACACTCTGTAGTGTGATTTTACGCACATACCGTTTACTGTGACAAGACACTTCTTTATTGCGCGACTGATTGCATTACGCGACAATGCCACACTACCATCCGCCAATACATGCGTAGCGATAAAACGATCAAGACGTTCCCTCTCGTTTGCGTTGCTAACAATAATTTCTTTCACCATAGTACAACACTAGCATAGAGCACCATGTTGTGAAAGTTTTTTCTGCGTTTCATTAAAAATCCCAACTTCCATTCATACTTGAAGACTGCGTATAATTCACAACCGTCGTCTCAAAGAAGTTGCCCTTATCACTATTTGGATCCTGAAGACGCTCAAGGTGCTTATATGGATTTTCAATCGCCTCGGGATAAAGCGGTGCAATATTAAGCATTTCAAGACGCTGATTTGCAAGCCACTGCGTATAGGCACGTGTCGTATCACCATTAATGCCCGGTATACGATCACCAAGAATGTGCGTACTCCACTCGATTTCTTGCTTCACGGCTGTTCTCATCATATCACGTATTACTTTCTCATCATAGATTTCTGGGAACTCACGTTCAATTTCGCGAATAATGTTTGCAAAAATTGTTACATGCGTCAACTCATCACGACGAATATAAGCAATCATGCGCCCTGTTGCCATCATCTTTCCATGGTCAACAAGGGTGTCAAAAAATGCAAAACCATTGTAGAAATAGAGCGATTCCAACAAAAAGTTTGCAATGATGCCACGGAAGAAATTTTTATCCGTTGGATCATCAATAAAATCTTGGTAAATTTGACCGATATACTTATTACGATTAAGGAGGGTCTTGTCTGTTCGCCAGAAATAGTAGATCTCCTCGCGCTCTTTTGCGTCAACGACTGCCTCAATGATTGTCGCATATGACTGCGAGTGAATAGCTTCCTGATATGCCTGAATAGAAAGAATGAGGTTGACCTCAGGACTTGTAATATAGTCGTTAAAGTGTGGCAAATTCACTGTCTGAATTGAATCAAGGAATGTAAGGAAGGATAGGATTCCTTTATATGCCTTTTGTTCCTCTGGCGTTAAATCTGATTGAAACATGCGCGCATCATCTTTGAGGCCAGAAACTTTCTCCGGTACCCAAAAGTTACCAATCATTACCTGGTAGAGCGATTTTGCCCACTGATACTTTACGTCATTGAGATTAAATAATCCTGTTGTATTTCCTTTGATAATTGTTCTCGCACTAACCTGATCATTACCTTTTGGATTAAAAATCAAGTTCTGCTTCATTTCTTCTGTCATATATTTCCAGTTATATTATGATATTTATCAATTTAATCTCTACCCACTACAACTCACACATACATTTTGGTCAATTTCACCGGAAAGTGATCGTACATAGTACACCGTTTTAATGCCCTTTTGCCATGCACGCAAATAATAACTATACAGCTGTGCCGGCGATGTTTGTGATGGATCAATCATCCATTCAAAACTGATTGACTGATCAACCCACTGATACACTATACTGATCATATCAATCACGTCTTTCATATCCATTGAAATGTACTCTTTATAGTACCAGAAGTTATCCTTGTTAAGTTTTGGTGCTACACGCACGGTCGGCGCTGAGAGATTTGTTTCCATGAAGTAACGTTTATAGATTGGCAACAGTGCCGCCGTTGTGCCAACGATACCTGACGTTGATGTGTTTGGCGCTGGTGCTGTATGGTATCCAAAACGAATACCATACTTCTTCATATCATCAAAAAGTTTTGTCCATCCAACGCGACGTTTTTCATTTTTCTCAATAAACCATTGCGCATTATGACCAAGAATACGTCCTTTGCTGTATTCGCTACCAGGATAGAGCGCGTATGCACCACGCTCCCGCGCAAGATCCACCGATGCGCGATATGTATGAAACGTGTAACGCTCAAAGAGCATGTCAACTTTTGCACGCGCCTCCTCGCTTTCGTATGCCAACTTTCGTGTCGCAAGATATTCTGCCAAACCAAGATACCCAACGCCAACGCTGCGATAACGCATTGCCGTTCGCTCTGCCTCCTTAATAGGATAGAAATTCAGTGTAATCACATTATCAAGAATGCGCATAATAACGGGAAAGACTTTCTTGATCATCTTTTCCTCATATACTTTTGCTATATTTATTGACGCAAGGTTGCATACAACAAGATCGCCAGGCTCATAGCGAATAACAATCTTACCATCTTCAATTGTTTCTTCTTTGAATTTTGTCGGCGATGTGTTTTGACAGATTTCCGTACACAGTTGTGTTGAATAAATATTGCCAGCGTGTCGATTTGCATTATTGCGATTAACCGTGTCGCGGAAGAATACATACGGCATACCTGTCTCCACCGTCGTTTTAAGAAAACGCTTAAACAGCTCCTTTGCTTTTACAGAACGTCGCATAACAAGTGATGCATCTTTCTCGAGTTTGCGGTAAAACGCATTAAAATCTTTATCAAAATAATCTTGCAACGACTTGCCGTATTTTGTCTTGATCTCATGCGGATCAAAAAGCGTCCATTCCCCGTCTTCCTGCAAACGCTGCATAAAGAGATCGGGAATCGACACTGCAGGAAAGACATCAAAGGCTTTTGAACGAATGTCGCCCGTTTCTGTCTGCAGGTCAAGAAAATCATATATATCATAGTGCCATATATCAAGCGTCACACTGATTGCGCCAAGACGTGCACCAAGCTGATTAACGGCAATTGCCGTATCATTGATGACCTTGATCCATGGATTAACACCGCCGGATGCACCTTGTACGCCACGAATCATTGCGCCGCGCGCCCGAATATTACCCAAATACACACCAACGCCACCGCCAAACTTTGAAATCTGCGCCATGTTTTCGATGCCATGGTAAATTGCGCGCAGGTCATCATCAATATTGATTTTGAAACAACTGGAAAGCTGGTGGTAATTTGTGCGTGAATTAAGAAGTGTCGGCGTTGGCAGTGAGATATGTTGCTTTGAGCAATGTTCATAAATTTTTAAAGCAAAGGCAAGACGGTTTTCTTTCTTTTCCGGGATCGCAAGAAACAACGCAACAGACATATACATCTCCTGTGGCAATTCTTCAACACAACCATTACGCTTGAGAAGATAACGCTTTGTCAGCGACAGAATAGTTGTATATTCATAAGCATGGTCCGTATCAAAAGAAAGATGTTTCCCCGCTTCTAAAATATCATTCTCGGAATAATATTTATAGAAATCTTTGTAATAAAGACCATTTTTTATGTAGCGATCAAAAAGTGCTTTGTACGCTTTTGGTGTGTACAAATCTTTTATATTTTTTACACCGCGATTATTCTTTGCTTGCTTGTAAAGATCGCCGAGCAGAATGCGTGCAGCAACATGTTGCCACTGCGTATTATTAACTGTTACAAGGTCAATACACGTCTTTACCATGAGTTTGTTAATGTCAGACGTTTTGATACCTTCTACAAGATTCCGCTTAAACGCCTCTATAAACTCTTCAAATGTACATGCATCCTCATATCCCTCCGCACTACGATCAAAAACTTTTTTAATTTTTCTGATATCAAATTTCTCCTTTTTACCATCTGACTTTTGCACTTTCAAAGAACGCTTTTCAAATTGCTTTACCAGTCTTTCATGTTTCTCTTCACGACTTTCTGCACGTTTGTCACGATAAAGAATGTAAGCCTTTGCAACTTCGTATTCGTTAATTTTAACAAGATGGCGCTCAACACAGTCCTGTACATCCTCTACTGCAACTACCGGCACATGGTCATGTTGTGCGCGCTCACCAAGAGACTTTTCTATATCTACGACAATATCATCTGTCAGCGCCTTAATAAAAATACACTCCGATCCAACAGCATTGCACGCTTTGCGTATAGCATTTTCAATCCTTGTACGATCAAAATCGACAATTTCGCCGTTTCGCTTTTTAACCTTTATTATTGTGTTCATATTTTTATGCGCACACAAACAACGCATGTGTCAGATACTGGACACACCCCCTTCGTTATGTATGCATTATTTATTTTAAAATGTTACCTCTTTTTTATACTTAAAATCACAAATATGCATTACGAAAGCGTTCCTCCACCACAGACCAGTTAATGTTGCCAATGAATGCATCTATGTAGTCGGCGCGCTTAAGTCCATATTCTGTAATAAATGCATGTTCAAAAACATCCATTACAAGAAGTGGTTCTGCACCGGCAAGATGCCCCATGTCATGCTCATTGATCCACGCGTTAAACACTGTATCCGCCTCCTTGTCATAAGCAAGAACAACCCATCCAATACCACGCATAAGACCAACTGCACGAAAATCGTCTTCCCACTTTTCAAAAGAACCATATACTCGTGCAACACTCTCTGTCAAAAGTGGAGCATTCTCACTTTTGACACCATCTTTTGAGAGATTGCCAAAGTAAAGCTCATGAAGACGCATACCATTCCACTCCCATCCAAAACGACGTTTTAGTTCGGCAAATGCTGCCGTCCCTTTCTCTGTGTGCAATATTTGCTGCGCAAGAGCATTTGCATTCGCCACATAGCCGGCATAAAGCGTAAAGTGCATATGCAACAAGTCATCACTAAATCCGCTCATGCCAATGATGTGTGAAAAATCTTTCTCTTTATATGTCATAACGTCATTATCTCTTCAAAATCCAATTATCTCGTATACATCCTAAATCTTGCCAACGAGGTCTACACCCGGCTTTAGAGCATCATCACCAGGTTTCCAGTTTGCAGGGCATACCATACCATCATGCTCTCGCACAAACTGCGCCGCTTCAATCTTGCGCAAAAGTTCCTGCACATTGCGACCAATATCATTATTATGCACTTCATACGCTGCAAGTTTGCCATCTGGATCAATGATAAATGTACCGCGAAGAGCAAGTCCTTCATCCTCAATATATACACCAAAATATCTCGCTATCTCACCCGTTGGATCAGCTGCCATCGGATATGTAACTTTACTAATTGCCGGTGATGTGTCGTGCCATGCCTTGTGCACAAACGCAGTGTCAGTGCTCACACTTACAATTTCCGTATTACGCTCTTGAAATGCTGTATAGTTTTCCGCCAACTCTTCCAGTTCCGTTGGACACACAAATGTGAAATCTGCTGGATAGAAAAAGAGTACTAACCACTTTCCTCTATAGTCGGAAATCTTTACATCTTCCTTAATTGTGTTTTTGTGAAAAACGGCAAAAGAAAGATCATGCACCTCTTCGCCAATTACCGGCAGACGATTAGCCATTGCGCCGCACTCGAAACATACATTTGTCAATTCCTCCATATTTTTGAAGTATTAATTAATAAGATCTAACACTTTCATGATACAGTGGCGCTATCAGTGCGTCAAGAACAACTTGTGTCACAAAAGACAAAAAATACACAATATATTGTGTATTTTTTGTTTGACAGTTTATTTGACAGCATGCGAACTTTATCGCATTGCAATTTTACTCAAAGTCACTGTCTTTGCATTTTTCTGTCGGCACAGGCCCAACGACAATTTTTCGATCTTTTTCTTCATACCACTTCTTTACACCCTTTTCCCATGATTTGTATTGTGGATCTTTCTCTGGTTTTTGTGGTGGATCACCCATAGGATCGCTTTTATCAACATAGTGAAGAATTGAGTGTGTATCAATAAATTTACGCCTTTTTACATCAACGTCATTGTTTTCACATGCATCTGATGCAAGGCACCATGTATTATCCTTTTTCGAAATACGACACACTTTTTTCTCATGCAATTCCGGTACTTTACCATAAAGCAATGGACGCTCACTTTTTTCCTCTTCATTTTTGCCAGCACCACCTTCATCACTGGGATCAGGAAAGTGTTCGACCAGCGTATCTTTGAGGGCCTCCTCCATAAACGCATGCCATATCGGGGCAGCAACAACCGATCCGGCGGCGCCGACTCTCATTGCACGGTTATCGTTATTACCAACCCACACACCAGCTGCAAGTGATGGTGTATATCCCATCGTCCATGCATCACGATAACCATTTGTTGTGCCAGTTTTTGCCGCTACCGATCGTTCGTCAAAACGCAACGGATTATTTTGCCCAAATGCCGGTGCACGGTATTTATTCTTGGATAAGATATCACTCAACAGAGCAACATATTTTTCCTCAACAACGCGTTCACCATCTCTGTCTCTAAATTCTTCCAGAACATTACCATCTTTGTCTTCAATACGCATAATACTTGTAAGATCCTTTCGTACACCACCGTTGGCAAGCGTTGCATATGCGTGTGTGTGATGAAGAAGCTGCACCTCACCACCGCCAAGCACCAACGAAAGGCCGTACCGCTTCGGTTCATCAAGACCTGTTAGACCAAGTTCTTTTCCCAGTTCTATAACCTCGTCAACACCAACAAGGTAAAGTGCCTTTACAGCCGGAATGTTAAGCGACATGCCAAGTGCCTTTTTAATTTTCACAGGGCCGCGAAATGTACCGTCATAATTCTGCGGCTCATATGCCTTATCACCACCATCAAACTTTGTCTTCACATCATAAAGAACAGTGTCCGGCACATATCCACGACGAAACATTCCCAGAAAAACATATGGCTTAAATGATGAGCCCGGCTGACGGAAACGCAAGGCTACATTAACTTGACCATCAATATCCTTGTCAAAAAAATCAGCTGATCCAACCATTGCAAGAAGTTGCCCTGTTTTTGGGTCTATCGCCACCAGTGCGGCGTTTTTCGCATTGTATCTCTTTCTGTTACGCTCAGCACCATCGCGCACCACGCGCTCCGCCAGTTGCTGCAGATCCCAATCTAGCGTTGTAATGACACGCAAACCCATTTCCTTAACTTCATCCAATTTATACTGCCTTTCAAGATATTCGCGAATATACATCACAAAATGTGGCGCTTTGATCTTCTCCCTGTTTGGCACAACTTTTGCAAGAGTGTCAATTTTTTTTGCCTCATCCGCCTTTTCTTGTGTTATATAACCAAGTCGCGCCATCTGATCCAATGCATGTGCCTGTCGTTTGCGAAGACGCTCCAAGCGCTCCGGCCGTGTCCCGTACGGTGAGTAGAATGATGGCTGTTGTGGTAGTGATGCAAGAAGCGCCGCCTCATCAAGCGTAAGATCTTTTGCGTGTTTGCCAAAAAATGTTCTCGCTGCTGCCTCAATGCCATACGCATTTGAACCATATGGAATAACATTCAGATAAAGCTCCAAGATCTCATCTTTTGTAAACTTCCGCTCCAACTCTAGCGAAAGAATAATTTCTTTTAGCTTTCGCTCATATGAACGTTCACTTGTCAAAAGCGTATTCTTTATAAGTTGTTGCGTGATTGTAGAGCCACCACTACTTCGCCCAAAATAGTGTGGAAATATCTGTGAGAGTGCCGCACGTATAATAGATTTTACTTTAATGCCGTGATGTTCATAAAAATCCTGATCTTCTAGCGCAATAGTCGCATAACGTATAACCGTTGGCATTTCGTCAAAGTCTATAATTGTCCGCCGTTCTTCACCATAGATGTCATAAAGCAAAACCTTACCCGTACGATCATAAATTTTTGTTGACTCAGCAATTTCACGTGTACGCAACTGATCTGCTGGTGGCAAATCTTTTGCATAATACCAGAAAACACCGGCAGCGCTCAATATACCAACCGCACCGAAGGACAACACACCAAAAAGCGCCCATTTTGCCATACGTTGCCCAAGCGTTTTTTTCTTTCTTTTGTTGCGCGACGCGCGTTGCACTCGTCGTCGCGTTACTACTTGTCGTGTACCCATACAAAAAGTCTTATACCATACCAGTATACCGCAGAATATACAAAGTGACTATCAAATGCAAATTTTCGTGAATGAAAAACAGCCCAAAAATTTCCTAATGAAAATAGACGTTAATCAAAAAGCATGTTGATGATTTCCGCCGATACATTGCGCGACACGCCTTCATATGGCTCATGATGCATGCTTAACATTGGCGAATCATTTAGTTCTATTACCGTATAACCAACATCTTGAGGATTTTTTGTAATATCAGGTGTAAGAAAATCAATTCCAGCATAAGGAAGACCCGGTATCGCACGAATAATTTTTGTTGCCAAATCGCAAATGGCCGGATGCACCTTATCTGTGTAGTCAATGCTATCGCCACCAGTTGAGATATTTGAGTTTTGGCGCAAAAAAATACGCTGACCTTTTGACGGAATACTATCCAATGTTAGAGATTTTGCTGCAAGAATTTTCAATATCTCATCGTCAACAATAATGCGCACAATGGCCTTTTCGTGACCATCTCCACGACGTGGATCGCTGTTTTTCTCGTCAATAAGTTCACGAATTGTTGATACACCATCACCAATGACATTAGCCGGTACTCTATGAATAACGCCCAACGTTTTATCACGCGTTGCCAAAATGCGATACTCTTTGCCGACAGATTGCTCTTCTATTAAAAATGATGTGCCTTTTGTAGAAAATTTTTCTATGCAAGATCGTACTTCTTCATCCGTGCAAATATTGAGAAAAACATCCGTTCCCCAAGTACCTCCCGTCGGCTTGATAACAAGCGGTTTTGGTAGCGTTTTACTATAAGCGATCGCCTCTTTAACCTCATCTTTGCAAAATGCCTGCCCGCGCGGTACACGAATACCACTTTTTTGCAAAAACTGTTTTGCAATATCCTTGTGTTTACAAATAAAATATGCATTGTAACTTAGTGACGGTAGTCTCTGCCCAATGATTGTCGCCACACGACCTTCATGCTCAATAATCAGGTGACTCCGCTTTGACTGTGGAAACATCTTACGCACAGCATAGCCGCGTCTTTGTGCCTCACGCGCAAGGAAATAATTACTTAAGTGATTAAAATCGGACCTCGTAAAGTTCATATTTCGATATATTTAAGCTCAAGTTAAAGAATACTACTTACTCACATCTACCAAAAATTTGCCAAGGTTGCGCTTGCCGATAATTGCAGGATACTGCAAATGCGAGCGATCCACAATGTTGACGCGCGCCGGAACGCGTACACCGTCCATAATAAAATACAGCTTCACAATTGGGCGAATTGTCACGCCACTGGATGACCACACAACAGAAACATCAACCAACCCCTCAATGGCAGAACCGTACTCCTTCATAAATACGCGCTCAGCAACAGCGCCATCACCTTTTTTTTCTATAGAAAATGCACTTAGATTAATTTTGTCAAATGCGTCAAGTGTCGATCCAAAACCAAGCTCGCGCGCAAGCTTACGGTCAATAGACGTGGAATATGCGCCCGTGTCAATTTTTGCCTTCACTGTTACGCGCTTGTTGTCTTTACCGATAAACGTTACTTCTTCTACCGAGCCGATGACACGCTTTCCCGATGTTTGCTCAAGCACTTCCTCGATTTCACCACCAAAAAGATCTTTACCGACACGAACACCGCGTGCGACGCTCTTGATTTTAAGACCAGCAACACGATCAAGACGCTCCTTGAGACCTGCCATATTCGCTACTTGAATAGATAGACCGGGACGTGCATTGAGTTCCAAAAATACCGGACCGCGGTCACGGTCAATAACGACATCGGCACCGAGAAAACCAAGCTTGCTCGCTTCCTGCGCCTTTACTGCCATTGTAAGGATGTCATCCCAATACGGAATTTTGATACCTGATAGTGGCATGTGCGTATCCGGTGTACGTTCTATAATTTTTCGCTTTCCCTGCACAGCTGTCGTTGTTGTGCCTGTCGCCATGTCAATGCCAACACCAATACCACCGAGTTGCAAATTTGCCTTGCCGCCTGATTTTTTTGTTGGCAAACGCAACATTGCCATAACAGGCACCTTGTTATACACAATGATGCGCACATCGGGAATACCGCGATAAGCATAAGGGCGAAAAAGTTTGAGAAGTGTTAGACGCTCCTCAAAAAAAGCAATATCTGATACACCGGAAAGTGAAAACATCCCCTCAATAATGTTATGTACGTGTGTGTAAATATCGTGTGCCGTTACAACAGAGCCATCTGCTTTAACCCACGCATCTTTCATACCTTTCTTGCGCCCAAAGAGAACGATAATACCGGCGCCACCAAAACCGCGATTCGGCTTAACAACAAAAGAATCCGGCAATTGCGACCAATCAAAGTTTTCTAGTTCTTCACGTGTACCAATCTTCGCAATAAGTTCCGGCACAGCAACACCAGCTTTTTTGAGCACATTCTTACTCAAGATCTTATCATCAGAGATAGCACGTGCATTTTTAAGATTGAGCGGACGCACATAGTGAAGGTTTCGCGCATTCATGCCCAAAATCTTCTGTGATTTTCTCAACAGCGTAAACATGATTTCTTACTTTATATGTGCTAAAACATCGCGGAAACGTATATATTCCGTCACACGTAGACCAGTCCAACGCCCCAAAAGAATGTTTGCGGGAATTGTCAAAAGGACTGCAAAAGGATGTAGAAAAACAAAATTTTGAATCGTTTGCGATGAAAGAAGCGCATACCCACAAAGTGCTACGACAAGTGTTTCAACCGCAAGAAAAAGTGCGGTTTTTGTTCCTTTTTCAATTTGCACAGCCACAAATTTCTCAGCGATGACAACAAGCACAATAAGCGGAAACACATACATAGTCGCAAAACCGGTGCGTTGCATGTACGCACCGAGAATCAAAATACCAAGAACAGTAAATGATAAAAATGTCATTGTAATGGCCACACGTGGCAAATACAGTAAGCGGAAATGTTTCAAAATAACGCGCATCCCCATGCCAATAGCAATAACGGCAATGTAAATCGCAATACCATAACGTAAATCATAAAACATGCTACCGATGTTGAAACTCTCATAGCGTGCATCAGAAATCATAAAAAAAACCAACGCAATGATGGATGGTGTATAGATGCCAAAGGCCTTTATACCAATCACTTGACGAAAGAATGCAACAAGCGTTGCGACAAGCGGAAACATAAGAAGAATAAGAACGGTTTGATCTGGAATCCCCAAATTGACAACAATACTATTAATCCATGGACTCATACTATATGCATTAAGATATCACTTACCATCAGCATAGCAAAGTTTTGTGTAAAAATCTATGCTACGCGATGCATAACACGACTTGCACTATGACAAAACGCAACCGCAAGCGCATCAGCCGCATCATCCGGTCGCGGCACAGCATCAAGGTGAAAAATCGTCTTTACCATCGCCTGCACCTGCGCTTTTTCAGCACGTCCATTGCCGGCAACAGCTTGTTTGACTTGTAGTGGCGTATACTCACCGATAGCAAGATGTGCACGCTCGGCACACAACAAAAGCACACCGCGTGCCTGTGCAACAGTAATAATTGTCTTTTGATTTTTAAAATAAAATAATTGCTCGATACCCATCTCTGCAGGTGCGTACGTTGCAACAATCTGTTCAAAATCCCGTGCAATCTCTCCGAGGCGATCAGCATCACTCTTTGTGCTCTCAGTTTCAATACACCCGTGTGCAACGTGCTTAACACGACCACCACCGTAATCATCAATTATCGCCCACCCAACAATTGCCGTACCAGGATCAATGCCCAAAATCCGCACACTCATTATGATGCAACGTTACTATAGATCTCTTGCACATCGTCACACCCCTCTATTGCAGAGTAAAGTGCGTCATATGACACCTTCTCATCATCACGCAATGTGATAGTCTGCGTCGGTATATATACGATACTCACGTCATCTACGGCAACGCCGTGTTCCTCAAGATGCGCGCGCACTGCGTGCACATCCTTGACAGCTGTCGTAATAACAATGGCATCATCACCTTTTCTCTCGACATCTTCCGCACCGGCATCAATTGCCAAAAGCTCTACCGCATCAGGATCATCAGTTCGCACAACGATGCGTCCAACATGTTTAAATTGAAACGCAACACCACCACCGGAAACAAACTTGCCACCATTTTTCTTGAGTGTTGTTTTAACTTCTGTGAGCGCCCGATTCGTATTGTCGGTTGCACATACGATAATAAATGCGCTACCACTCGGACCCATTGCTTCATACACAACTTCCTCAATACGTGTCCCGCCATCAATTTCGCCTGTTCCACGCTTAATTGCACGCTCTATATTATCCTTTGGCATATTAACTGATCGCGCTTTCTCAATCGCCATCTTAAGCGCCGCATTCATTTCCGGATCGCCACCGCCTTGTTGCGCAGCAAGTGTAATATTTTTTGCAACTACCGTGAAAATCTTTGCACGTTTTGCATCGGTTGCCGCCTTCTTGTGTTTAATACTTGACCACTTATTATGTCCTGACATAGTTTTGCTTCTTATATCATTATGTTCGTATCGTGCATCATCGCTTCGTCAAAGATATTGAACGCAAAACACCTGCCATGCGGCAGGTGCGTGTATTCACATTCTGTGTGTAGAAAGGGATTTGAGCAAGTACGCAGTGTTAGGCCACCGCATACTGCGGACCTTGCGAGCCAAAGACCGATATTTGCTGTGCGCACATTTCTGTGCAGACAGCAAACGAGGAGAGAGATTTTTCGGTCATTTGCACTATCATCAAGGTCCGTGCTCAGAACTGCGTGCCACAATACAAAAATTAATTGCACCGTTTGCAGCAGGACCCCCTTTCTACACGCAAAACACGAACACATCCACCAACTCTACATCAAGGAACACCACATCCACCAACAGTGTAGCATGTTTTACACACTCTGTCCAATTATTGCGTATAAGCCCATTAGGCTCCATGTATGAATATGTAATACTAAATAAACAGAGTAGTTCTACAAGAAATATATGTATTGTTAAATTCCTTTGTACATAACTAATAACAAAAAAATTGGAAGGAGGGGTAGTGGTGTTACACCACCCCTCCGCCGAGAATTAATTTTCTTCCTCTTGATCCCCTGGCACATGCCAGTAGATCTCAAGTCTGTCTTCCTCCTCCCCAAGACCACCTTCGCAGAGTCCTTCTACCCTTTTTGTCCTTAAGTAGATTTTACGACCTGTATTTTTCACCACAAAAACTCCTTCTTTGCAGTCATTTTGACTATAAGCTCTTGGTGGATATGTATCCACCTGCGCTCCATCTTCTTCTCTTATTATTACAATTGACGGATCCAGCCTATGATACCAGAAGTAATCTCCTGGCTCCAAAAAAAAGCTTCGGAGAGCATCTTTTTTTTCGTTTAGCCTCTTCCTGAGGCCTCTTTCGTATTCATGCTTCCATGCTATTATATTGTTTAACTCTCTGTTTCTAACAGAGAGTACAACAATAATAACAACAACAAGAAGAAGAATAATGCTCATTGTTTTCCCTCCTTAAGGGACTTGGCCACCAGATCGGTGGCGTTGAAAAAAAATGTCACTCGCTGTTACGAGCGACGCCATTACAAGAATTTACACACCATTCTTACAACAGCGTCGCTCACAAAAAAGTGCTGCATCTATATTGTACAGCGCCCTTTGTATAATTACCTACCTGCAGAAAGCATTTCTACAGGCCATGGGTGGTTAGACCATCACCTGCAGCAGAAACTTTCTGCAAGAAAGTTCTGGGCGTCGTCATGCCGTTCGTGCGGGTATCACGTTGGACCCACTCACACTACTAGGGCGCAGTGCGTGATATCACATTAGATATCATCTCTTTCACTCTTCGTTGAGAGACACCGCTCATGCGACTTTTTACATGTTCATAAAATGAATATTTTCCCGTGCGTTTCTCCTCTCTCTCCTCATTGTCTCTGCCTAAGAGACTGTGAGAAAGGCATAGAACGCACACATCTTATGACCATTGCTTCAACTAAGGTACTGCTCATGTAAAGAACATTCTGACTGTATTTGCAGTCAGTACGCTGCGCATACTCTTGCGCAAATACTGACAACAAAAAGCAGTACATCTCTTGAGAGTATGTACTGCTGCATTCGTCAGTTGGCGGTAGTATATACTCTCTCCTCTGTCCGTAAGCATCGATTGCCTAAAATCGTTTGCGCTACGTCCGTGATGGTGCAACTATAGCATATATAAAAAATATTGTCAAGTACTTACTCCTACATTCTCATCCCAATCTTAATTCCTCCACAAAAAAGACATCCCTTGATATAATTGCAGATCTCTATACCTAACAGTTAACCATGGACAGGGATATCTCACACACATATTACACCATCTCATCGTACAGTGATAGTAGCACTGTTGCGTGCCGGTGTTTCCCAAAAGGATATTGCCGCACAACTCGGCAAAACGCCGAGTGCCATCTCTCAAAAAAAGATTAAGCGCAACAATGATGCTGACGGTGTCTACAGAAAGCGTACCGCTCAGGAAAGAACGACACGTCGCAGAGTTACTGTCAATCAGCGCTTTCGTGAACTAGCTCATGATCCGTGGCTCCGTGCATATATGGAACGAAAGCTCAAGATGCGCTGGTCACCGGAGCAGATAAGTGGACGATTGCGACTGCAGTATGGCAGTACTCTGGGAAAAGATAGTATATATGCTACGTCTACACTCACCACACGGACTTGGTACAATATCTGCGGTGCAAGAAAGGATCTTTTCGCAGGCGTTGCGGTACGCGCATCCGTGAAAAAGTGCGTGAACAAGCCAAAATCAGGCGCATTGACACGCAACCAACCATTGTTGAGGCCCGAGAGAGAATCGGTGGCTGTGAGGGTGATACAATCATTGGAAAATATATGACAAAGCGACTCGTCACAAATGTTGATCGCAAGAGCGGCTACGGCATGATTGATAAGTTGTCAGTTATCACGAGAGAAACGATGTTTGCTACGCTGGAGAAGCGCTTTGGTACGGATTGCTAGAAAGAGAAAGTATACGTATACGTACAAAAACGGTGCGGAATTGGGCAAGGAAGATGCGTGGCTGGAAGAAAAAATCAAGATGGATATCTACAGAGCGTACCCCTACCACTCCTAGGAGCGTGTGTGTAACGAGCTTAGTACGGGAGTTCTTTCCAAAAGGTACAGACTTTGCTGGAATGTCGGAGAACGAGGTGCGGCGAATAGAGTGCCTGCTCAACAACCGACCTCGCAAGAGACTTGGTTACAGAACACCACGGGAAGTCTTTTTTGAGAAAAAAATGTGCATTTTTTTGATTAAGATTTGGGAGAGAATTTAAGAGTTTTGACAATCTCTCACAGTACATGGATACTTATGTCAACTCCCAATTTGCCAGTGACACATGGGGCGAGGTTAACTATGTTGGCCAACACTTAAAGGAAAAGGCCTATATCCGGGAGTCCATCAATGACTAGATCAAAGCACACGGCGGCAAGCACTATCTTCTCAAGGAATAGCACCATCAAAAAACATCGACATATAGGTGTTTTTTTGATGATGTAGCCTCCCGGAGGAAATGCCTTATTCTTTTGAACTATTCCCCATGCGCATGAGAAAGCATGTCAGCAAGCGCACAGGCACGCCTGCCACACCCAGTGCAAGCGCCTCTTCTTTGATTGCAGTCATGCGCGGTGCCATGTCAATGTGCACCCATGGCACATTCTCGTGCACAAATTGTTTGAGAAACGCCGCAGTTGTAATCGTTCCAGCATAGCGGTCCTGTCCCGGCGTAGTGGTATTGGCAATATCCGCCACATCGCTCCTGAATTGCATCGTATTCTCCACCACCGGCACGAGTGTGACGATACTCTTCTTGAGTTTGAGTTTTGCTGCTGCAAACAGTGTGTTCACAACCGCAACGCCACAACGCATCGCGAACATTGCGCGCAAGAAGCATGCCATAGGGACCGTAGTCATACACCGCCGCAAAGCCGCCGTAGATTTCGCTGTATGGAAAAACAAAACCCCGTCGCTTGGCAAACGCCGTGAGCGCATCCATTTTCTGTTCATCCATAAGATGCGCCAAAGGTTAGTAGACTATGAGATGTACATCTCTTTGCATCTTATTGCCAGCACGATCATGTGCCCAAACTCGCAAGATATGTTTTCCACGATTTATGCCTAAAGGAATAGTAAAAAACTTCTTCTTTGTCTTAACCTTTCTCCCGTTATCAATCTGATAACGATAATGCTTTATTCTAATATCATCTTTTGCGTCCCACCAGATTTTATCACCAGGCTTTTTATGTAAGCGCCTTGGCAAATCAATAAAAACTGGGTCCTCTGTATCTACAATGACAGTATACCTTTTTTTCTTAATACGATTGCCCTGAACATCATAAAAGCGTACTTCATATCTAAATTTTCCATCTTTCTTTACTTTAGCATTGAGCCTCCATTTGCCATTTTTTCTAATTTCAGCTTTATCAACTGTTCGATTCTTATAACGAAGTTTGACCATTCCATTATATAGATTTTTTGTTGATCCTCTCAGTGAGAATGAGTGTCTATCAACATAAATCTTTTTACTGTTGATGTCTGTCCAGGGATCACTTTTTGAATCTCTTACTTTATCAACATCTGCATCAATCAAATTTAAAACGTACTTATTTACGGCACTACACTGACTGTCTGAAAAAGGCACTTTTGATAAACCATTGTATCTTCGCATCATGACAGAATAAAGCACATTTGCAACTTCTCCGCGTGTCATTGATTTATTAGGGCAAAACTTTCCATCAGAACAAGGTTTCATCCACCCATTATTCACCATATAATATATATATGCGTGAGCCCAATGATCATTAGGGACATCAGAAAAGGTATTGGTGGGGCCGCTGTTGGTTGGTGTGCATTTAGCATATCCGTATGCAAATGCACGCCCAATCAATGTTGCTAGTTGAGCTCGTGATATTAGAGCTTCAGGACAATACTTCTTTGGCCTCACAGAGCACCCTACCGTAATTTTTCTTGAGGCCAAGGCCTCAACAGCACCAAAGTAGGGCTGGCCAAAATGCACATCACTAAATGTGCCTACACCATTATAGTTTGTGTCGAAACCAAGGCTACGCGCAATTAACACAGCTGCCTGTCCCCTTGAAATTTTTTTATCGATACCAAATATAGCATCCCAGACGTTGCCAGTACCGTGTTGCACACCATTTGAAATATGGTGTGCCGATAAGAGCTGGGTAGCTTTCCAGTATAAATTATTACGAGGAGTATCATCATAAATGAAAGAAGAGATAGGGATGCTCATATTGAGAAGCTGTTGTTGGACATGTAGAACTTCTACATCTCGTGGATTCACACCCTGATGAATTGACAATGACGCTACAATACCAGCTACTTGTCCAATCATCATTACAATAGGCTGCAATCGCGTCGCTCCGTTTGCCAATCGTGTTACCCCGATATTCTTTTCTGCCGCAATCAGACCATTTATAGATTTTGGGATAAGTGCGCCTAGAGGCACCTGAAATGGACCTACAGCATCAGAAATATCATCAGTAGTTTCGCCCAAATACGTTTCAAGATCACTATTTGCTCCACAGTTATGAAGATCTGTTACATAATCACCTACTGCAATCGAATTTACAGAGTTTCTCACAATACCGGCAGTTCCTGTGCGTTTGATATCTTTCGCTTTTAATGTTTCAATAGGAATTATGCGTGCACTCTCGCGGACATATGCCATAGGTGGCATATGTTTTTCTAACCGATCTGGTATATCATTGCAGTTATTTTCCTCAATATTATAGGCAGTATCAAAACCTTCTTCTTTAGCCAAAGACCAATCAAGACCAAGTGTGTTCTGCCAATAGTAAAGTTGTTGTAATGTTTTCTTTTTTGCTTTACATAACGTATTAAAACGTTTCACTCTGTCATTTAAGAAGCTAGCATCTGCAGGATAGTCATTTTTTAGGTTGATAATCGTTTTTGTAATATTCGTACCATCTGACGCATGATAATCACCTGAACCAAGAGAGTCGGGCACTCCACGATACGCAAAAAATGGCTTTGGCCCATCAAGTCGCCAACTATACGCGCAGCCCGCTGCACTAGAACCTTCTTGACCAAAGAAACAGTTGTAGTAGTTTGTCCATGTTGTTAAAGCAGCATCTGCTCCCGCAGAGTCATCACCAAAAAGCCATACCTTATCATTTTCATCTAAAATTAGGTCGGCAGGAACACCACCACTATATTTTCGAACAACGGCTGTATAGGTAATATCCTGAATACATGCGTTTTCTTCTACATTAGAACTAAGGTTATTGGCAATTCTATAAGGTGATCCTGATAACATTATGACATCCCCGTATTCTGTCGCATCAATTGTTACCGGCGCCTTCACAGTTTTTTTAACACCATCCTTGTTCTCAATAATTATCCCTGTTACTGTGTTATTAGAAACTATTACAGATTTAACAGAATGTCGTTCGATAAGAGTGATGCGTGATTCCCGCTCAATCATGCTACGTAAAATCTTTTGTCCCACAAATGGCTCAAAGCAATACGTGGAGTCATTCCAATAGCATGTGCCAACAGACTTCCCTAGTCTTGCATAATAGTTTATAACTTGGTCAATAAATTCTTTATAAATACCAGCATGTCGATCACGTGGACGAGAGTAGGCAGTATCATCCATGTTAGGTACTCCTGCACATGTCATCTGACCACCAATACAATCCGTTTCTTCAATCAAAACAACATTCTGCCCCATGCGTGCAGCTTGAATTGCTGCCGATATACCACCTGCACCCGCACCAACAACAATAACATCTGTCTCTATTGCAGCGAGCGCTTCTGATGTCATCACTAAAAAAAACAATATTACAAAAAAAAGTTTTGACATATTTTGTTTCAAATTTATCAACTATGAATCTAGATAGATTTAACAATCCTCTCTCTTTGTCGGTGTCTTCTTTTGGGGCTCTCTTAGTAGTATACCACGCATTGTTACCCTGAAGACTGAAGATTATCCTTCTGTGAAAGCAAACATTGTAGAGAAACTGAAAATAGGATTGAATCCTGATGAAATCAGTGGAATGATGAATAGAGAACGGCACGACATTATTGCATCAAAAACAACCATCTATCGATGGTTGTACAGTGCACGTAGACAGCAATATTGTTGGTATCTGTATACACAAGCGGTATGAGAAGAAGAAACGAAGAAAGAAGACCAAGAATGTCATGATTCTCAATCGGACAAGCATCTAGAAGCGACACCGTGGCGCAATGCGTCGGACACGCTATGAACACTGAGAGGTGGATGCCATTGTATCACTACAAGGAAATCGAGGGTCACTGTACGCTGCATAGGAACGCATAACACGGTTTGTGCGGATTTTCAAGTGTACTTCTCTGCGTGCACGCGAATATATCCAAAAACACCGTGCCGCCACAACACAGTGCAACGTTTTGTTCATGACATTCGATAACGGGATTGAAAACAAACAGCATCAGGAGCGCGATGTTCCAACTTTCTTCTGTGACCCCTATGCTTCGTGGCAGAAAGGAAGTGTAGAGAATGTGAACAAATTAATCAGACAATATACTCCCAAGTGAATAGAAATTGCCAGAGTGCCGGTAGCATATATTCAGTTGGTGAGAGAGCATATTAACAGCAAGTCACGGAAAATTCTGAATTACAAAACCGCCTATGAGGCGGCGGTGGAGCATGGTGTATTGAAAAGTGAGAAGTGCTCTAATTGAGGGTGAAATTTAGGTTAGTATACGGCGACGCATTATATAATTATAATGCATTTTTGTCAATTGATTTGATTTTTTCTTTTTGCCATCTTTTTTTATGATTAAACATCATCTGCGTTGCATTTTTAGCGCGTCTTTCACAGACTGCTCATTTAAACCTGTAAGAGAAAGCGCAATGACAGCCGGATGAATAGAAACGTCTGCTAAGTGTGTACGATCAATGACATACATTTCATCATACGTATTCACTTTTTCACTTCGCATATACACCGCAATCATTTGCACCGTATGCGCAAAAAGTGCATTAAACCACGCCATGGCACGTCTATACCATGTATCGTGCACAGATGTTGCGCGTGGCGCTGGCGCATCTTTGCTGTACATATTGCTTTGTTTGGTATGTGTGCCAAATTCATTTTCCCACGCGCGCGCACTGATAGCACGCGCACGTTCATCACCACTACCGCCGCTATCTACCTGCGTTTGTTTTACTTCTTTTTCTGCAACATGCGGCACATCCCAGACCCATCCACCACCGTCAGCATGCGCGCGTTTGCGATATACCGCATCATCTGGAACTGTTTTATATCCACTCGGCGGCGTGTATTTTTTACTGTATGCAATTGTTCCATCTGGCCTACGCACCGCGACATAGCCACCTCTATTCGGTAGCGTGATCGCACTGTATTTTGTATAAATCTTTTTCTCTTTACCTGGTGCAAGAACAATTTTTTTGTGCAACGGATGATTAACACTTTTATTTTTTGTGCTTCCCGTTACAATGCTCCATCCACGCAAATTAACACTCTTTTTACTTTTATTTTTAATAACGACGTACTCCGTGCCAGTATCTTTGCCACGTGGATTTGGTGCGATGGCGACAATTTTGATTTTTCTGTGTGGATATCGGTGCACATCTACAGAGAATTGCCGCATCACCTCTTCGCTTGCATCTTTGACGCGTACTTGTACCGTATAGTGTCCTTGTGCATCATATGTGTGCGTTGTACTAGCTTTATAACTTCTGTGTCCATCACCAAAATCCCATCTGTACGAAAGTGCTTCCCCATCGAGATCATGTGCACGTACTGCAAAGTGTGCTGTGACATCTTTATAGATCTCGTCATCATACTCCAGTACATCAATAATCGGCAACATATTAAAGATATTGCGTGCACCGGGCGTGAGCGTTTTACTCCATCTGTAGACACCGCTTCTTTCATAATTCAGTGATACGTCCTCAGGTGCACTGCGTGTGTAGTGCAGGTGATCAACAACAACATACTCATCACCGCGTGACGCCCACAGCGTAACACTATCACCATTGTTATTAAGCGCAAAACCAAAAGTCGGACGTCGTAACAGCAAAAATCCCTGCGGTGGCACTGCTACGGAAGCAGGAAACGTATATCGTCCCGTTATGCTTTTATCACCAAGCACCCACCCGTGAAGATTTACACTTTTTGTATTCGGATTGTACAGTTCAATATATTCATTTATACTTTCGTCACCAGACGGGTTTGGTAAAATCTCATTGATGCGAATCTTCTCGCCCGCATAAGGCACTACGCACGGTTCTGTGCGAAAAAGTTGATGCGTACACTTCTTTGCTAGAGATGTATCACTGCGCGTGTGTGCAACATATGTATCGTTAGAAGGATTTTGACGATTTTTCCGTAAAAGGCAGCATCCTTGTGGCCATGACCCCACGCTACAATATCACGCAGAACACGTTGATTATCAAGGAGAATAATTGCATTATTATCAGCAAATGACTTTTTGCGCACAAAATCTGCCTTCCCTCTGTATGCACCATCCGCACGCGCAATTACAATCATGCCATGTGCCGGCAGGCGCACAGGTCCATCACCACACTCTTTTGTACCAAACGTGCATATATTCTCACTTGTGCCGAATAGTGTGTCATCACATGTTTTAATTATCTTTGTCGCCGTTCGTCGTCGCACGTGCCATCCGGTAATGTCAACAGTGTGATCTGTCGTATTTTTAATGATAAGCGCATCATCTTTGTCGTGTATGGCAACAGCTGCAATAATGATATCGGACGATGATTTTTTGTAAAGACGCTTTTTGTAAGCATTGAGATCACATGTCTCTTTATTACTATCTTTGCCGTCATCATCACGCTTGTGCACCTCTTTTTCCGCTGCATCTGCACTTTCGTTTTTATCACCTTTAAGCACACTTTGTGTGCTTGCAAAGTTATTTTCTTTCCCACTTTCTGACGAATCCTGACTGTATTTATTATTCTCCTTTGTGTTATTTTTTATGTCGCCACCCTCTTGCCGCTTGTCATCTTCCTCCGCAGGTGTGTTATTGTTATCGCGTACAGTGTGTCCTTGCGTAGTATTATCATCAGAAGCATCACTCTCCCCATTTTCTTGCGTATGCTGTACGTTACCGCCCTCACTATTCCCGTCTGCTGTATCTACACTTTTTTCTCGCTGTACCTCTTCTTCTCTATTTACATTATTGTCATCACCTTCATCTGCACTAGCGTCTATGTTGTCGCTTTCACTGTTATTTTCTGTAGCACTCCTCCTGCTGTATGCATTATCCCCTTCACTTTCGCTACTCACATTCTCCATAACGACACTTTCATATCCTTGATGTGTATCTATGTCTTCTTCTGCGTAAATTATACCGCCACTGTAAAATATCGCCCATGAAAAAATACTCACGCCCCATGCCGTGAGTATTCTAAAAAGAAAAAACATACGTCTCTCAACGCGCTCACGCCACCCCATCTTCTTTACCCTCATTTCTATCATTACGGTTATCATCAGGAAGATTTTCCTCCGATTCATTATATGTCTTCCTCTGCATTTCCACAAGCATTGCTTTTACTGCATAAGGATCCGGTACGCTACGAAAGAGGAAGCGTGTATGCTCTGCAGCGGTCTGCACTTCAACATCACCATAATTTAAAAGTGTCGGAATAATGCCACGTACATTACTTGTAATATCTTGAATTGTGTGAAAATACAATTCGCTTACCTGACGCGAAAAGAGACCTTTTTGTTCAATATTAACAACACGACGATTTGTTACAATCCATACATCAAGCCAATAATCAATCCATGTTATAAAACCATAAAACCACAAGAAAACCACAAGAAAACTATCAACAAGGAGAATGAGTGGCATAATATGCTCAACACCAAGCGATGATTCAAATAACCCAACAAAAAGTGTTCCCGCAAGCATTGTAAGAGCAACAAACGTTATAAGCACGTAATGCATCACAATATCAAACCAGTGTCGATGAATTACTGAAAGAATAATCTCATCGTCGCGTTGCCCACGAAAGTGATAATGTGAAAAATCTTCTATACTATGTCCTACTTTCTTCGTCATAATTAGAATGTTTTAAATGTTTCCGTACGTTCACGACCAATATTAAACATGGCGTATATATTGTCGCGTACTACAATGAAAAGTATAAATTGTGCAAGAACAAGGATTATTGTTGTAAAAACAAAAACTATTATTGCATGGTGAGCAAGTTTTTTATTGATTGTATACGTATGCAAATGATAAACAATCACCCATGTGAGGATGCCATACACAACAAGACTTATAAGAAAAATAATATCAACCATAAAAAATAAGTTACATACCTAGGGCGCTGCGCATTTTTTCATAACGCGCCGGGATATTTATATTAAGATGTTTAAATGCTGCCTCAAGGGCCACGCGACCACGCGGTGTACGCATAATAAAACCATGTTGAATGAGATACGGCTCATACACTTCTTCTATAGTATACACTTCCTCGCCAAGTGATGCAGCAAGTGTCTTTACACCAACAGGACCACCATGAAACACGGTAATGATTTTCTCAAGAAGTTGACGATCCATTGCTTCAAGGCCACTTTCATCAATGTCCAATAATTTCAATGCATCACACACAACTGTATGCGTCACCTCACTAAGATCGTGCGCTTGTGCATAGTCACGTACACGTCGCACGAGACGATTTGCAACACGTGGTGTCTGACGTGAACGGTGTGCAATCTCCTGCGCAGCATCATCGTGAATCACAATATCAAGAAGACGTGCACTACGCAAAACAATTTGCTTGATATCGTTTGGTGTATAAAACTCCAGTCGGTATGTGCTTCCAAAGCGATTGCGCAAAGGATTTGACAGTGCACCAATTTGTGTCGTTGCACCAATGAGGGTAAATTTTGGCAAGTCAAGTTGAAGCGTACGTGCACTTGGTCCCTTTCCAACGATAATATCAATCACACCATCTTCCATTGCCGGATACAATACTTCCTCCACTGTCTTACGCAAGCGATGAATCTCATCAATAAAGAGTATATCGCCATCAGAAAGATTTGTCAGAATAGATCCAAGATCGCCAACGCGTTCTATTGCTGGTCCACTTGTTACAGTAATACCAACACCCATTTCTTTCGCTATAATATGCGAAAGCGTTGTTTTACCAAGTCCAGCACTCCCGTAAAACAAGATATGATCAATTGGTTCGCCACGCTTGCGTGCCGCGTTGATCACAATTGACAAATTACGCTTTATCGCATCTTGACCAACATATTCAGTAAGTGTTTCTGGACGCAGGGCGCGATCAAATATTTTCTCATCACGCAAAAGAACAGTACTGATATCATGTTTGTATTCTTCCTTTTTTTGCGCTGTTTTAATAACCATAAATCATTAGGTCACGTGTGTTTATATCTAGATACTTGACAATTTTATAAACACGTGTTAGTATCACACGTTGCACTCCTCGCAGAGATGTAGAGGGATGCAGATATGTAATGATGTACATTACAACACCTTTAAAGCACTGAGTGTTCTGTAGACTCATGGGTAGTTCTATCTTTTCTACTCATGGCCGGATGAAGTGCCAAGATCGGGCAGGATGGTTATCGCACACTGTTTGTGATATACTGTGCTTCACCTCGACACTTCATCTTTCATCCGAGACCACAGATCCCGGACACGTCTACAGAACTCTCAGTGTTTTTTTACAAAAAACACTCTTCATAATCAGTGTACCACATTTTTATAAAGCACATTTATCTTGCATTAAAATTACCGCATTTCCGTAACAACCTTTGACACAACAGTACCGCCACACAGCGCATTGATGTAATTAATAATACCATTTCGTTGCATCCATACTTCTTGCGCCCACAAAGCATTTTCCACAGATAATACAATTACTGATCCTGTATACTTATACGCACGTACTGCCTGAGTACCACGACGTCCATATTCCGCACGAATATAGCGATCACAAAGATAAAGAACCGTCTTTTCATCAACACAACATCCACCATTAGAATGTTTATACGCTTTTGGTACTTTCGCATTAGTTGGACACTTTAGCGCATTTTTTTTATCTTTATAACGATCAAGAACTGCTGATAATCGCTTCATACACAAAAAATATATTTACACTATTTGCGAATTGGCATAACAAGATAGAGAAATCGCTCATCATCATCACTTTTTGCAACCGGTGTAATAACAACCGGTGATGCCGCACCCGAAAATGCAATACGTACTTTTTCACTACCGCAACGACTTATGCCATCAAGTACATAACGCGTATTGAGATAGATTTCTTGTACTTCGCCATGCGCTTCAACCTGCAGTGTTGTCACATTTTCTCCACGATCCTGCGACATTGCACTAATTACACATGTGCTTTCATCAGGATTTATCGTCACTTTCATATCACTCGTTGTATTATTTGCAAAGGCATCAGCAAGTCGCAGTACGCGCTCACATTCCGCACGCGACACAATGATGTGCGTTGCCGTCTCTTGCGGAATAATCTGCTGATAGTCAGGATATGTTCCAGAGATAAGACGCGAAACAATTGTCACGCCATCAACTTCAAAAAAGATCTGACCATCACTTATATGCATCATTATCATTTTTGTCGCACTATCAGAAAGAATATATAAAATTTCAGCAATAGCACTCGCCGGGACAATAATGGAATCAATGTCTTTTTGTATAGCTGCAGCTTCAATCGGTGCCACACTTTCACTAAGACGGAAACCATCTGTTGCAGCTACACGCATAGTATTATCAGTAAAAACTATATTCACACCGGTTAATTCAGGGCGCGCTTCCGTTTTTGCAACACTTATCATCACACGTGACAACACAGAGCGAAATACATCTGACTGCACTGTTACTTCACCATAGATATTTTCCTTTTGCGGTATCGGTGGAAAATCAACTGGATTATACCCCTTTATTACTGCACGTGACGATCCACTTTCTACAGCAATGTCAGTGTCAGATACCTGAGACACAGTTACCTGTGCACCATTGTCAAGTGATGCAATAAAACTATTGAGAAGTTGTGGTGGAATAACAACACTGCCAACTTCTTCAATTTTGCCACTAATTTCAATACGCACACCCATATCAAGGTTTGTAGCAGCACACGCAAGTATATTATTTTCTGTTGAGATAATGACATTTTGTATAATCGGCAACAGCGATTGCTTTGCAAGAGCTTTTGTACTGTAGCGTAGTGCCCGATCAAGGTGTTCTTTTGTGCATGTAAATCGTAAAGCCATAATAGTTATTACAATTAAATCAAATATATTTAGTTTATTATTATTAGCGCTGTGGAAAGTGTGGAAAAGTGCGATAAATGTAGTTATTATGCACACACTTTTCTGTGTATTATTAATGAATAAATGCATGTTTTTGTGTGCAAGACTGTAGATGTGGGATATCCACTTTTATGTGCACAGAGTATAACACAGTTTTATACACATGCACATGCGTACTTATGCACAATTTTATTCACAGAGTGTGTAATTTTCGTTTCAATGTGTCAATGGTATCCTTTAGTGCCGCATCAGCAATAAGTTCTTTTTCAATTTTACGACACGCATGTATCACTGTTGTGTGATCACGTCCACCGCAGTGTGCGCCAATTTCAGGGTATGAATATGTAAGTTCCTCACGCAAAAGAAACATGGCAATTTGACGCGGGCGGACAATTGTTTTTTTGCGCACCTTTCCGATAATGTCGTCAGGTGTAATATTGAAATGTTGTGCGACAATATCAATAACAGAAGAAGCGCTTCGTGCCGGACGACGATTCACGATTGTTGGTGCAAGAATTTCCTCCACAACAGCGCGCGAAGGGATTTTTTGCTGAAAAGTGCAGATAGCGACAACTTTATTGAGTGCGCCTTCCAGTTCACGAATATTACTTGCCACATTACGTGCAATGTAGCGTGCCGCATCTTCCGGAAGAATAATATCTTTTTCATCTGCTTTTTTTTGAAGAATTGCCACACGCGTTTCAAAGTCTGGTTGTGAGATATCAGCAATCATGCCACCTTCAAAGCGGGAACGCAAGCGATCTTCCAGTGTTGCAATTGCATGCGGTGGTCTATCACTTGAGATGATAATCTGTTTATTTTTTTGGTAGAGAAAGTTGAAAATGTGAAAAAATTCATCTTGCGTTTTTTCTTTACCGGCAAGAAACTGAACGTCATCAATAATGAGGAGATCAATTGTTTGATAAAACTTTTTAAAATCTGATATTGTATTGTTATGTATAGAATCTATAAGCTCGCTAGTAAAACGCTCTGATGATGTGTAGAGAACGCGCTTTGTTGGATCAGCACTAACAACAGCATTACCAATCGATTGAAGGATGTGTGTTTTACCAAGACCAACATCACCATAGATAAATAGCGGGTTGTATACTGTGCCAAGCGATTCACTTACAGTGCGACATGCGGCATGAGCGAGTTCATTATGTTGCCCAACGACAAAATTACTGAACGTATAGCGAGGGTTGAGACATGTATTATAGGGCGGTGTTGTTTTTGCTGTTGGTTTTTGCTGAATATTTTTAGCCTGTTGAATTGGTTGTTTTTGCTGCTGTATACTTCGCTGTGGCGCTTTTTTGAGAATTGTGCTGATTGTTGAATTTCCTGTTCGTTTCTGCGTGACAGCGTCGATAGATTGTGGCGCACGTTGGGGTTGTGGCGAAAGAGTGCAATGGATACGTGTAATACTTTTGTCATGATTGCGCAGCGCTTGTAAAACAATGTCAGAGCATTTTTTCTCAATCCACTCCTTCGCAAATCCATTCGGTGTAGTGATAGTGGCGCACCCATCGTCGATTGATTGAATTGATGTGTTTTTAAACCATGTAATAAAATTTGCACGAGAAATGGAGAGTTCTATTTCACCGAGTGCCGCCGCCCATAATTGTTGAAAATCCATAGGAAGTAACTCTTTATTTTACGTATAGATGATGACATGTTTAGTATAACACGGATAAGCGTTATACATGTGGATAAGTTGATAAATCTGTGGATAAGTTGTGTAAAATGTGTATATTTTGCACTTTACTCAGGATAAATAGTAAAAAAAGATGCAAGTTATCCACAGAAATAAATAAAAACACTGTGGAAAACAGTGTTTTTATAATTATTGCAATGATATATTTTATTTACTCAAGTGACTTTTCAACAACTTCTTCTGTGTAGATTTTCAGAACATCACCTTTCTTTATGCGCGTGTGCGTTGTGCAAACAAGACCACACTCCTTATTTGTTTCAACTTCTTGCACGGCAACTTTGCCTTGCTGTAAACTTTCTATAATACCGTCGCCAATATTTGCGTCATCGCGCGTAATCGTTACATGTGCGTCCTTTACAACGCGTCCTTTCTTTACGATGCCACCGATAATCATCTTTTCTTTCTCTGTGCGAAATATATCAAGAACTTCGAGTTCGCCTATATCTGTGCGGATGACTTCTTCCGGAATATGCTCAAGAAGTGTTTTTTTGATATCATCAACCAGTTCGTAGATGATAGAAAAGGTTTTAATAGTAACACCCCTATCTTCTGCAAGACGTTTTGCGACTGCAGTGACGGTAACATTGAAGCCGTAAATAATAGCATTAGTACTTTCTGCAAGTTTTACATCGGACTCTGTAATATCACCAACATGAAGTGCAATATAGTGAATGGCAATTTTCTTTTGTGGAATTGTTGCACAAATTTGTTCTATAGCTTCAAGTGTTCCTTGCACGTCAGCTTTAATGATAATCGGTAAATTTTTCTCATTATCATCTACGTTCTTGAGTGATGCGTCTTCCGCAATCTGTTGTGCTTTAAGTCGCGCTATTTGTTTACCACTCATTACCTGAATGATGTCATTAACTTGTGGTGCATCGTTGAGGCCGTAAATAGTAACTGCTGCGCTCGGAGGAGCTTTCTCTATACTACGTCCTGTGAAGTCTTCAATGCGTCGTATGCGTCCATATGTTTTACCTGCACGTATATCCTGACCAACTTTTAGAACGCCGGTCTTTACAACGGCGGTTGCAACAGCACCTTTTTTCGAATCTACATGTGATTCAAGTACAACGGCAAGGCCGTCACGTGTATCATCTGCGCGAAAATCTTCAACTTCGGCGAGTAAGAGGATATTATCCAAAAGTTCGCCAATACCAATATTGTTTTTTGCACTAATCTCATTCGCAAGCACCTTGCCGCCCCACTCCTCAATAAGAATGCCATGTTCCGCGAGTTCTTGTTTAACTTTTGCGACGTTTGCGCCCGGTGCGTCAATTTTGTTAATAGCGACGATCGTTGGGATGTTTTTTTCTTTGATGTAGTCAATAACCTCCTTTGTTTGCGGCTTGACGCCGTCGTCAGCAGCGACAATAAGAATGGCAATGTCGGCAATAGATGCGCCACGTTCACGCATGGCGGCAAATGCTGCATGTCCCGGTGTGTCAATAAACGTAATTGTTTTGCCACGCTTTTTAACTTGGTATGCACTGATGTGCTGCGTAATACCGCCAGCTTCCGTTTCAGCGACAGACGATTTGCGAATAGTATCAAGAAGCGTTGTTTTGCCATGATCAACGTGACCAAGAATTGTAACAATTGGTGGGCGTGGGCGCAAATTTTTGCCACTTTCACGCTCTTTTTCGCAAATTGTAAGTAAATCTTCAAGTGTAATAATGTCATCATCACTGACAGAAATGTCCGGTTTTACCGTAAAGCCGAGATCCTCCGCGATGATGCTAGCGGTTTCATAATCAATCTCCTCATTAATCGTGGCCATAATGCCGTTTTTCATGAGTTCTTCGATAACGCGTGTCACCGGCATAGCAAGAATTTCAGCAAATCGCTTAACGGTGATAACGGCTGGTAGCGCAACTGTATTGCGTTCTTCTTTTTTAACTTCTTTCATATAGAGTAAGTGTTTATGATTTGTGATTTTATAATTCCAAAAGCGGTTTATGAGACGTGTAATTCTTCTTTGAGGGCGTTACGAACAGCACGTTCCTCTTCTTCTGACAACTTGTAAGGTGATGCTGCATTTACAATAGGTTTTGCGTAAATGCGCGTTCCTTCGCGTGTATGAAGTGATGAAACAACAATGCCATTATTATTTCCGTCAAGAAATGCAATGGCAAAACTCTGATTACCGCCAAGATCTTTGAATGGATTATATCGCACAATGCTCTTGCGCCAGATACTTTTTGTAAGCGTATTGCGTATAGAAGCAATTTCCGCACGAATTTTTTCAATATCGCTACCAAGTATATCAATTTCCTTGCCATGCATCATAATAATATCTTCAAGTGATGCTGCACGCGCACCACGTGTAAGGTATGCTATTGTCGCGCTAAGTTGTCTATAGCGCACAAAGAGAAAAATGAGAAATACTACAAGCACAATAACAGCGCATGCAAGCGCGATAATAATACCAGCAGAATGATGGAGTATGAACGATATCGCCATAGGATGTGATGATTGTGATTACATCTTATTTTTTACGCTAACACTATTTTGCGTTGCTGTAAACTATGATTATATAGTAAAAATTGCCTGGTTATGATAGGTGAAGCGTAAATAAATGTTGTATTATAGAATTTGTGCCCGATCTTGCTTTTTTATGCAAATAGTGTAGGATGTATTTGTACTAAAGGATTTGGTCTTTTGATGTATGCGAGCGTCGTATAATGGCTATTACCTCAGCCTTCCAAGCTGATGATGCCGGTTCGATTCCGGTCGCTCGCTCATGATTCTTTATTGAAGTATGTGCCTGTTGCACATAGTTTCATGATAATTTGTTTTGTATGAAAAAATACACTGTTACTGTTGTTATCCACGAAACAGACGCTATTGTGACACTTGTTGACAAAAAACAAAATGTTATAGCAATTAGTGATGCTATTGCGGTACGTGAAGTATCAAAACATCTCTTGTCGATAATTGAAAAACTTTGCGCTGATGCACATATAGAGTGTAGTGCTATTGGCGATATAAAAATTGTAACTCCTCTCAGTGAAACTGCGATCACGTACCGTGCCGTGCGCACCATTAAGTCTGCGTTTTTATTTGCACGAGATGCGCTTAAAAGTTGACGTTTTTTGCATTTTGCGTTAGGATGAAGTAGTTTTACTGGTGAGTAGAATGTATTTTTTATTCGCAAGAGATTTCTTATTTTTTTAAAGATGGGGCTATGCACAAAGAACTTATTGCATTTAATAAGACGCAACGTACACGTGCACAGGATTTTCGTGCCGGTGATGTTGTGCGTGTGTTTCGCAAGATTGTAGAGGGAAGTAAAGAACGTATCCAGGTTTTTGAGGGGATGATTGTTGTTACGCGTGGCGGACAGAGTTCATCACAAATGATTACGGTGCGTAAGGTATCAAATGGTGTGGGTGTTGAGATTATTGTGCCTGTGCAATCACCACAAATTGAAAAGATTGAGCTTGTAAAGCGTGCAAAAGTACGTCGTGCGAATATTGGTTATATTCGTACAAAGCCGTCAAAGAAATTACGTTTCAAATTTACTGACGCACAGGATCTGGAAAAGAAAAAAGAGGAAAATGTAGAGGAGAATGCTGATAAGGCAAGTGATGATGCAGATAATCTGACGAAGATCGAGGGTATTGGACCAAAAATTGCACAGACACTTGCAGATGCCGGCATCAAAACATTTGCCACACTTGCTGAAGCTGATGTTGCAAAGATTGCGGATATTATCAAGGATGTGCGTGGCAATCATGATCCACAGACATGGCCACAGCAAGCGGCGCTTGCACGTGATGGTAAGTGGGACGAGCTTTCACAGTGGCAGGATGAGTTAAAAGGCGGAAAGGAGTCATAGACGTGCAATATTTTTCACGGCTCCTGCGTACTTTTGTAGGTAGAGAAAAGTGCGCAGGGGTCGTGAGAGAGGCCGTGGTGCTGGAATTGGTAGACAGGCCAGGTTGAGGGCCTGGTGTCCGCTTAGGGCGTGAGGGTTCAAGTCCCTCCCACGGCACACAAAGTGTTTTTGCGCTTTTTCCGTTATGGTGTATACTGAGGTTGTTGCGCAATTTTACAGTTTTGTTTAGGGGTGATTAGCTCAGTTGGTTAGAGCACTTCTCTTACAAAGAAGGGGTCAGTGGTTCGAGTCCACTATCACCCACACAGGAAGGATTGCGTATTTATTGATACGACTGATCTGATACTGTGTGCCGGGGTAGCTCAGTGGTAGAGCAAAGGACTGAAAATCCTTGTGTCGGCAGTTCAATTCTGCCTCCCGGCACAGTCGCGGAACATGGAGTGCTGTCATGGAATGGGTAATTGGTCGTTCCGTGTACTCCATGTTTTGTTTTAGGGGACCGTAGCTCAGGGGTTAGAGCAGTCGGCTCATAACCGATTGGTCGCAGGTTCGAAACCTGCCGGTCCCACAAATTTAACACTTGATTTATTTTGCGTTTTCGCATAGAATAAACTGTGTGATGCGAGTGTCGTATAATGGCTATTATGCCACCTTGCCATGGTGGAGACGGCGGTTCGATTCCGCTCACTCGCTCAAGAAGCAAAAGGCGCTATGAACGTGTTCTAGCGCCTTTTGCTCATGTTGTTATACTGGTTATATGGCGATACTTCACGAGAAAATAAGAAAGATGCTAAAAATGCCAATTCATTGGTTTGTGTGGAGTGGCGTCATTTTGTTTTCCTCCTACGCAATTTTGTTGCTGTTGCTTACATACCTATACAACACCCTTGCCATAGAGCAGAATATCAATGATATTATTGCCGATAATAATGCAACAACACTTTTTCTTTATCAAAAAAAGATGACGGCACGCAACGGTGTTAATACAGGCAATCTTTTACCAACAGCGCCATTGCCAAAGATTGACACGGCACGCATGAAACGACAAGGATGTGTTACGGACGGTCTTTTGTCTGGCTATGGCGATGAAGAGAAAAACGTTGAACTTATCAATCGTTTGCCATGTTATTATTTGCATCGTGCTGTGGAGACATGGCTTGAGGCACCTAACTGGTACAAAATCAATCGTATTAGGAGTTATATTGTGCGAAAACCGATTCTTTATGGCATGTTCATCGCGGAAGCAGTCAACACGAAGGAACACTATATCAACACACAAACAGGCAAAAGGTTTCGCTTTAAAAAAATGTGTAAGCCGGGTACAAATGGACGGTGGGGCAAAAATACGTGTGTACCTGATTTTGATAGACGGGAGTATCGTGCCTATATAACACAGATTATGAAAGAAGCGATTGATAATGATATACAAGTATTTCTGATAGGGCAAGTACAAATACAAGATGCGCGGCGTGTAGAACAATCTGATATTGAGGATGTTCTCGCTGCTGTGCGTAAATATGCAGCGCAAAAAGGTGTTGATATTGCGATTGGCGCACAAACAAATGATGCGACAGATAAAGATTACTTGCGACTTTTTGACTTTATTGAAGGCGGTGTCGGCCTACATCCTGATGGCAGTATTGAAGATGGACCATGTTTTTCGCGTTATCTCAGAGAACATAACTGGTGTTGGGCTCTTTTATGGCATGAAAAATATACAAAAAAAGCACGTAATGTTTTCGTGCACCTTGATTGGAGTGGTATGCATGATGATGATATGATGACGTTTGTCTCAATGGATCGCGACATGCGTGCGTATGTGCTCAAGAAACTGTATACATTTTATACTAGACAGGATATAGGATTTCTTTTGCCGGTCTTTACAGCGTTGCCACATGAGCATGATGGTTGTTATGGCAATAGAAAGCGCTACTATAGTGCGGATAATGCGTACTCATGCAAAGATGAGGACGTTATAAAAAGTATATTGACAAATTATAAATAATGTGATATATTATGTTGTCGCGTGGATATATGCAAAAATATACCACAAATGACCGCTCGTATACACAATGTTTCCACAGAGTTATCCACAGTTTGTGCAGTGGAATAATATTCTGTATATGCGCGCTAAGTACATAATATTCATTTTATGAATATTTTTACAAGTGCATTTGCAGCGACAGTTATTGCTTTTTCCGGTGCAAATGCCTATAGTGGTGAGATGTGTTTCAATCAACAGACACAGGATCATCGTGCTGTACATGTAACAACAACGACGCAAGAGATGGTAGAGGAAGTTGCGCGTCAGAAAATACTCAACCGATGGAAAAAAAGGCAAAAAGGCGCTTGGCGACATCTTCCGAAAGGTGATTTTGTAATCAACGCATCCGCATATACTGCGGCGGCTGATGAATGCGGTAAAAGTGATGGTATTACGGCAAGTGGCGTGAAAGTAAAGGAAGGGCGAACACTTGCATGTCCACCGCAGTACCCATTTGGTACACGTATTCATATTGATGGTATGGGTACGTATACGTGCGAAGATCGCGGTGGTGCAATTAAAGGCAATCGATTTGATATTTACATGAAAACAAAGCGACAAGCATTTGCGTTTGGACGGCGTCATTTGACGGCTCATGTTGTCAACTAGTGAATGTGTAGTCATGTGTATAAAAACCCCGGACATGTTTATGTGCCGGGGCTTTATGTTGTGTTTCTTATAGAACGAAAGACAAAACTAGTATCACGCAATAAAACATGCATGATGCAAAAAGCGCATACAGTGCTGCTGGTAATGGTTTTTTGGCATGATTGCCGCTAAGAATATTGTCATCCATTAGCATGAGAGTGCGCATAACAGCGTAAATATAGATACCTGTTGTGAATATAAGTGTAATAGTGGTAGGTAATAAAATTGATAGAAAAGTATGCGCAGCAATGAGCGCGTTTTCTATTGTCAATGAAGCAAGTATTGCAGTTACAAATGCCAACGTTACAAGTATACTTGGTAAAATTACCGATTTTTTCAGCATGTTTTTTGTAGCTGTGGCAAGTAGCGCAAGGATATTGCTCATTGCCATGAGGATAAGTGTGGTTGTAACAGCGGTTGATCTCTCTGCGTTTGACAGCGCAGTATGTGCTATAGCTGCAATAGGCAAAAGCGTGATAAAAACGATCGTTGTTAAGGTAGATGCAATTTTTTGCATGTTTCTCTCCTATTGGTTTTGACACACTGCAACCGTACCATATGATAGTTTAGATGTCCACATTTTGTATTCAGCAATCATTGAATAAGGTGTCGTATTCCAATTTGTGGCGAGTGCTCATAAATGATAGTGTAATTTCGCGTGCTACTTTTATTTCTGCACCACGATGCGAGCATTGGTGTTTTGTAGGTATCGCGCGGATCAAAGACGGCATCCTTTGGTAAAAGTGATGCAAGTGCGTCGTGAAAGTGAAAGAGAACATGTGTGTTGTATTTGTTTTTTACGATCTCAAAAAACTTTGTACCAAACTTGTTATATATGCGCCTATAACAATTATCCTTTTGGATTTCAAATGTGTGCATAAATGGCACAACGAAGACATGTGGCTCTGCGAAGTGCGCGCACATTTTTTCAACAATGCCATCAACAAGACCGCGCCAACCAGCATGAATAATGCCATACATTCTTTTGTTATAAAAGCATATAGTTGCACAGTCAGCTGTTTTGATACCGAGCGCGAATGCGTTTGTGTTTTCTGTAAAAATGCCATCACAGCTATGCAGATCTTCTTTGCCGGTTTTTATCTCAACAATTCTGCTTGAATGTGTTTGTTGCGGCAGAATAACGTTATCAAGAAATAATTTATCTCTTTGTGACGGTAGATCAAATACTTTTATTTGATAGTACATTTTTGCAATAATAGCAATGTAGTAGGTGTTAGGCAAATTGTTTGCGTTGTATAGTGTTGTACAGCGAAGTGATATATGATATATTATGCAAGTAACTTGCATAATGAATGTTATGAGAACAAATATGTATGCACGTGCGATTCTTAAACTTCTGGAAACGCATCATCTTCTAAGTATCGCCGATATTAGTAAAAGAATTCCTGATGCCGATTACAGTACAATCTACAGGAATATCAAGAACCTCATGAAAACTGGTAAGGTACGGAGTGTTGTTTTAGATAAAAATAAGGTAATGTACGAAACTAACAGTACAAACAACAGCCATTGGCACTTTTATTGCGATTATTGCGGTGCTGTTGAGCGTATTGATATAACATCGGAGAGCATGTTTCCCCTTGTTCCCTATGTTGTAAAAGATGTTCTTCTCAGGGGCGTTTGCAATAAACATTCTTAAAATCTGATTCCTATGAAAAAGACCATTTTTCTTTTAATTATTGCCTTCTTTGCTATTGGTATTATCATCTTTTTGTTTGAAAAAAGTGTGCACAACAATAGTTTAAGCGCTTCACATGGTACATTTAAAGTTGCAACAACAATTTTTCCACTTTATGACATTGTGAAAAATGTTGCAGGTGATGACCTTGATGTTGTCCTTCTTTTGCCATCTGGTGCATCGCCACATACATTTGAGCCGCTACCGAGTACGTTAAAGGAATTAAGTGGCTCTGCACTTCTCTTTGCTATCGGCCATGGTCTCGATGACTGGTCGCAGAACATGGCAAAGTCTGCAAATGTGCCGATTGTGACGGTTGATAAAGGCATAGCATTGCGCAAAAGTGGTGAAGAAGAACATGGAGAGCATGAAAATGAGCATGGTGAGCACAATCACGGCGCCATTGATCCGCATTATTGGCTTTCTCTGACAAATGCGGCGCAAATTGCACATACAATAGCGGAAGAATTGGCGCACCTTGATAGTGAACATGCATCTTTTTATATGAAACGCGCAGATCTTTACGGAAAAAATCTTCTTCGGATGAGGGATGCGTTTCGTGAGCGCTTGCAATCACTACCGAACCGCAATATTATTGCGCTTCATGATGCATGGGGTTACTTTGCCGATGAGTTTGGATTGAATGTTGTTGGAACATTTGAGAGTGCCGCTGGTACACAGCCGTCACCACGTGATATAGAGATGCTTGCTAAAAAAGTAAAGGAGTATAATGTGTCCATACTTTTTAGTGAACCGCAGTTATCAACAGATGCTATCACTTCTTTTGCACGAGATCATAATCTTACGATTGCCATTTTCGACCCATTGGGTGGCATAGACGGACGCATGCACTATACCGATCTTATGCGGTATAATATTAACAACGTCATAAACGCGCTAAAAAAGTAGACCATGCACACAACAAAAATTATTGAGGTAAAAGATGTTTCTTTTGCTTACAGGGATAGTGACTATGTTTTGCGCAATATCTCATTTGGTGTTGAAAAAGGTGCGTTGGTTATGCTTATCGGGCCAAATGGATCAGGAAAAACAACGCTGCTTAAGATTCTTCTCGGTCTCCTTAGACCAACACAGGGAACTGTTCTATTATTTGGCGAAAAACCTAGTGAAGTGCGGTATAAAATTGGTTATGTGCCGCAAAAACTTGATTTTGATCGCACGTTTCCTATCACTGTTAGAGAGTTTCTTCGTTTTTCCGATAGAAAGGCAACGGAAGCAGCGATTGATAGCGTTTTGGAGAGTATTGGTGCTGACAAATTCAAGGATAAACTTCTTGGCGCACTTTCCGGTGGACAGTTGCAGCGCGTGCTTATCGCGCGCGCACTTCTCAGTAAGCCGGCAATCCTCTTTCTCGATGAGCCGGTAAGCGGTGTTGATATTGGTGGTGAACAAAACTTTTACGAATTGATAAAAAAAGTTAAAGAGCGTTACAAGGTGACGATTGTGATGGTGTCGCACGAGATCACAGTCGTAAATACAATGGCAACACATGTAATTTGTATCAATAAAAGGATGTTGTGCAGTGGCAATCCTAAAAGCGCTCTCTCAGCAAAGACTATTGAAGCGCTTTATGGCACAGATGTTTCACTTCATAAACATAAATGCTAGGTTATGACAAATTTAATACACATGGAATTTATGCAGAGAGCGTTTCTCGCCGGTATGATGCTCGCGCCACTTCTTGCTACACTTGGATCCTTTATGACGCTACGCAAAATGTCCTTTTTCGCTGATGGCATAGCACATGCCTCACTGCTTGGTATTGCGCTTGCGCTTATTTGCGGTGCCACGCCATTTCTTGGCGCTATTATTGTTGGCGTTGTGTTTGGACTTGTTGTATTCTTCCTTGAGCGCTATGCGCGGCTTGCGTCAGACGCTGTTGTTGGCGTCATTTTTACAGCTGGTATGGCTCTTGGCATCATACTAATCTCACTTCAGCCCGGCTATCAGCCTGATCTTATCAGTTTTCTCTTTGGTAATATTCTTTCTATTACATGGGCGAATATATGGACGATTTTTGGCGTGTCAGTTACTATCCTTCTCACGATATTTGTGTTCTTTCGCCATTTTATCCTTATTGCTCTTAATGATGATATGGCATGGACATCGGGCGTAAACACAAAACGCCTTGATGCCCTCTTCTACATCATGCTCTCATTAACGGTTGTTCTTGGTGTTAAATTGCTCGGTGTTGTTCTTGTGAGCGCCCTTTTGATTATTCCGTCAATAACTGCAAAAATTGTGGCGCACTCTTTCTACACATATGTGTCTTTTGCAAGTATGTGCGCTTTTGTAGCTTTTGTTGTCGGTCTTATTGGATCATACTACCTTGATTTGCCATCTGGTGCATCAATTGTTATGGTGGCTGTTGGCATCTTTGTTATGACATTTTTTGGTAAGGTGATTATCTCAGGCAAGCGAGTTGCTGTGTAAATTATTTATATTTTCTATAGACCTCAAAACACCACTGCGCGTAGCGGTGTTTTGATATTTTGTGTCTTCTTATACAGCATTCGTCGCGTTCATATGTGCCACTACTCAGAGCTTTTCCCCGGGCTGCAGCTTGTGCGAGGATACTCTGTTGTTTAAGTTACAAATTCATTAATTTGGTATGAGTTTGACAGTTAAACACTTGCTTATGTCTATGTATTTATATTATTTCCTTGCAACTTGAACCAAAAATTGTTATGCATAAATTACAAATGTTTTAGCGTTGTATTTATTGTTTAAGATTGTAAACTTTTAATGTTAGTTTTTAGCATTTACTAATATTAAAGTTAAGAAATATATTTATCATATAAATATTATCGTTGTTATAGTAAAAGGCTCCTGGCACAATAGTTCTGCGCCAGGAGCTTATAGTTATGCTGCCATGAATAACATCGCCATGTTCATGGCTAGCATTAATGTTATTTTTTTTATTTGGTTCTGATTTTCTTCTTCTTCCATGCAGCTTAACATTATTTCTAGTGCCTTTTTCACTATGTACACTGAAAAAGGCATGCCTAAAATTTCCATTAACGACAATCCATCATTTGGTAATGCGAAGCCAAATGATGTGATGATTGCCGCAAACGTGTAGACGAACACGTCAAATGGAAATATTTTATTGTATTTAAAAAATAACAATCTGTACCCAAGGCCGATGGCTGCAAGTGCCATGCTCAAAAAGAGCATGCCATCTTTTACACCACGGGTCGCTTCACAGTAGCCCATTTTGTGGGCTACAACTGCCGCCACCGGTACGCTAAAGATGACGTACGCTGTCGTTAGTTTCATTGTCGTTTTCTCCGCTCGTTACCCACGAGTAAGGGCCACGCATTGCGCGTGGATAATCTAAAAAAGAACCATTATTATTCTACAGTATATTTGCTATAAAGTCAAATATATACTACAGAAAAACATACATTTTCCAGTTTGCAAGATAGAGATGGTATGTCAAGTTATCGTGCTGTCTTTGTGCTTTTTATGGCAACATAAACACGCCAAGTAGTTGGCGTGTTTTCTTTCTCACAGCAGTATTCGCTGCGTTCATATGTGCCGCGGGCGGGACTTGAACCCGCACGATATTGCTATCATTGGATTTTGAGTCCAACGTGTCTACCAATTCCACCACCGCGGCGTACTCCATTTACAAGAATGATGAGGTCGCGCCCGGAATTGAACCGGGGTACAGGGTTTTGCAGACCCTTGCCTAACCACTCGGCCACGCGACCATATATCAATTAACTTCTTTAGAGTACCAAAAGGTCTCGTTTCCGTCAATTTAAAGCGTGTTTTGTGTCATTTTTGATTTTTTTGAGGAGCGCTGGGATGCGTGCAAAATCGGCAATGAGTGTCTCGCGGAGGGAGCCGTTGTAGAGCGCTGCCGCCGGATGATAAAGTGCATAAAAAACATATGTACCACAACCATCAATTGTGCGTCTAAATGCCTTACCGTGATCCTCTGATATCTTTCGTCCCGGTACAAAACGCTCCAGTGCATGGCGTCCAAGAGGAATAATAAGTGTTGGCTTAATGATATTGATTTGTTCTTGAAGCCATGGCCAGCAGTCTGCTACTTCCTGCGGGAGAGGATCGCGATTGTTTGGCGGACGGTATTTAACAACGTTCGTGATGTAGACATCACTGCGCTTAATATTGATGCTTGCGAGCATTTCATCAAGAAATTTTCCCGCAGCGCCAACAAATGGCACGCCTTTAAGATCTTCTTGTTTTCCCGGCGCCTCCCCAATAAACATAACATCAGCATCAGCATTGCCAGCACCGTAAACGGCTTGCGTTGCTGTTTTGCGCAGTTGACAGGGGCAAAGCGCTTCCATTACTTTGTTGATATGATCAAGTTTTTCTTGCTTTGTTTGCATGACTCAGTAAAAAAACCAGTAAAAAGTGCGACTTTTAGACGATGCACCATGTATTGTCCGTCTTTTTAATTGTACCACTAATTTCAAAGCCACTCGCAAGTGTGTGACCGCCCCCGCCAAGAAGTCTTGCAATACGAGATGTGTCAATGCCACTGCCCTTTTCTGTGCGAATACTTCCCTTTACAATGCCGTCTTTAAGTTGAATGAGGACAAGTGCAAATGGTGTGTGTGGCACACTGCACAAAAGTGATGCAACTTCTTTCAACTCTTCTTTTAATTCCTCCTGTGGAATGTTTTTTGTGGCGATGTGACGCCCTGTAATGACAGATGCTATTGCGCCAGATGGAGAGAGGCGTTTTGCGTTTTTTAGTGCAATGCCCCAGAGTTGTAGTGTATCTAGGCGCTTTGTAAGAAATGACTCTCTTATAATGCGTGAAAGAGGAATATGTGCATCAAGAAGATGTGCCATAACATCAAGAACGTGTGCTGACGTATTTGGGTTATGAAAGAGGCGTGTATCACCAAGGATACCGATGGCAAGCGCGTTCGCCTCTTTTTGTGTTGGTGTATGTGCAATGTATTCGAAAAAATCATGGAGAATTTCACATGTACTTGATGCTGCCGGATTTGTAATGAGAAGGTCGGGATGTATATTCGTGTGAGGATGATGATCGATGCCAACTGTGATATGATCACTTTTCGGTAAGTGTTTTATTATCTTGTCGAAGCCACGGTCAATGTTATCGCTGCCAATGATGACATCAAATTGCGCGAAATTACTGATATCGCATGTCTGTATGATGTTGTATGATGGTAAAAAAGTATCAAAAGTATTTGGAAATGCATCGGTGCACGTAAGTGTTACAGGAATATTATGCGTGTGCAGATAGCTATAAAGTGTGACACATGCACCAATGGTGTCAGGATCGGGGCGTGAGTGAGCAACAAGGAGAACATTTCTTGCATGCGTGAGTATGTATTGAAGTGATGCGTATTTGTGGTTTATCATAAATTAAGATCGTGGAAAATCTTTTCAATTTTGTCTGCACGTTCTTCTGTATCGTCATAAACAAATGAAATTTTCGGCATTTTTCGTAGATTTAGTTTCTGCGAAAGCGTTTTCTTTATGAGTCCTTGCTCGTGCTCTAGTGTTTTGATAGCATAGCGTGCTTCAGATGCCGGAAAAACACTTACAAAAACAGTTGATTGATAGAGATCATTTGTTGTGTACACGCGCGATATTGTAAGAAAAACATTTGATTTGAGGTGTAATTTGCGCGCGATAATATCGGAGACAATCTGTTTGATAAGTGTATTAATTTTAAGAACGCGATTTGTCATAAATGCACAGTATTATAAATCAACCTGAGAGTATAGCATGTTTATAAAAGAAATCAACTGTTGATGTGATGTGTCCCCAGACTGAGTCGAACAGTCATCTAGAACTTAGGAGGTTCTCGTTCTATCCATTGAACTATGGGGACATGAGGAGATACCTTTCTTAATAGAGTATATGCAAAAAGTAAATTTGACAAACAAAAACGTTTACATATCATTACTATGTAATAGTATATTGTATTTGTCAAGTATATAACAGTGTGATGATGTATGATAAGTGAATAATGTTCCACGTGGAACATTGCATACGCATAAAAAGACTTCCTCTTTCTAGCAATAAATATCAATTTTATATGGAAATGTAATTTTCTCTGTGATAGTGTATTTATTATATATTTAGTTTTCTATTTGATCTATTGGCACGATATTACTCCTGCAGCATCTTTTGCGATTACCTATCATGTAAAATTATTAATCTGTATTTCTTAGGCGCTTTGTATATTGCATATTTAATATATTGGGTCGCTTAATATGTTCCACGTGGAACAATTACGTTGAGTGTGTTACTTTTTAAACAATAAAATGTTCCACGTGGAACATTATTAAAGTAGTAAATTATTATTCGTATAAAAAGTTACTTTACTAAGATTTTTTATTTTTGGGCGTGTAAATAATGCTGAACAAAAATATTTTTTATTTCTAAATGGTTCAGAACATACCGGCATACACTCTATTATATAGACGTCTTTATATCTTTTGTGACAAAAAAAGAAAATTGTTCCACGTGGAACAATATGCAAGTATTTTTGCATTTTTACGAACCAAATAATAAAGATGGTAATAAGCAACTGCTTTTTTGCGCTGAACATTTTTTATAGGACGCTGTTACTACTTTTTAATCAATTATGTTCCACGTGGAACATAATGTCACACGCTTTTTACTTTATGTAAATTTTTGTAGAAAAACTATATTCTTTTGTTATGCTAGATGATTCGGTTTTTGTTGATTTGTATAGTGTTGTAATTCTTTTTTTTAAGTAATAATGTTCCACGTGGAACATTTTACTGTTAAAAAAATAAGAATAAAATTTCTTTTATGTATTCATATTTTTTTGTTTATTTTTTAAAAAAAAGCTTCCCATTGTTCCACGTGGAACAATGGGAAATTAATTGTTCTTTGCTTTTCTTTATTTAGTTAATTTTGATCATGTGCCAACAGAAGGAGAAATGCAGCATATTTCTTAAAACATAGAATATTATTGTTTATCATATAATATCATATATATTGTAGTACCTCCATCTTTGTGTATGATAACATCATACATTTACATATGATGTTATACGCTCAAATAGCTCCACTTTGTCATACGTTATATGATTATTGATGCATTGTGAGATGTGTGCCAAGCCAATAATTTGACATTGTTTCATTTATATTCTATAAATTATTGACTTTATACATAATGTATGCTAATATATTGGTAGGAATAGAAAAAATGGGTGATTCTCTGTGTAAGGCGTATAAGCGCAACACGGAGTCACCCGTTTTTTAGTCTGATATTCTACTATTACATTGCGATGCGCATTATGCAAAAAGAAAAACAAAAAAGAAAAATTTATATATTCCGTGATGGTGGCAAGGCATTTGCTTTTATGTACATGCTCTTTCTGCTGTTTTTTGTTGGCGTGTCTATCTCGTATGGTAGTGAAGACATTACGGCGCAAAAGATCCTTTCTCTCATTAACAAAGAGCGTATGCAGAGAGGGCTGACACCATTAAGAATGAATGCAAAATTGCGTGTAGCCGCTGAAAACAAAGTGCGCGATATGGTGCGTCGTAAGTATTTTTCGCATAACGATCCTGATGGTAATGCGCCATGGAAATGGATACGAAATGCTGGTTACAATTATGCTTTTGCCGGTGAAAATCTTGCAATTGGCTTTACAGATAGCAAAAAACAACATGATGCATGGATGAAAAGTGCGCTTCACCGGCGTAATATTCTCAATGCGCAATACAGGGATACCGGTATTGCCACTACGATCGGTACTATTCGTGGCACGCGAGAGCTTGTTGTTGTGCAGTTTTTTGGTAGGCGTGTTGGTGATGTTGCATCATTTCTTCCAGAAAGTGGTCGGTCTGTGCCGGAGCGTTCGGTGCGCACGCTCTCTCCGCGTGTAAATGGTGCATTTGCGGAGCGCTTTGGTGTCAGCAATGATGGGCATATATTTAACATGCAAATACGTGACTTCTTCACTGCTGTCGTCAGTAAGGTCAATGCTATGCTTGATAACGTAGATACTGTTTTAAGCACCGCACTATCATCAAGGAGCGTGTTAATGCACTATAGCGCGCTAGCTCTTGTTATCATACAGAGTATTGTAAGTTTTGCTGTGGTTATAAGTATCTTTATTCGCGCACGACGCCGTGCTATTGATCTGGATAGTACCATGTTGTAGAATCAAAGCACTATTGTGGTAATGTTTTTGTCTTTAATCTAAAAAAGAATGGATCATTTTGTCGTACATGGTGGAAAGAAACTGTCTGGCTCAATTGCCGTTAACACATCAAAAAATGCAGCTGTTGCACTTGTTATGGGCGCACTCATTAATCGCGGTAAAACAACATTGCGCAATGTGCCACGTATTGAAGAGGTTGAGCGTCTCATAGAGGTTTTGAAGAGTATTGGTGTAAAGATAACACGTGAGGGGCGAGATGTATGCATTATTCCGCCAAAGAGGATAAGTTTAAAAAATATTGATCGCGTTGCTGCAATGCGGACGCGGAGTATTATCTTTTTGTTACCAGTTCTTGCGCGCTTTTTAAAAAAATACAAAATTCCACAATCCGGTGGTTGCCGTCTCGGTGCGCGCAGTGTTGCGCCACATGCGTACGCGCTGGAATCTTTTGGTATTGATGTTGTGGCGACGCGAACGGATTTTAGCGTGCACGCGCGACTCAGTCTGCCACAACGTACGGTTGTACTCTATGAATCTGGTGATACGGTAACGGAAAATGTGCTTTTTGCTGCCGCTCAGATACCGGGGCGTACGGAGATACACATGGCAAGTGCCAATTACATGGTGCAAGATGTTTGTTTTTTCTTGCAAAAACTCGGTGTGAAGATAACTGGTATTGGAACGACACGCCTTGTTGTTGAAGGATGCGCCGATATTAATCGTGATGTTACTTACGAAGTAAGCGAGGACCCTATTGAGGCGATGCTATTTATTGCAACGGCAATAACAACGCGCTCAAAACTGACAATTACACGTTGCCCAATTGATTTTTTGGAGCTTGAATTGGAAAAATTACGTCGCATGGGCCTCATTTTTGACGTGAGCAATACTTACAAAGCACGCAATGGCAAGACGCGTCTTGTTGATATTACCATATATCCGTCACATCTAAAGGCACTTCGTGAAAAGATCTATGGACGGCCATTTCCCGGCATTAACATTGATAATGTGCCATTCTTTGCACCAATTGCCGCTGTTGCGCAAGGGCGTACACTCATACATGACTGGGTTTATGAGAATCGCTCTATTTATTTTACGGAGCTGTCACGGCTCGGTGTCAGTGTAACCCTTCTTGATCCACATCGTGTCTATATTGAGGGACCAACAAAACTTATGCCGGCAGAGATGATGTCGCCACCAGCACTGCGTCCTGCTGCCATTATTCTTGTGGCGATGCTTGGCGCAAAAGGAACATCAATGTTGCGCAACGTCTATCAAATTAATCGTGGGTACGAGAATCTTACGGAGCGCTTACGCTCAATTGGCGCCGGTGTTGAACTTGTCAACGATACGTGCAGTGTGTAAGGGTATGCTATAATACTATACAATCCGTATTTTCTTAATTTGTATAGAGTGGAGCATGTCTTTTTTTACAACGAAAATCGGTATTGATCTTGGTACGGCGAATACGCTTGTTTTTGTGCCGGGTAAGGGTATTGTTGCAAACGAACCGTCGGTTGTTGCAATATCAATTGTGGAAAATAGTGTCATTGCCGTTGGTAATGAAGCAAAAGAAATGCTTGGTCGCACGCCGGATCAAATTATGACAAGCCGTCCATTGCGTGATGGTGCAATTGCTGATTATCGCATAACAGAGGCAATGTTGCGCTATTTTATAGGCAAGGTTGTGAAAAAATACCAGCCATTTCGTGCTGAAGTTCTCGTTTCCATTCCTGCCGGCATCACATCAACGGAGCGTCGCGCTGTCATTGATGCTGCCATAAAGGCTGGCGCAAAGCGCGCATACGTTGTCAAGGAGCCAATTCTTGCCGCGCTTGGCGCGAATATTCCCATTCATGGACCGCAGGGGAATATGATTATTGATATTGGCGGTGGCACAACGGAAATCGCAATTTTATCGCTTGGTGGCATTGTGGCTGCGACAAGTGCGCGCGTCGGTGGCGATCGCTTTGATCAAGCAATCATTGACTATATCAAGCGCAATCACAGTTTTGCCATTGGTGAGCGCACTGCCGAAGAAATTAAGAAAAAAATTGGTTCCGCAATCCTTTTTGCTAAAGAAGAAATAATGGAGGTACGTGGACGCGATTTAACGGGTGGTCTGCCGCGTACAATTAAAATCACATCTACGGAAGTGACGGAAGCATTGCAGGATGAATTACGTGAAGTTATTAATGCTATCCGTAAGGTGCTGCAAGAAACACCACCGGAGTTGGCGGCAGATATTATGGATAAAGGCATGATTCTTTCCGGCGGTGGCGCGCTTTTACGTAATCTTGATCGCCTCATCACAAAAACGATTGGCGTGCCGTGTTTTATTGCAGAAGACCCACAGCTTTGTGTGGCGCGCGGCACAAGTATGGTGCTTGAGCATCTTGATGTTTACAAACGTTCTCTACTTGTTGATAAATAAGTCTAGTGTTTTTTCTATCGTCTTTTTCATTCTGTATGCTCGCAAGTAACACAAGGAGCCAAAAAATAAGCGCAAGATCATTTTTCCAGTAGGGCGTGTCAACAAGCCCATGTATCATAATGATGCCAAGTGCACACATAGCACCGAGTACAATGATATCATCTTTTGCGTATTTTTTCTTTTGTACAATGCAAATGTACTTTTTACCTATGAGCAATACGACAAGTATAAAGCCACAGAGGCCGATTATGCCAGTCTGAAGCCAAAAAGCAAGAAAGAGATTGTGTGGTTGTGGAACTGCCCATTCCGGATAAGGTGGGTAGTTTTTTTGATATGCAAGGTAGACAAATTGAAAATTACCTGGTCCAACACCAAAAAGCGGGTGATCCGCAATAATGTCAGTGGCAACATGCCAGATTACATATCGTGATGCGAGAGAAGAGTGGTGTGAATATGTAAAGAAGTCTTGTATGCGTGGTGTGCGCCAAAGTGTAGCAAGTACAAGGGAAAATATTAGGGAAAGTGCGAGCATGCTACCGGTAAACATACGCCATGACCGATAGTATGATGCGAAAAAAAGCACAAGGCCACCACTTGCCGCGATAATGCCGCCAAGGGAGCGTGTGAGTACAAGTACGATGCCGGTAAGTATAAGTGCAAAGACGATAAATATATACGTTTTCCTTGAGTGATGATAATGTCGTACCAATATATAATCGGTAAACATGAGTGGAATAATCGGTGCCAGTGACATGGCAAGGTGATTAGGGGAGAGGTAGAACGCGCGCAAACGGTGGTCATAGGTAAAAATATCTAAAAAAGCATAAATAATTGCTGCAGTAGCGACAAAGGCACCACCGACGATTAGCGCACGGAAGATGTGTATGCGCGAGATGATTGCGTGCCGCAGCGCATAGTGCACGCAGAGCAAAAACACAAACGGCACCACAAACCACCCCTTCACAATTCCAAGTCCGGTGTGCCACGCGCCGCCGGCGGCTGTAGAGAGAAATGTGCCTATAGTCATGAGCGTCCACGCTATAAGCACAATCCGCAGCGGCGTGTTATCTCGCAAAAAGTGCTGAAAGCACCTGCGCGCGCCACTCTTTGTTTTTGTGCCCCAAGCGTGCCACAGTGTTATACCGACGATTATTAACACCAATACCTCCAATACATTTGTTGGTATGTCAAAAATGGAAAATCGTATCAGATATAGTGGTGATGCAAGAATTGTGAGCGGAATTAGTGTGCGAAGGGTAATTTTTGTAAAATGATGTAGCATTTATTGTAGCGGACTTTTAATATTTTTTAGCTTTGGATTTGTTATTTTGGCGTATATTTGTGTCGTGCGGATATTTGTGTGTCCCAGAAGCTCTTGAACATAGCGCATATCGGTGCCATTTTCAAGGAGGTGAGTAGCAAAAGAATGTCGCAGAGAATGAAAAGTGGCAGGTTTTTTAATCTGTGCTTTTATCAGGCTCTTGCGAAACATTTTTTGCAATGAAGTGGTTGTCAGTTTATCGCCACGATTAGAACCGAAGACAAAATCGTTCGCATTTTTCCCGGCAATAATATTCCGCAAGTCATTTTGCAGCCTCTCGGGTAGTACTGAGATCCTGTCTTTCTTTCCCTTTGCCTCTTTGATATGCACTATCAGTTCATCAATATCCAAATCGACCACACGCAAGTTAATGACTTCGCTAACACGCAATCCACAGGCATAGCCGAGTGAAATCATAAGGCGGTATTTTACATTATCAGTTGCGTTGATAATTTTTTCAATTTCTTCTCGCGACAAAACAACTGGCAATTTCTTATTTCTTTTGGCAAATTTTAAATCAATCTTCTGTGGATCTTTCAAAACTTCCGCATATAAAAATTTTACGGCATTGAGTGCAAGGTTGATGGTTTGTGGAGATTGCTTGCGTTTATGCTTATCAAGCAAAAATTCCTCAATAGCTTTTCGCTTATCTTTGATTCTGTTTTTCTTAGAAAAGGTGATATAATCTTTAATGTAAAGCAAATAGGCTTTACGCGTTTTAGGGGAGTAGTTGCGCAGTCGCAACAGCCGGTCGGTTTTCTCTAAAATTTTATCCATACAGGAATTGTAGCAAAAGTTTGTATAACATACAATCTTTTGCTACAATTCAGACGTAGAGTGTAGATAAAAACCAGTTATATTCAATTACGAGCCAGCCAGCCATACAAAGCATTACATTTATATAATTTAATCAAATATCAATTCTTATGAGTGAATTTAATCATGTTGCAAAAAATCTTCAAGAAGAAAAGAAAGTAGTTTTTACTGCCCAATCTTGCAAGAACTTCCATCAAAGAATGTTAATCTGTAAGCACGCCTTTGAACAAGGTGTTATTCCCATAAACCCTTTTAATGTATTCGGTTATTATCTCTATGAATTAGTTGAAAGAGACTTAGTTAGAAATGGAAATAATAACCTCATGAAAAGATGTGATGAATTATGGGTTTATGGAGAAATTAGTGATGGAGTTCTTGCTGAAATTCAAATGTTTAAAAAATTAGGCAAACCTATAAGATTTTTTGACATTTCAAAATTACCTAAAGAAGTCAAAGAGATTTCTAAACACGAATTGATATTTGAAGATGAAGTAAGAGAATTTGCTGATTCTATCTAACGGGCTGGCTCGTAACTCTGAAATTTTCCTTCGGAACGTTGCACTAAATTTCAGCCATTCGGGGAATATAACAAGGGATATGAGGTTACGAAGTCTTGCAGACTTCTTCACCCAAATTGCTATCGCAACTTCAGATATTCAGAAACGTTATATGAAATAAAATTTTAATTTTAACCACATTCAAAAAATGAAAAAAATAAATCTGATTGTAATTTCAAAGATAATAGCATCCATTATTCTAATATGTCAGTTCATCCCTTCTACTTGGTGGACAATATTTGTTATGTGGGCATACTCTGACTTAGCAAATTTACTATCTTTCCCATTGGAATACCTTTTATTGATTGGTATGTATTTAATGCCACTATCTTTTTCTATCTTTTCTATTTTATATTCTAAACATTTCTACTCTGATAATAACTATAAAAAATATATAAGTAGATTGTTATTTGTTTTCAATTTGTTATTACTCATTTTTATGATTCACTTTTTCATTTCAGCAGGGATTGGAATGTATCCGGCATTTGACTAAAGCTAACGAAAATTAAAAATTTACGTCATATAACAGCGTGTATCCGGTTCGGCAGATTTGACGCAATTAGGTTCAAAAGGAATGTCAAATCAGCCTCTCCCAAATTTCGCAAAAAACAATTAGATTTTGGTCTAGGATACTTTAGCACCTAAACCATGCTAAAATGGTTAGCTACTCTTGTGCCTATGATTGATATTGGTCGCGTTGGTGGACGCATTGAACATGACGAAGAGTCAGAGATTGTCTTATGAGGGAAATTCGCGAAGAGATTGTGTGATACTAAAAAACAGCGCCACCATCTTAAATCAGTACAGGAGAAAGAGGATACAGATGTAGAAGATTATATCTTTGCTACAGAATTGTCCGAGGACGTTGATGAATTAAGTTTACACGAAGGACGCGCTATGCGGTTCTTTGCGCTCGGGGAGCTATTAGTTTTGGATATTGTGCGCCACACTATAGGAGTGTCATTATCAACTTCTTAAACCATAGACATGGTGATAAATAGTGTGGGCTTTTAGCTTTAGGCGCTATTTGTTCTGAGGGATTAATCACTTCCCTTTGCGTAGGTGCTTGCGGCAAGGATGATGAGGAGAAGGGGGAGCGTGTGAACGCTAAAGAGCATGGTGTCAAAGAGTCCGTGCGTGCTGAGAATGACAAGACTTGTGGCGCCGGCGAGACCGTGAGCGCGTGGATGGTAGCGCAGGAAGCGCGCAATGGCGGTGAGAATAAGCGCAATCCAGATGAGTGCTGTGAAGATGCCTGTTTCTGCAGCAATGTCCAGGTAGAGGTTGTGTGCGTAGTACGGGTCGCGGTAGTCAGCCTGCGGATTGACGGTGAGGGGATAGTTACCAAGACCGACGCCGAGAAGCGGATGGTCTATGATGATGTTGGCGGCATCCCGCCAAATGAGAACGCGCTGGGTGATGGAGGAGTCCGGGTTGCTGATGATGGAAAAGGCGCGTGCGCCAAGAGGTGTGCTAAAGAGAAGAATGCCAACAACACCAAGTGTGCCAAGTGTAGTGAGGAAGAGTTTGCGCACAGAGATGGTGCGCGCTCGGATAAGGAGCGTTGCAACTGCAAAGAGTGCGCCAACAAAGAGTGCGACGTAGGCGCCACGTGTGAACGTGGTGAGTGTGGCGCCGATGAGAAGCGCACTGCCAATGAGCCACAGTAGACGTTTCTTGCGTGTGTGTGCAGTGACGGCGGCAGCCAGCGCGAATGGTACAAGCATCTCAAAGAAGAACGCGGCCACGTGCGGATCTGGGAAGAAGCCGACGGCGCGCAGGTAGTCTGTGCCGGCGATGTTGACGTAGGCGCTGGAGTACGTCGCGACCGTGTGCGCAAACGTCTGCCCGAGGAAGAGTGGTGCGATAAGCGCTCCCCAGAAGTGCATAACGGCATCTGCACCAACAATAAACTGCGCCGCCCATAGGGTGAGTGCGATGGCGGCAGCGGCGATGCCACCAAGAAGTGCCGTGCGCAGCAGCTGTGCCGCTGCTGCCCACGAGCGTACCGTGCCGGTAATGACAAAAAACAGCACAAAGAAATTCAGAAGAAATATGAATTTTCGTATAAACCATGTGTAGTCGTGTGCATTGAAAGATGAAAGAAGTGTGCTTGCGAGAAAGGCGGCAATGAGCAGTGGGATAGATGAGCGTGTAAAAGAAAGTGTACTGGTGACGGTAATGTGTATAAGAAAGGCAAAAAAGGCAAATGTGATAAGAATGCGAATGAGCGCAATATCAAAACCGCTCAATGGCGAAAGAGCTATCTGAAATGGAATAATAAATGCTAAGAGTGTGAGAAATTTCTGCATGATAATACAAACGGCTTCTTTTCAGAGTAGCATGTTTAGCGCCATCGTCGCCAGAGTGCGCGCATAATACGCTGTGCTGTTGCGTAAAGAATAGTATGGTGCGTACGAAAATAGAGGTCTTGCCCAGTATCGTAATGACGTTTTTGTTCTGTAAAACTTGCAAAACTCTGACCACTTTTATGAATGACTGTTACGCGTGGATCAAAAATAATCTTTCTCTTTTGTTTTTTAAGGCGTGTGCAGAGATCAGTGTCTTCAAAATAGAGAAAGTAGCGCTCATCAAAACTGCCAATTGACATAAAATCATGTACCCGTACGAACATTGCCGCGCCACTAACCCAGTCAACGGATGTTGGCGTTGATGGCAATTTTCTTTTGAGAATTTTTTCGCGCAAAATACGCAAGAGTGTCGGTTTTTTGCCGGCGCAGTAAGGATCGTATACACCGTGTTCATCTACGAGTTGTGGTGCAACAACGGCAACAGACCTGTCGACAAAGTGTGTAAAGAGTGGCGCAACTGTTTGTATAAGAAATGCATCGGGGTTAAGAATTGCATGAATGTGAACATATTTCTCTGCAGAATATTTTTGTGCAATGGTTGCAATAGCACGATTGTGACCGGCGCCAAAGCCGCGATTTTTTTGTGCAATGATAGTAAGTGGCAGTGTAGTTTTCAGAGAGAGGTTTTCATGTGAGTGATTGACGACAATTATCTCTGCGAGATGTGGAATGTAGTGTTCCGCACGTGCAACGCACTCTTTTATGATTTTTGCGGTGTTAAAATTGACGATACTCGCCGTTACGATGAAGCGTTGCTCTTTAGCAGTGGGAGATGTAGTGTTTGCGCGCGTTGCGGAAATCTTTGAATGCGCGACGGACGTGTGGTGCAAGTTTTTTGTCGGATGGGGCATAGTAACCTTTTAGTATGCGAAGAGGGATAATAATTTTGTAGAGTATTTTATGATACCACGATGCGTGTGCCGTAAAAAAGAGAAGTGCGCTCAAGACGAGCCAATATACTTTGAGCGGTCTATTGTGCGGCGCCTCACTTACCTCATAGTGAAGTGCTCTTGCGCGGGGCACAACGCCGACGACAAAGTGTTTTTTGCGTGCACAGTATGAAAAATCAGCATCTTCGTAGTAGAGAAAGTATGATTCATTGAGTAGGCCGATTTCCTTAAACACATCTTTGTGAATACTTACAACACATCCGGTTGCACTCTCTGTCGGTATGACGGTTGTTGTGTGTGTGGTGTGTGGGGTGGTTGTGGTATGCATGATGCGCATAGCGTGCCAGTTAACTGTCGCACCGGCATACCAAATCTTACCAGATGGCTCTGTGATAATTGGACATAAAACTGACGGTTTTGCACATTTTTCGCCGGCACGTACAAGGCGCGCAATAGTTGTTGTTTCAATGATTGCATCGCTATTGATGAGGATGACGTAATCAGCGCCACGTTCAAGGGCAAAGCGAATGCCAACGTTATTGCCGGCTGCAAAGCCGATATTTTTTGAATTTCTTATAAACTCAGCATGCTGAAATCGCTCTCGTGCTTCTTCGAGAGAGCCGTCTGTAGATGCGTTATCTACAACAACTACGTGAAAGTCACCATTGTACTGCGTGCGAAAAACGGCGTTAAGACATGCATCAAGAGTCTCACCGCTATTATAGTTGAGAATAACCGCGTAAACTTTTGGCATACGCTTTTTTTATTATGCTTTTTATGTTTTGTTTTTTACGCGATATCTTTTTTTGAAAAAAAGATTGCGCGAATTTCTTCCATACTAATTGCACGTGTAAACCAGAGTGCAACAGCGTATACAGCTATTGAGAGTGCGATAACCGTAAAGATATTGAGTGACATTGTAAAAAAGAGTGTCAATGCCATGATACCACTTGCGCCAATAATATGTAATAGCTGTGGGATACGAGGCATGTATCTGATGTGTCGTGCGACAAGAAACATGCTTAGTGCTACAACAAGACCTTCTGTTGCAAATGACATGCCTGCTGCGGCAATGTAAGAGAAGTGGGGAATGAGGAGCCAGTTGCCCGTGACGTTAAAAAATGCACAAACGGCAAGTGCACTCATGAGGTACTTTTGGAGATTGCCAACAAGGAGAAGTGTTGTAAAGAACTGTCCAAGAAAAATGAAAAGAAGCGCGCCGGCGAGAATGCGGAGAACGGTTGCCGATGCCTCGTAATTAAAATCAGGGCCACCGACGATACGCATAATATCTTCCGCGCGAAACAAAATGCCTGTGACGATGGGAAGGATGATAGCAGAAAAGACCTTTAGTGTTTTATTCGCAAAATGCGTAAATTGTACACGATTCTGTGTAAGCGTGCGTGAGAGAATAGGAAGCATGAGGCCCATGACCATGGCAGGGAAGAATATAAGGTTTTCCATGATTTTATATGCCGCACCATAAATACCAACTGCAATGTCATTTTGAAGAAAAGAGAGAAGAATCATGTCAACCTTAAAGTAAAAGAACGTAATAATGGCGGCGATACCCATCGGAAGAGATTGTGCAAGAAATGTGCGCCAGTACGTCGGATCCCATACGAGGCGGAGTTTTACATAGCGACGGACGAGAAATGTGATAATGAGAAAGTTAAATCCCATTGCCGCAACAACGCCGGCAACAAGCCATATGAAACCGGCGTCAAAATACATTACGCCGGCAATCCATGCGACCTGAAGAACCTTGCCAAAAAACTCTGTAATGACAACGAGGTCCATGCGCAGATGTTTTTGAAAAACGCTATTGAGGAGGCCATAACTGGAAGAAAAAAGAAAGGCAACACCAATAAGAATAATGGCAAAACGTACATCATGCGTATACGGTAAAAACGGCACTACCGTCGCAGCAATAGCAAAAACGAAAAAAGAGATAATAATGCGCAGTGTGAAAATGCGTTCGATTGTTTCTTGTTCTTCCTCTACTGGTTGTCTGCCGATATCGCGTGCAGTGATATGATAGAGACCGAAGTCAGCAAATGCGACAAGAAGAGCGAAGAAGGCGAGGACTGTTGCGTATGCACCAAAACCGGCCGTACCAAGATAGCGTGTTACAAGACCAATGCCAACGAGTGCAAGTGCCGTTGACGCGACTTTCATTACAACGTTGACAATAACGTTGTAAGCAAGTTGTTTGCCGAGTGCCATATATTTTGCAATTTATGATGCTTTCACCGACTTTTTCGTATGGGTAAGATAGTATTGTTGTACGATCATAAAGAGTGTTGACACAAACCAGTAGAGAGCAAGACCGCCAGGGAAAGTGAAACCAATAAGAAGCGTCATCACAGGCGCTATGTAGACCATTTGTTTCGTCATAATTTCTGCAAAGTCTTGTATAGCCGGTGCATCGGCGTCTTTTGATGGTGTTTTTTTCTCGGCTGATGTGTCTTTTGAGCGCTGTGCCATCATCATTTTCATCTGAAGATACTGTCCAGCCGCTGCAAGAACTGCAAGAAGTGGACTTGGTGTGTGTAAGTCAATGATGCCAAGGAGTGTTGGCGTCATTGTTCCCGGATTGTGTATAAAAGGATAGAGGCGTGCGCTATCAACAATCACTTCTGCGCCCTTCATGCCAAAGAGAATGCGGTAAAAGGCGATAAAGACAATCATTTGAATAATGAGAGGAAGGCAGCCGGAAACAGGGGTTGTGTTGTGTTTTTTATAAAGCGCAAGAATCTCTTTTGTTTGCTTTTCTTTGTCATCCTTGTGCTCTTTCTGAATTTTCTTGATTTTTGGTTGCAATTCCTGCATTTTTTTCTGACTCTCAATTTGTTTCTTTGAGAGATGAAGCATTGCGAGTTTGATAAGAATGGTTGCAACAATAATTGCAATACCAAAATCATGTGGCGGGATAAATTCGTAAGCAGCAATGAGAATGTTATAGAGTGGATTAACAACAAATGTATTAAAGAGAGAACCCATAGTAATTAGTTACAGTAAATAAGAGATATTAAGCATGTATGTATATTACATGACATACATTACAAGTATACACCATCATCTTTTCTTTGCGCGTACATGTGCCTTTGCTATCGTTTTTGCAAGATCAGTGCAAAGTGCATCATAGCTAACATTGTTAAGTGTTGTTTTTGGCGTAATAACAATGTGCATAGGTATATGCATCGTATGCATAATGCTCTCAAGAGCACCGTAAATGCGTCGGCGCAGTCTATTGCGCCTAACGATTGTGCGTGCATGCTTTTTGGGTATAGCACAGCCACAACGCACCTCCTTTATATCTTGTGCAATGAGCACGCGTGCACACACAAAAGCGCCGCACGCAGAGGTGCCACGCTTCCATACGGCGTCAAATTGCTTTGTTGAGAGACGATGTTGTCGTGGTAACATTTTGACGATGATGCTATACAGCAAGTCTCTTGCGCCCCTTCTGACGGCGACGCTTAATAACTGCGCGACCTGCGGCAGTTTTCATGCGCGAAAGAAAGCCATGCACACGCTTTCTCTTTCGTACTTTCGGTTGGTATGTTCGCTTTGTAGACATGTCTTTTCGGAAATAATATCTAATCAAAATACCCTAGAAGTGTAGCAGAAAAGGCGGTAACTTGTCAAATGCTTATGGGTATGTTATTGAGATTATTGAAGAAGTGGTGTACATTTGATGTATGTACGAAAAGGTTCCGCAAAATGTAAAAGATGTTATCAAAACGCTTACCACTGCCGGGCATGAGGCGTTTGTTGTTGGTGGATGTGTGCGTGATATGGTTATTGGTCGTCAGCCAAAGGATTGGGACATTACAACAAATGCGCGTCCGGAAGAGGTACAGACACTTTTCTCGGATAGTTTTTATGAGAATGATTTTGGTACCGTTGGTGTAAAGGTTACACCGTTTTTGCCGCATGGAAAAGAAGGGCGCGAACATGATGTTATAGAAGTAACGACATATCGTATAGAGACAACGTACAGTGACAAGCGACGGCCTGATGATGTGGTGTTTGTAGACACGATTGAGGAGGATTTGGCGCGTCGTGATTTTACGATAAATGCGATGGCGCTCGGTGAAGACGATGTGCTCCGTGATCCCTTTGGTGGTAGAGAGGATATTCGGCGCAAAAGTATTCGCGCTGTTGGTGATCCGCAACGGCGTTTTGAGGAAGATGCATTGCGCATGATGCGTGCTGTGCGTTTTTGCGCCGAGATTGGTTTTGATATTGAACAGCGTACAAGGGATGCAATTGTTGCACATGCTGATAGTATTAAGGACATTGCCATTGAGCGTATACGTGATGAATTTTCGCGTATTGTGATGAGTTCACATCCGCGACAGGGCATACAATTACTTTCTGACATGCATTTGCTCAAGCACTTCATGCCGGAATTGGAAGAGGGGATTGGTGTGGAGCAAAATCACCATCATATTTATACCGTGTGGGAGCATAATTTACGTGCTTTGGCGATGTGTCCAAGTGCAAAGCTTTCCGTACGACTTGCCGCACTTTTGCATGATGTTGGTAAACCACGTTCAAAGCGCGGTGTTGGTCGCAATTGTACATTCTATAATCATGAATATATTGGTGAGCGCATGGCGCGTAAGATTCTTTCACGTATGCGTTACCCTAAAAAAGTTATTGATCATACGGCGCTTCTTGTACGTAATCATATGTTTTACTATAGTGTCGGTGAAGTAACGGAAAGTGCAGTGCGTCGTGTTATTGCGAAAGTCGGCAAGGAAAATATCAAAGATTTAATTGACGTGCGCATTGGTGATCGTTTGGGTAGTGGCAGTGCGAAGGCAAAACCGTATAAACTGCGTCACTTTGAATACATGGTTGAGAAGGTGTCACATGATGCTGTCAATGTCAAAATGCTCAAAATCAACGGCGATATTATGATTAAAGAAATGGGCTTTACCCCGGGACCAAAGATTGGTGCGATTCTTGAAACACTTCTTGCAGAAGTTATTGACGATGCATCAAAAAATACGTTACCATACCTGAGGAAGCGTGCAATGGAGCTTAATGAGGAAGATCTTGATACGCTACGCGCGCGTGCGCGAGAGCGCATTGCGTTGCAACGCAAGGAAGATGAAGCGGCACTCAAAAAGCGTTACTGGGTAAAGTAAAAAGATATGCGTTTTACAATACGATTACGAGATAACGTAACTGTTGCATTGCGTCGTGCCGGGTACGCTTTTCAAAAGCATGTTGGTAGTGGCGAGATGGCTTTTGTGCGGCCATTAGGGCAGGGCGACTTTCCGCGTTTCCATATCTATGCAAAAGAGAAGGGCTTCAATGAATGTGTTATAAACATTCATCTTGATGCGCGACGAGAGACGTACGGTAAGCAGGCAATGCATGGTGGTGAGTACAGCGATGATGGCGCACTTGGGCCGGAGGTGGATCGTTTGAAAAAACTCTTTGATGTGGTAGAGTAGAAGAGAGCTTATTGACGCTAGGAAATTGAATATGCCGAGGTGGTGAAATGGTAGACACGCCAGTCTTAGGAACTGGTGCCTTCGGGCGTGGAGGTTCGAGTCCTCTCCTCGGCACAGAAATGTATCATGATTACATAAAGAAGGTTTTGCGACCTTCTTTTTTATTGATTCTGCATATTTCCTTACGCAAACTTGTGCTTTTAATTTTGTAAGTTGTTTTTTGTGTCATTTAACGGTAGAATGAACAGTAAGGATAATGTGTTGATTTTAGAAATAAAAATAAAATATGCTTACTCTATTGCAAAATTTGCTCAAAGTCGTTCTCGCACTTATTGTATTGGTTGCTGCGTATTTTGGCGTGCAACTTGGTATAGATGATCATCTTTCCAATCAAAATCCAACAACTGCAATTAATGTTAATGTGAGTGACACTGTTGGAGCTGGGGGGAATGGTACTACTCCTGCAACACCGTCACCACCAGCAGGAAATGCTGGTGGCAGTCATTCAGCTGACACATCATTAACTGCTAATAATGGTAATAGCAGTAACAGTAGCGATACAACTGATAGTGCGACTAGTGATACAGCTGGCATAGGTAGTATTGGCATAGGTGGTGTTTCACGTGTTGTTATTGGTGATTCTGACGATGATAGCACTGTAGGGAATCAGTACGTTGATAATAGCGATCATGCAACACCAGAAGTTTTTACTGGTAGTAAGATGATGGTTGGCGGTAATGATGGTACTGTGCGCTACAGTGGCGTTTCGGCACAGGAGGCTGCGGCAAGTGGTTTTGTTAATGGTGTTTCCAAAAAGAGCATTTGGGATGAGCGGCTTGTACGTCATGTTGCGTCTGCGTACGATGTTTTTCGCTGGATGAATAAAGTGCAAAACGGCGCTCAAATTAAAGGTGGTGGTTTTGATAGTTGGGAGAATCGTCCAAAAGCAAATGACCCTCTACCGGATCCGGGTGGATGGACAATGGAGCCATTGGCATATGAGTGGATGATTGATTTTTGTAATCGTGCAAAAGTGGATTGTTGGCTGACGGTACCGGCAGCAACAGCGGATGATCCGACATTTCCGGAAAAATTTGCAACTCTTGTGAAAAATCAACTTGATCCATCTTTGCATGTATGGGTGGAGTGGGCAAATGAGGCATGGAATAGTGGTAACTATGCTGGTGGATGGATTGATGAGAACAAAGGCGGTGACCGTCCCGGGTACACGGCATGCGCAGCGGCGCAGCTGTGGGCCGGCTTTGACAAGGTTTATGGCAAGGACGATAAACGTGTCGTGCGTGTGTTGGCATGGCAGGCCGGTAATCCTGGCTCTGGGCGCACGCTGTTTGAAAGACTTAATGATCCATCATGTAATCCGACAGGTGCAAAGCCGGATGTCTATGCAATTGCGCCATACGTACCAGGTAATCCGGCTGATGCGTCAACATACAATTATGAAAAAATGAGTGGCGAGCTACATAGTTATGTGGAGGCGGCAATCAGGGAGAATAAGGCGTTGGCTGATGAGCATGGCATTCCACTCGTTACATATGAAGGCGGGCAACAATTTTTTGGTAGCCCCGGTGTTGCAACTCTTAATCGCAGTCAAGACATGTATGATTTCTACATCGACTACATGAACACACTTGCGAAAAACGGCATCAGGTTATTTATGCAATATGTTGGCGTGCCGGAGGAGTATGCAGAAACGGCAGCATATGGTGATTCTGAGGATATTGACAACCCAATGGCATCGCCAAAGTATAGAGCGATTATTAATTGGCGTAAGGCGAACGGTATTGCACGCCCATGATCACCCTAACTTAAGGGGAGCACGCCAAGCAGTTAGCATATTCCTCTCCTTGCTTTGCTACGGAGAGAGTGGGATTCCCTTCCGGGCCGGGGAGTGCGATGGTCCGCGTGTCGCAAGCTTCACGCGCATCGCCCTCCCTTCGAATCCCACCTCACAAAAAAGCCAAAGCCCAACAACATCCCATTCAAGGGATGTTGTTGACCTCTGCGTGCGGAGAGGGTGGGATTCGAACCCACGGACCCGCGGGTGCAGGTCAACTGATTTCGAATCAGTCCCGTTCAACCACTCCGGCACCTCTCCATAAGAACATACATAACCCATTTTAAACGATTTAGCAAAAAATGTCATTTTTACTAATTTTTTGCTGTATTTAGTGTATTGTGTGATCAGATATGTATGCTGAAAGATGCAATTATGGTATACTTACGAGTAGTATAAAGAAAAATCAGATGATATGAAAAAGAAATCTCGTTCATTTATTGTTCTTGCAATGATTTTGCTTATTGGTAGCATTCTTTCCGGCTGTGGCGGAGAGAAAAAGTCTCCAATGTATGATACAAATTTGGAGATCTGGGGCGTTTTTGATGATTCCGGCGATTATGGTACGATTCTTTCAGCATACCAACAACTAAATCCATTTATAACGAGTGTTACATATCGCAAATTTCCGATAGAGGACTATGAGCGTGAGCTTTTGGATGCTTTGGCCGCCGGTAATGGTCCTGATATTTTTATGATTCAAAATTCATGGCTTCCTGATTATCTTAATAAGATTATACCGGCACCACAAGAATTTATAAATGAAAAGAAATTGCGTGAAACATTTGTAGATGTTGTCGCTGATGATTTTCTTGTTGATGGCAAGGTTTATGGTGTTCCTTTGTCTGTTGATTCTCTTGCTCTATACTATAATAAAGATTTTTTTAATGCCGCAGGGATCACGCATCCACCGAAAACATGGGAAGAATTTAGTAGTGATGTGGAAAAGATGACGCAGATTGATCAATTTGGTAATATTGTGCGTGCTGGGGCTGCGATCGGCACAGGTAAAAACATAAATCGGAGTGCTGATATTATTACACTCCTCTTCTTGCAGAGTGGTATTGAAATGGTCAGCGAAAGTGAAAAAGAGGCAAACTTTCTTCGTTATGTGAAGAAGGGTGACGAATATGTTAATGCAGCGGAAAATGCTCTCAAATTCTATACAAATTTTGCATCACCGTCACGCTCTGTCTATACGTGGAATCGACGACAACATTATTCACTCGATGCGTTTACAGAAGGAACAGTTGGCATGATGTTTAATTACTCGTGGCATTACAATACAATCAGGCGGAAAAATGAAAAGTTGCGTTTTGGTGTCGCACCTGTGCCGCAGCTTGATGAAAGTGCGCCACGAAATGTTGCGAACTACTGGGCTTTTGTTGTTTCTAAAAATAAGAAAGCATTTACAAGTTCTGGTCGTCAATTACCGGAAAATGTACGCAGACATGAGGCGTGGGAGTTCTTGAAGTACTTAACAATGCGCAATGGTTCTTCTTTTAAGATTGTACATGCTCTATCGAAAAAGGCAAAAAAGATGCCACTTTCCATTGATCCTGCAAAAGAGTATCTTGCGCTTACGCACAAACCGGCGGCGCGCCGTGATATTATAGAGGAGCAGAAAGATGATCCCGTACTCGGCATTTTTGCGCGCGGTAATCTAATTGCGCGGAGTTGGCATCGCAAAAATGCTGATGCTGTCGATAAGATTTTTGTTGATATGATTGAAAATGTAAATCTCGGCAAACAGACGATTGCACAAGCCCTTGAAACGGCACAATCGCGTATTACACAGTTATTGAGATAGTTGCCGTGTAAAAGTGTGAAAATGTCTCAAAATATCTTGTTTATTGTTAAGTATGAATAAATTGTTTGCATTTCTTGTTTCTGGTTTTATGACCATTGCCGTAGTAGCAGGGTTCTTTAACAGTGTGGCGTATGCCGAAAATTACAATGTGCAGAGTATTATCGGTACATATAAGACTGCGAGCAGTGTTTGCGCTGACGAATCAAAAGTTGGTCATCTTGTACCATGCTCGCGACATTGTGATAATCCTGCGACGCCAAATGATGAAACAGAACCATGCAGTGTATGTCATATCATTGTTCTTGGGCATAATATCGTGCAATACATTCTCTACATAGCCGTTTTTGTTGCACTTGCCGTTATTACATTTGCTGGTGTAATGTACATTGTTTCAGCAGGTGACCAAGGTATGATTACGACGGCAAAAGCTGCCCTAAAATATGCGCTCTTTGGTATGGTTTTTATACTTGCGGCATGGGTGATTATTAATACACTTATTACGGTCCTTTTGAAGCCAAACAAAGCAGGTGGTTCTCTGAAAGGTGGATGGAGTCAGTATTATTGTGAGAGTACTGACACCGGCGCTGGCACAAATCCTGACACCGGCGCTGGCACAAATCCTGACACCGGCGCTGGCACAAATCCTGACACCGGCGCTGGCACAAATCCTGATAATAAAAAGCGCCCGGATAGTTGGATACCAAACCCGGATTCACATAGTGGAGTGATGTATTGCGCTGTTAAGCCATTTGCGAAAAATCCTGATCTTTTTATAGAGATGAACCGACATGAGTGTTACACAGATGAGAATCATTGTCGAAATAAATTTAACAGTGTGGAGAATATGGAGAATAATGTCATGTGCATGAAATTTGATGCCAATACACCAAAGGTTAGACCTTACAACTCATACAAAGTTTATCTCGATTTCATGGTAAAAGATAGTAAAGGTAGGGATGTGCGTATTTACGTTAACAAATACTATCCGCCATCAGATGATCCATTAAATCCACGAAAGCGGTGTTTAGATGGAGTAGAAAAAGAATATGGGGACGCGTTAGATCAATATGGTGACAAAGGCAATCTTACTATCTGTGAGGGTTCGCTGTGGGCACCAAATGCAGATACTCAAAGGGATGCACAAAATACAACAAGATAGAGTTGTGCTTTGTGCAAACGGTGTAGTAGTTGTTATAGTTTGTTTATGTGAGATTGTATGATAAGAAATACTGATCTTTTTAAATAAAAATTTCTATGAAAAAAATACTTTTTACTGTCATGTTATGTCTGTTGGCTCTGCCAGCTACTAGTGCGATGGCGCAAAAAATTGGCGCAGAGTACGAAAACCCTTTAAAATTTAATACGGCTGATAAATTGATTACGAGTTTTCTTGATGCTATGCAGTTAACGATTGGCACACTGGCGGTTGTTTTCATTGTTATTGGCGGTATTTTATATATCACATCTGCCGGCGATCAGAATCGCATGACTGCGGCAAAGGGTGCATTTACTGCTGCAATCATTGGTCTCGCCATCGCTATCGCTGCACCAAGTTTTTTGCGTGAGATTTACAAGATCCTTAATGCAAAGGATGTGCCGGGAAGTGTTGCCAAATCGCCAACCATTGCTCAAATTGTGACAAATGTGCTGGAGTTTCTCCTTGGTATTGCTGGCACTATTGCTCTCATTGCACTTATTATTGGCGGTATCATGTATCTTGCTGCTGGTGGTGATGAAAGTCGTCTGGATGCCGGCAAGAAGATATTTACCAATGCGATTATTGGTATTGTTATTATCATGATATCGCTCGTTATTGTGCAAACCATTGGCGAATTCTTTGCATAGGTAAGAGGCAGTATGAGTAATCTTTTTCTTTTTCCTATTGCGCATGCCGGTGTTGTTGCAGATGCAACGCCTATATCCGTTGTACTTGCACGCATGCTTGATGATGTATTGACAATTGCTGGAACAATATGTATACTAGCAATAGTGATCTCTGGTATTTTATATTTAGTTTCTGCAAAGACGGGAGATGAACGCCTGCAGGGTGTTGCAAAGAAAGGTTTTGCAGCGTCGGTTGTCGGCGCTGTTATGATTGTCGGGTCATTGGTTCTTATGCGCACGATTGCACACTTTTTACAGTAATGTGCTGTTGAGAATCGCTGTATGTGTGATGTATGCGGGAATGTTATTAGATAATAAGGAGTAATTCTTTACGTAACATAATTATGAAAAATATGTCATTTATTAAAAGTGGTGTTGCTGCAAGTATTGTGAGTGTGTTCTCATTGACAGCGCAGAGCACACATGCTCAGCTTCTTAGCCCTGATGTGCTGAAAGATGAGACAGGCCTTCCTCTCAACAACATCATTGACATCCTTACACATATCATGCAGTGGATGCTGGCACTAGTATCTGTATTGGCGGTGATTAGTTTTGTTATTTCTGGTATCCTCTACCTTACTGCTGGCGGTGATGAAGATCAACTTGGCCGTGCACGACGCGCTTTTGTTGGGGCTATTTTTGGTGTTATTGTATCTCTGGTTGGCCTTATTGTTATTCAGGCAGTGCAGAAAGTTCTCTCTGGTGAGGGTACAGTATTTTAATTTGTCGCATAAACAAATCATGTTATAATGGAAGTGTGTGTTGATATGGTTTTCTGTCAAGAGGTGAACAAAGATATAAATAAAAAAATAATATTCTCATTATGAATGAGATAAATATGCAAAAGAAAGGAGGTGGAAACATATGAAAAAGGCTATCTATAGTGCTGTAACATCGCTACTTGCTTTGCCTGCGCTTGTACGTGCTGGTGATGCTGGCGCTGGTGCTGGCGCTGGAAAATATATACCTGACGTTGACCTTCCAGAGGGCGATGGTACCGGTGTTCTTGGTATTGCAAGAAAGATCATGAAGTGGCTGCTGACACTTGTTGGTATTATCGCTATTATCGCGTTTGTTATTGCTGGTATTCTATACTTGACGGCAGCAGGTGACGAAGACCAGATTGGAAGAGCGAAGAAGGCAATGATTAACTCTATCATCGGTGTGATTGTTGCATTGCTCGGTCTTATCGTTCTTAAGGCTGTTGACAATATGCTTAGAGCGAAAGATGAATGGTAAATCTCCTCGTTGCAACGAGAGAAAACAAGTGAGGGTTCCCCCTTGCTTGTTTTTTTTGTGGTACGATGTATACTATAAGGTAGTATAATATTTTTTTATGTATAAAATTAAAATGAAAATTCTTGCAACAATTCTTATGATGATTGCACTTCCCGCATCAGTATATGCTTTTGATGCAGGTGATGTTGCAAGTGCAGTCGGTGATGCGGTCGGTAATTTTAATATGGGAATTGGTTATGCTGGCATTAAAACCTTTGGCTTTAAGCCAACGACAATTACGGGTGTTGTCACCGCTACTATGAAATGGCTTATCGGCATCGTCGGCTCGGTCGCAATTATCATGTTTGTTGTTGCCGGTATTATGTATATGACATCGGCTGGCGATGAAACACAGGCGGAAAATGCAAAAAAAACGGCACGTTACGCGCTTTATGGCACAATTGTTGCACTTGGCAGTATGGTTGTTCTTCAAGCAATCTCCGTGATGCTAAAAGGGTCACCGGATTTTTAATTTTTTACGTTTTAATTTTTAATTATGCGTATCGTTAGAAATATATTTTTCGCTAGTTTATTATCTCTTGTGTTCATTCATGCAGCTTTTGGCTTTGAATGTCCTCAAGGCGATGGCTTAAAAATGAAAAAGATCGCTGGTGTGTGCGTGCAGGATTCTGGTCTTTCCGAACAGAAGATAGAGGTTATTTTAGTCACTGTTTCAAGCTGGCTTGCGTTTATGTTCGGCTCTGTTGCGATTGTTGTTCTGCTTGTCTGTGGCTTTCAATACCTTCTTGCTGCCGGTGATGACACGCAGGCAGAGAATGCGAAGCGGTGCATAAAGTGGTCTGTTGTCGGGATTCTTGTTGCCGGCCTTGCATTTACAATTACAAAGACGATTGCGTGGCTCGTTATGGGACTTCCGCCACTGTTTTAGTGTTGGATTATTTTTGTATCATAAATAGATATATGATGAGATACCTTTCTTTAATAGCACTTCTTTTCTCTTTTCTCTCCGTGTTTTTTGTTTATAACATGTCCTATACGTATGCGCTTAGTGGTAAAGGTGAAGCAGAATGTCTCGCGCAGGGCGGCAAAGTTGTCGGTACGCTTTGTTTGCCAACAAAACAAAAAACTGACCTTCCCGACAAGAAGATTCCTGCCATTTTAGCAAAAATTTCAGATTGGATTGCCTATGTTTTTGGTTCTCTTGCCATCATTACATTTATTATCTGTGGCTTTCAATACCTTCTTGCTGCCGGTGATGACACGCAGGCGGAGAATGCGAAGCGCTGTATGAAGTGGGCCATAATTGGTGTTGCTACTGCAGGATCTGCAATGGTAGTTATGAGAGTTTTAGAAAGTCTCATAAATGCGTCATGGTCTCCGTTTTCGTGGTCTATGGTGCTCCCGGGATTATAAAGTTAATAGCAAAGAAGCAATGAAATATTTTATTTTTTCACTAGTACTTATTGCACTTTCTTATGCACTAACAGCTAGTGCCCTTGATGCGAATTGTCTTGCAAAGGGTGGTGTCTTAAACGGATGGATGCAGGGCGTTCACTGTGCAAATGACGCGTCAGGTCTTGAAAATACAAAAATAAAAAATATTATCAATGCCATAATGCTATGGATTATTACGCTTGTTGGCATTCTTTCCATTATCGCATTTGCCATTGCCGGTATTTTGTATTTGACAGCTGCTGGTGACGAAGATCAGATAGGTAGAGCAAAAAAAATGGTACGCTATGCAATTATTGGTACGATTGTCGCACTTTCTGGACTAATTATTATCAAGGGTGTTAGTGCAGCACTTGAGGGAAAGGATAATTTTTAGAAAATATAACATTTTTTGGTAAAATTTTTATCTAAATGAAAAAAAACGCAGACTGCATTAAACAGTCTGCGCGAGTTGTTTTTACCATTTATTTTGACAAACGATGGTTGCCGGCACGCCGTTTTGGGCGTGCCAGAACCTTCTAACACTTGGCAACGCCTTGTTTATCTGTACGTTCCATCGGACAGATAAGCGTTTGCCGTCCATAGCTTTGTGCAGCGCAAACGGATTCACTCCCTTAATTGGGTATGAGAATTCGTTTGTGGTAGCTGCCGTCGGCATGCCATAAAGAGCCGACGTTGGGCGCTTTTTGACATTTGTCATACCGCCGCTACCAAAGTGCCATACAACTTCCGTGTCTTCAACTTCGCAGAACCATCTCGATGATGGTAGATCGTAGTGCCACATTCCCTCGTAACAAGTAGGGAATGAGATAACAATACGATCATCATTCCTCCTTACACTAACGGCGCAATCTCCGCGCTTTCGTGCAGGAGTGGTGGCAGCTTTTTTTCTTTGCACCGCCACCGCTTTGTCACTCACTTCCTTTTGCTGTGACACAGACTCTTTAGCGCCTTCATTACGTCGGCGCCATACACGATATGCGGCAAGGTTTTCTTGCGCCTCCTTCAGTGTATCGCAGGCGTCGCGTACATCTTTGCTCTTACTATCCTTGCAGAGTACATACTGTGGTTTTTTGTACTCCTCGACGAGATGCATCATGTCCCTTTCCGCCTGTGCAACCGCCTCGTGGAGCACTTCGTACTCTGTACGCACGCGCGCAGCATGCTGCTGCTCATCGGTACCTGTTGTCAGCGTATCGCGCAACTCCGGAAAGTATTGTGCTGCGACAATTTGAAAGACGCCGATAGACATCATCGCCACTGCTAGGGCCGAGAACCACTTTTTGTAGTAGGCATATCCGCCTTCAACGAGGCCGAAAATGCCAATAAAGATGCCACCGGCAATGACGAGTAGTGCTCCAACCGGGTGTGCCATAATCGGCACAACAGCGAGGGTAAGGATCGTCGCCTCGATGATCAACTCCGCAGTTACCACGAGGCGAAACGGCATGAGGAAGCGCTGCTGTGTGTTAGCGCCAGTTCCTGGCAGCGTGGCAATAATGACACCAGTCGTCCACAACGCCGGTGTCGCCATCGTGAGGACAATCGGGATAAACCCAATGAACCCGAGCACCAGTACGGCGCCCATGTGACCACTTGCGTTGAGCGCAAACGCAGCAACGACGAGCACAATCGTGACGATGAGACAGATGACTGCCACCGTCCACGCCTTTTTGTTAATACCCTCATTAAAAGGGATTTTGAATATGTTCAGGATTTTTTCAAACATGATGTATTACTCCTCTTCAAAAAAATTTTTTAAAGTACGGAAGCGACAAGTGCAATTGCCGCAAAGACAGTGGCAAAAAATACAATAACTGCCACTATCCACTGCTTCCGCGCACGTTTCGTGAGATCTTCCTCCCACGAAAGAATACCATCCAGCGCTTCCTCAATGCCATTGGTCGCATCGCCGAGCTTTCTCTTGGCGGTGTGTAGATATTCCCGCAGCGACTTTGCCAGATCCTCCGCACGCTCATCTTTCATCACAAGAAGCGTCTTGGCCCAGTGATGAATCATCTCATTGCGTTGCGGATCCCTCAAGAGAGATGCTGTCGTCATGTACTGGATGACTTTATCTCTCTCAAAGTCAACATCTATCGCATATTGCGCAAGCTTTTTGAGCGCCGCGAGGCGATGGTCGGTCGTCACGGCTGTGACAGCACCCTTCTTTTTCTTCCCGCTTTTTACTGCCTTTGTTGACACCTCGGCTGAGGTGACCACAAGGCGCAGATAATTCCACGCCATGGAACGCAGGAACCGCGCCACACGATCGTTGCCACGAGGAGGAATAACCGCCTCTTTGATCAGCGTCAGCGCTTTCCTTTCATTTTCCGTGAGCTGAGAGAAGAGCGATGTCCATGCACCTTCGTCATCGGTGCCAAGACCAAAAAGGTGTGGTCTTTTGATGCCAGGATTGTCAGCCCCCTTGATGCCTTCTGCTATGCTTGGTAGGGCTGAGCCAATGAGATAGCCCCAATTGATTCTGTGTTGCATTTTTACCTCCTGCCCTTACGGGCTTTGATGTTAAAGAAATGTTCTTGCACAACTTGATTTAGTGGCGCAAGTTACGCGCAGTATAGTACATTTATGTCATAATGTCAAGCTTCATGGCGCATTTAGTGTGTTTGACAAATGCATGTCTAGAGTATAGTGTAAGTGTGTTGTTCCTTTTATTTGGAGGAGAGATTCATGAAAAAATTGGCATTTTCCTTATCATCTACTTTTTTGTTTCCGCATGCGCTACAGTGGATCGGAACGGAAATTACAATTTTGATGAAGAGGAATTTAAGGCACGCGCGACCAACGCAACAGCTGTTGCAGCAGCCGGTTATGCCCTTGGTAAGCCAAAGAAAGGTGCAGCTATCGGTGCTGTTGTCGGCGGCATTATTGATCCGCACGAGTGTTCGGACGGTTATCGGGAAGAAACTGCCGAGCGCGCGTCAACGACTGATGGTGCGCCGGGCACATATAAAGGCGTTTCAAGCCGTCGGCACAACAAACGTTGCGGCAATGAAAAAGGTGGCGCAGGGAATATGTGGCGCGACCTTGAAGAGCTTGAGCGGCATCTGCCACGTCTCCCTATAAGATAGCAAGATAGTGAGTTTGTCGGTGCAATTGCGCCGTTTTTTTGCGTAGATACATCTTTTTTGGTACTTTTATAGTATGCGTAAGACTTTTGTTACAAAGAGTCCGGATGAGACGCGCGTTGTTGCTGCAACTCTTGCGCGAGAGCTACTTTCACTCTATGAGAGTAGTACTGATGCATTGTTGCGTAATCATGCACACATTGTTGCGCTTGAGGGTGATCTTGGTGCCGGTAAGACGACATTTGCGCAGGGCTTTTTGTCAGCATGTGGTGCGCACGGACCATTTACAAGCCCTACGTTTGGCATTATCAAACAGTACGATTGTGGGCAAAATGCATCACTAACGCACGTATACCACGTAGATCCATACCGTATCGGTGCGGATGATTTGCTTGCGCTGGGATGGGAAGAGATGTGTGCTGATCCGCGTGCTTTACTTATCGTTGAGTGGCCAACGATTATTGCATCTATTATGCCGCAACCGACTCTTCATGTTACACTAACTTATGGTGAGGATATGACGACGCGTACAATAGTTGTTACGTGGTACCATAAAAAGGGAAATAGCTAAAAATATGCAAAGAGTATTGATGGTTGTGTTGAGTATTGTTATATGTGGCATGTTAAGTGGATGCGATACTGCCGGCACACCACGTGTTCCTACACAGGAGACTGGTGCTGACACCGTATCATATATTGATATCGGTGATGCGCCACCAAATGCTGCGGATATTGGGCGCGCGATGGAAGAAGAAGTAAAGCCGTGGAAGAAGAAACAGCGCGCACAATCACGTGAGGATACGGAGAGTGTAAGCACTCGTGATACTACACAAGCGAGTAATAATACAACACATAAATCCGATCATAAAAATATGATGAAAACATTTGACCGTGCACGCGCAAAAGACTTAAGTAAGCGCTACAGAGGCGTCGTGCTTCACACAAACAAAGGTGACATCACAATCACATTTTATGGTGATGATGCACCGCTTTCTGTTGGCAATTTTTTGATGCTTGCGCAGGATGGTTTCTACGACGGCATTACTTTTCATCGTGTTATCAAAGATTTCATGATTCAGGGTGGTGATCCGACGGGGACAGGTGCCGGTGGACCCGGTTACACATTCGAAGACGAGAGCAATGATCATAAAGTTGTGCGTGGTGCAGTAGCGATGGCAAATGCCGGACCTAATACAAACGGTTCGCAATTCTTTATTGTAACGGCGCAGGCAGCGCCATGGCTTGATGGGAAGTACACAGTTTTTGGTAGTGTCGTCGATGGGATGGATGTTGTTGATGCGATTGAATCGGTTGCAACAGATCGCAATGATAAGCCACTGGAGGATGTCACTATCAAGAGCGTTGATATGGTGCAATAAAAAGTTGCAAAATGGTACAATGGGTGTATGACTGAACGCAAAATACTTCTTCTTGTTGATACGAGTGCGCTTATTCACCGTGCGTACCATGCAATTCCTCCACTGACAACAAAGGATGGAAAGCTTGTTAATGCTGTTTACGGTGTTGTATCTACATTACTTTCTGTAGAAAAGGAATATACGCCAACGTACATTATTGCGGCGTACGATGTCGGCAAAAAGACCTTTCGTCACAAAATGTATGCAAAGTATAAAGCACATCGGCGTGCACTGCCCGATGATCTTGTGGCGCAGTTTGATTATGTGCGCAAGCTTATAGATGCCTTTGGCATTCTTGGGCTGGAGCATGAAGATTTTGAGGCGGATGATATTATCGGTACGGTAGCACGTGAGATTGTGCAGAAATATGACGATATCGATGTTGTAATTGTGACCGGTGATAATGACGCGCTACAACTTGTCAATGAACGTGTGCGTGTGCGCACGTTTGGTCGCGGTCTATCGGATGCAAAAGTTTATGATATAGATGCAGTGCAGCAAAAGTACCATCTCTTGCCATCGCAGCTGCCGGAATATAAAGGACTTGTTGGTGATAGCAGTGATAATATTCCCGGTGTTAGCGGTATTGGACATAAAACTGCCATAAAACTTTTAACAATGTATGGCTCGCTAGAAGGTATTTACGAGCATATTGATGAAATTAAAGGTGCGGTGCGAGAGAGGCTGGAGCGTGATCGTGAACAAGCATTTCTTTCGCGTGATTTGGGGCGCATCGTGACAAATGTGCCGCTGACGTATGATATTGAAGATGCACGTGCACACTTAAATACCAAGAAAGTACGCGCTTTCTTTCGCAAAATGAATTTTTTCTCATTGATCAAGCGTCTTCCGCATGACAATGATAAAAGCACTGTGACGGCGCAAGCAGACAATGCGACGTGCACTATCATTGCACCGAAAGATGTAGAGAAAACGTTAGTATCTTTTGCGCAAAAGACGTGCGTTGCTGTGCGCGTACTCCATGATACATCTGCAATAAGAGGTGTTGCGCTCTCATCAGCGTACAATGAAGCATGTTTTATCGCCTGGACACTCGAGACACGTGCGTACATAGAACGTTTCTTTGCGCATACGAAGCGGCACGCTGTCATTACAACATTTGACACAAAAACGCTCATGCATCTTCTTGCGCGTCACAATATTGTGCTATCACCGCCTTATAGTGATGTGATGTTGCAAGCGTATGTTATCGGCGCAGGGTCTGTGATTACGCTTGCACGCTGCGCGTATGAGGAGCTAGGGCGAGAGTTGCCACAGAAACAATCACAGCTATCGCTTATGTCTGATGACGATAATGCTGTTCTATATGTTCAGCAAGAGGCGACACTGATTTATGACCTTGCGTGTCATTACGAAAAAAAGATTGCGGCTATTGCGCACACACAGAAAGGGGATGCATCCATTGCGACGGTTTTGAAACACATGGAGATCCCACTTATTGCCGTTTTGATGCGCATGGAGCGCATTGGTGTTCCCTGTGAGAAAGAAATTCTGGAAGCATTGAGTGTAGAACTAGGAAAGAAGATTGCTGCATGTGAAGAGAAAATTTATAAGCACGCTGGCACGTCATTTAATATCAATTCGCCACAACAATTGGCAACAATTCTTTTTGATACTCTCTCATTGCCGACACAATCCATCAAAAAGACGAAAACTGGATATTCAACGGCGGCGAGTGAACTTGAGAAATTGCGCACAACACATCCAATCATTGCGTTAATTGAAGAGTATCGTGAGCTCACAAAACTGCGCAATACGTACGTTGATGTCCTTCCGAAACTTATTGATGAGAAAGGTCGCATACACACTACTTTTCAGCAGGCGGTTACAGCAACAGGGCGTCTCTCGTCAACGGATCCAAATTTGCAAAATATTCCGACACGTACGGAATACAGTAGCACTATTCGTAGAGCATTTGCTGCACCGGATGGATTTGTTCTTGTTTCCGCTGATTACTCGCAAATTGACTTGCGGTGTATTGCGCACATTTCCGGTGATGAAAAAATGATTGCAGCGTTTCAGCGCGGTGATGATATTCACGAATTAACAGCCGCAGAAGTATTTGGTGTGCCAAAGGAGAAAGTAACAAAACAACAGCGCCGTCATGCAAAGGCCTTGAATTTTGGTCTTATCTACGGCATGGGTGCATACGGTTTTGCACAATCTGCCGGCATTGATATTGAACAGGCGCGCGATTTTATTGCAAAGTATTTTGAGCGCTTTCGTGGTGTAGAGAAATATATGCAAGAAATTGTTGCGTTTGCAAAAGAGCATGGTTTTGTGGAGACGCCGTTTGGTCGTCGGCGTGCTATACCGGAAATTAATGCAACAAATCAGCAGCTTGCGCGCAGTGGCGAACGTATGGCAATCAACATGCCGGTGCAGGGTATGGCAGCAGATATTATGAAGTATGCAATGATAGCAGTTGCTAAAATGCTCAATGAAACGTACTCAGCTGATACTGCGCGCATGATTTTGCAGGTTCATGATGAGATTATTTGTGAGGTACGCAAAGAGGTTTTGCGGGATATTGAGGAGAAAATTAGCACCATAATGGAAAATATCGTGACGTTGCGTGTGCCGCTTGTCGTAGATGTTTCGCATGGTGCAACGTGGGCTAATCTTGCATAGTGTATAATGCATATAGCATGCCTCTATAAGCAAGTGCGAGGTGTATTAAGAAATAAAAATTTTTATTAATTATGTCTAAAAATCAAAAAATTGGTATAGGCGTTGCCGCGTGTCTTGTTGTATTGCTTGCAGGATGGTTTTTTGTCGGGCGCGGTGGTGACCATAAAACACGAGAAGTAATTGAACTAACAGAAGACGGTCGCGATGCGAATCTTCTTGACTATGAGCCGGATGTAATCGAGTCTGGTAAAGAACAGGGACGCAGCCCACTGTCCGGTCGTGTATGTGATGCATGGGATAAGCGTCCGTTTGCCATAATGTATTCCGGTGATGCTGGTGCGCGCAAATGGTTTAGTGGCCTTTCGCAGGCAGATATCGTTGTGGAGATGCCGCATCGTGCTACACATGGTGGTACGCGTGTTATGGGTATTTTCCAGTGCAATGCACCGACTATTGTCGGACCGATGCGCAGTGGGCGTACGGATTTTCTCGGTCTTGCAAATGCGTTTGATGCAATCTTTGTGCCGTGGGGTGGCTCGAGTATTGTGAAAAACCTCCTGAAAAAGGGTGTTAATGATCATATTGATTGTAACGGCGAGGTAGCGCCGGCTGGTGGTGATGCATGTTTCCGCCGTAAAGATGGTCCGCCGTCAAAGATGGATAAAGCATCATCGAGTGTGCCAAAACTGATCGCGAGAGCACGGGAATTAGGTTATCGCAACACAACGCAGTTTAACGCTTTGAAATTTCAAACGGACATTCCGCTATCAAAACGACCGGACCATGCGTATGTAAAGATTTACTTTGAAAAGCCATTTCGTGTAATTTTTGAGTACGACAAAGCAACAAATACTTACAAGCGGTACTTTAACAAGCAGCCGGATAAAGATTATGCAACCGGTGAACAGTATGCCGCAAAGAACGTTGTTGTTATTCTTACAAAAAAGAGTGCATTTTCAACGAGTGAGGATTATGTTGGTAAGGGGCTTGTTGATCCGTGGAATGGTGTTGATGAAGTGCATCGCAAAAATGATAATGGGCAGTATCCAAATATGGAACTTGGTGATCCGTGGTTTGATATCAATCGCAGCGGTGAGGCACGTTTTTACATGAATGGTCGTGAAATCGTTGGCACATGGCGGCGTGAGCGCAAACTTGGTGCGCCGATGGAATTTTTTGACAAAAATGGTAAACCAATTCACTTTGTGGAAGGACAGACGTGGATTGAAATTGCTGAGTCAAATCGCAAGGTGCGCTACAAGGTGGAGCCACTTGAGGAGTAGTTTTTTATAAATATCTACCATTATAGATTACACGCTTATCTTCCATTGGTGGATGAGTGTGTTTTCGTGTGATACACTGCAGAGAGAGTTTGTAAGGTAATACTTTATGCTTTTGTTTCTGTACGGCACGGAACTTTTGCAGCCCAGTGAGAAAATACACGCACTAACAGAGAAATTTTTTGCAAAAAATCAACAGGGTGCCGATAAGATTGTTGTTGACTGTGCTGATGGCGCAACGATAAAAGATGTGCACGATGCGCTTTTTAGTGGCAATCTTTTCACACGCCGTCGTCTTGTTATTGTCAAGAATCCTTTTTCGCTTCCGGCGAAAGATCAGCGAGAACTTGCGATGCAATTAAAGGCATTAGCACATGATGTTGTTGTTTTTTGGGAGCGGGGTAGTGTGCGTGCAAATGCTGTTCTCTCTAAAGCATTACTATCATGTGCTGATATGAAAAAAGAATACATCGCACCCCGTGGCAATGATTACTATGCATGGGCTGCGCGTCGTCTTCATACAATTGCACCGGGAACAACACTTGAGCGTGACGCTGCCAAAGTATTAGAGACGCATATTGGTGATGATCTTGTCCGTTTACACAACATATTGATGCAATGCGCATCGTATGTGGATAGCAAGTGTGTAACAGTAGATGTTGTCCACCTTTTTATAGAAGCGCGTGCCACATCAAATGTTTTTAAGGCTGTTGAAGCACTTACACGCGGTGATCGTGCGCAGGCGCTCTCGCTCTTGCGAGAGCAACTGTCGGCTGGCGAGGATGCATTTAAGTTATTTGGTCTTTATGTTTATCATGTACGTTCACTCCTGACTGTTGCTGAATATAGTGAGCGTGGGGTCTATGATTATAAGCGCATTGCACAAAAGACACGTCTTGCACCGTTTGTTGTATCAAAAGCATTGGCGGTGGTACGTGCGTTTCCGCGCCAACGTCTTCTATGCACACATGCGCATCTTGTAGCACTTGATCGTGCCGTGAAGCGTGGCGTACTCACGATGGAAGATGCGCTTTATGATTTTGTTACAAAAACGTAGAAACAATCTTTGTTAAAGATATAAAAAACACATATCGTAATGGATATGTGTTTTTTTAAGAAATTTGTACTACTTTTGTCCTTGTACAAGTGCCTTAACGGCTGCATTAAGGCGGCTCTTGAGGCGCGCGGCCGTATTTTTCTTGATAACGCCTTTTTGATGTGCTTTATCAAGTGTTTTCTGCGCTGTTTTCATCCACTTTTGTGCTTCATCGACGTCACTGTGAGCAATGGCTGCTCGCGTTTTTTTAATTGCGCCACGGAAGAGACCTTTAACAATGTTGTTACGCGCGGTTTTTCGTGCCGTAACACGCATGTACTTCTTTGCTGATGCTTTAATTGGCATAGAATATTCTGACGTTATGTATTATTGAATTGAGAGCAAATAGAGTAGTGTCTGTAAGCTTCCTCACTGACACTGTGGCTAGTACCACTTATTTTTAGCATTATTTTACGATTTTGGCAAGTGTTTTGGCACGGTAGTATGCTATTATACTTTACGTGGTACTATAGTAGTGTATGATTGCACATCTTACAGGAAAAATTATTGCACGTGATGAGGACAGCATTGTTGTTGATGTTGCCGGTGTTGGGTATGGCGTGCATATAAGTGCACATACACATGAGAAGGTCGCAACGGTGAATGATATATCGCTCTTTGTTTATACACATGTGCGCGAACAGGAGATTACTCTCTATGGCTTTATGGCACAAGAAGAAAAAGAGCTTTTTGTGGCACTTCTTACAATTAGCGGCGTTGGTCCAAAGGCTGCAATGAATATCCTCTCTATCGCACCGCCACAGACAATTCTTACTGCGATTGCACACAGTGATGCGTCGCTTCTTACGAAAGTTTCCGGTATTGGTAAAAAAACGGCAGAGCGGATCGTGTTGGAACTGCACAACAAGGTGCAGAAACTTAGAGAAAATATGCCGCAAGATAGTGATACGCACAGCACAGATGATATTGATGCTATAGATGCACTCGTTGGGCTTGGCTACAGTGTAGCGGAAGCGCGTGATGCACTCAGAGCTGTGTCATCTGACCTGCCGCCGACAGCGACAATGACCGATCGCATCCGTGCTGCGCTTAAATACGCCGGACAAAAGAAATGATCAAAAACAGCATACAACAACGGCCGGAGGGTGGACTTTTGCAAACGCGCGGATGGGCGGCTTTTATGCGCGCACTTGGTAGGGACACAGTTGTCATTACGCGCGGCAGACTTCTCATTTTTGGCGTTATCCATGAGTTGCCGTATGTTGGGCGCTATCTTTATATACCTCGTGGTACCAAAGATGTTATGCGTCACATATCACACATCCGTGCGGCAGCACTACGGCGTGGGTGTGCGTGGGTGCGTATAGAGCCATTAGAAACACAGCGTGCATGTGATGGTTGCGTAGAAGCGCCACATGATATGCAGCCACGCTGTGTGTTGCAACTTGATATAACGCCAGATGAAGATACACTTTTGACGCAAATGAAGGGTAAAACACGGTATAATATTCGTCTTGCGCAAAAGAAAGGTGTTGTTATTCATGCATATCGTCACGGTGATGATGGCGCGGACGAAGCACTTGATGCATTTGTTACTCTTGTGCATGCGACGGCACGTCGTAAGCATGTACATTTCCACCCTGCGAATTATTACAAGGAAATGTTTGCGCATGTCGGGCACGAAAGTGGCACGGATATAGTGCTGTACACAGCGGTGTATAACGATGAAGTTGTTGCGGCGAATCTTGTGACAATTTGTAACGGTACGGCGACGTATTTGCATGGTGCGACGTCTGATAAATATCGCAATGTAATGGCGCCGTTTTTGCTGCAATGGCGTCAAATTGTGGATGCGCGCAAGCAAGGATGTGCATGGTACGATTTTGGCGGTGTTTTTATCGGTAGTAATGATATCGGAAAGGTGGGTATCAGCCGTTTTAAAAAGGGTTTTGCGCCACGGAGTGTGCCATTGTGTGTGCCGGGGACCTATGATATTCCTCTCAAAAAAAGTTGCTACATCCTCTATCGCTTCCTTGGAAGTGTGAAAAAACTCTACCATAAAATGCATCATTTAAGGTAATTATGGAGCGAATTCTCTTTTTTATCAAAAAGTACATACCACGAAGACTGTTTCGCACAGTACAGCCCTTTTATCATTTTGTCATCAATTTTTGTGCGGCACTGTGGTACGGTTTCCCTAGTCGTCGCATAATAGTTGTTGGCGTTACAGGCACAACTGGTAAAACGACAACCGTCTTTTTTCTGGCGCATATTCTGCGACACGCCGGTATGCGTGTGGGTTATACATCAACAGCACTTCTTTCCGATGGTAAAAGGGATTGGCTTAATGACAAAAAAATGACCATGCTTGGTCGTTTTTTCACACAAAAGATGCTCGCGCGCATGCGGCGCAATGCGTGTGATGTTGCTATTATTGAGACGACGAGCGAAGGTATCGTACAGTACAGGCACCGCTTTATCAATTATGACATCCTTCTCTTCACCGGTCTCTATCCAGAACATATAGAATCGCATGGCAGTTTCGATGCATACAAGGCCGCAAAAGTGCGTCTCTTTAAGCATCTTGCACGATGTGCAAAGAAACGCGCTGTTTCTGTAAAAAAGACAATCATTGCAAATTGTGATGATGAACATGTGTGTGCATTTCTTGCACCGTGGGCTGAGAGGAAAATTGTTTTCTCGCAGAAGAAGTGTGAAAAAGAGTGTGCGCGAGGAGCTGAGCGATTACGGTATGCATATAAAGAGACAAATGACACGGGTGTAAAAATGCATTTCAATGGTAGTGAGGTGCAAACACGTCTTCTCGGTAGTTTTTCTGCAACAAACAGTGCTGCTGCAGCAAGCGTTGCCTATGCGCTTGGCGTGACACATGATGATATTATACGTGGTATTGAAAATCTGCCGGACGTGCCGGGGCGCATGGAGCGCATAAATGCGCCGGAAGGATATATGGTTATTGTTGATTATGCTTTTGAGCCAGTGGCGATGAGGCGGCTTTACGAGACAGTGGCACACCTTAAACCGCAGAGGATTATTCACGTGCTTGGTGGTACCGGTGGTGGGCGCGATCGTGCGCGACGTCCGAAAATTGGCGCAATTGCCGGTAAGAATGCGCACAGTGTAATAGTAACAAATGAAGACCCTTATGATGAAGATCCGCAACGTATTATGGAAGATGTTGCACGTGGTGTGCGCGCAGCGGGAAAAAGTGAGGGTAATGGTCTTGTAATTGTGCCTGATCGCCGTGATGCCATTCGCATGGCGCTTGTGCACGCGCAGGCTGGTGATATAGTACTAATTACGGGTAAGGGAAGCGAGCAGGCAATTTGCGTTGCGGAAGGTAGGATGGTACCACATGATGATCGTGCTGTTGTACGTGAGATTCTTGGTGTATAATAAGTGAGGTAGGCGGGCCGTTAGCTCATCCGGTAGAGCGCATCCATGGCATGGATGAGGTGAGGAGTTCGAGTCTCCTACGGTCCACAGAGACGATACCTTGAAATTCTTGTGAAGTGTGGTAGTATTGACACGTATTCATGTATATCAGTGAGTAAATGAAATACTCCTTTTGGAGAGGTGGCTGAGTGGCTGAAAGCGGCACCCTGCTAAGGTGTTAACCTGGGAAACTGGGTTCGAGGGTTCGAATCCCTCCCTCTCCGCCAATTGGTATTCTGAGGAGGGGAATTTAAAAGGGCACGTCAGCCGATTTTCCCTTCAAAGTGGAATTTTTTACCTTTTAAAATAAAGTTCGAACCGATTATTGCTTTTTTGTTCAAAAGACTTCAATTTGTCTTTCAAAACTTGTTTTTGATTGATGAGTTTGTTTTTTTATTTCTTGGATCACAGACGCTTAAATGCGAGGGAATTGTATGCTAAACTGTTAACAGTTATTAGTAGGCATTATTAAGTTATCTGGTCTTGTACCTGTAATTATTAAAAAGCTGTAGAACGCCTTTGCCTTTTTGCATATATCTGATGTATAATAATGGCATAGTAACAGGCCTAGTGTCCTATTTTTTTATGATCCCTCTCTTTAATCACCTTTCACAAAAAGACAAGAAGCGCGCAATTGAAGATTTAATTCATGACTCTACACCACGCTTGTCATTTTTCGCGCTTGTTATTCTTTCTGTCCTGATGGCAACATTTGGGTTATTGATTGATAATGCATCCGTTATTATCGGTTCCATGTTAATTGCACCGATTCTTTCACCGATTCTCAGTTTAGCGATGGGGATTGTTATGAGTGATACAATGCTTGTTGTACGCAGTGGTATGACGCTGGTAAAATCTCTCGCGCTTGGTGTTGTTCTTGCAACACTCGCAACGCTATTTGTTTCGACAGAAAGTCGTGTTATTGGCACTGAGATCATGTCGCGCACACACCCATCACTCATTTTCTTTGCCATTGCTTTCATTGCCGGATTTGCTGCTGCTTTTGCGCGTGTTAATCCGGATTTATCTGAGACGTTGCCTGGCATTGCGATCAGTGTTGCTTTGATTCCGCCGGTTGGTGTAATGGGTATTGGCGTAGCACTTTTGAATTGGTCAATGATTAGTGGTGCAGCGATGCTGTTCGCGGTTAACGTTGTTGGTATTATTTTTGCGAGTATGCTCGTGTTTTCTATGATGGATCTTTATATCAATCGTGATGTAGCGGTGCGTGCAGCAAAAGCTGAGGATCGTGCTCTTGCGAAGGAAAAAAGTGTCAGTTGATTATAGTTATAGCTTATTGTGTATGATGAATTTGCGCCATCTTAATACATTTTTCTTTCTTGGTGTACTTATTACGGTAACGTGGAGTGCGTATCTTCTCTTTATCCCCTTTATTGGTCCGATTTTTACGGCAGTTGTTTTGGCAATTTTGTTTTATCCTCTCTATGAGCGTTTGTGCGCGCTAACAAATGGGCGTAAAGCGCTCGCTGCCAGTAGTGTGCTGCTTGTTATTGCACTGACAATTATTTTACCGATTGTTAGTGTGAGTATGCTTCTTGTGGGGGAGGTGACGGATATTGTGCAAAACGTTGCTGCCAGCAGCGAGCCAGCACGAATTATTGAACAAAAGGTTGATAAAATTGCTTCCATAGTGCCAGGTTTCTCTTCATACCTTGCCATATCGCAGGATACATTCACAAATATTGCACAGCATACGGGGTCTTTCTTTGTTAAGGTGGCACAAAAAACATATGCCAACGTTATTGGTAGTGTTCTTGGTGTCTTCGTACTCTTTTTTACACTTTTCTTTCTTTTTGTTGATGGGAAAAAATTTGCGCAGAAGCTTATGTTTCTTTCGCCTCTTTCTGATAGACACGAGCGCCTTCTTTTCGAGACATTTAGCGCTATGAGTCGTGCTACGATCAAGGGCACGATTATTATTGGCTTTATTCAAGGCTCTCTTGGTGCGCTTGCATTTTATATTGCCGGTGTACCGAGCGTCTTTGTATGGTTTGTTGTAATGGTCTTTCTTGCAATCATTCCATTTCTTGGTGTGGGTATTATCGGCTTTCCTGCCGCTCTCTACTATTTGATTACCGGTAATACGGTTGCAGGTCTCATTCTTCTTGGTTCATTTATTTTCATTTCCTTTATTGATAATTATTTACGTCCGCTTATCGTTGGTCGTGACGCGCAAATGCATACACTACTTGTCTTTTTTGCTACGCTTGGCGGTATTATGACTTTTGGTTTGATTGGCTTTATTGTTGGTCCGATTATTATGGCGCTGTTCGTAACACTTTGGCATATTTACGGATTGGAGTTTGAACAACAGCTTAAAAAGCATAACAACATGTCCGGCAAATAGCGCTTTGTTTATCAATGCACAGCAGCACTTGTTGTGATTGTCTTTGCTTGTCGCCTATTAAAGTATGTATGAACACCTTCCACAAATGATTAGTCCAATTGCGCTATCAATTGGTGGTTTTTCTGTGCGGTGGTATGGCCTCATGTGGCTTGTGGCATTTGCGGTTACGTGGCTACTACTCATGGTGCGCGTGCGTTTGCGTGAAAATCAATCACTTCACGGTCTGACAAATAATGTGCTTGGTGATATGGTTTTAATGTCCGCTCTCGGTGGTGTTATCGGTGGTCGCCTTGGTTATGCACTGTTTTATGACTATATGTTTTTTAGCGAATATCCTTCTGCGCTCGTTTGGCCGTTTGTGAACGGTCATTTTACTGGTATCAGTGGTATGAGTTTTCATGGTGGTGCAATTGGCATTCTCTGCGTTTTATTTTTTTATGCGCAAAAGTATAAGTGGTCATTCTTAGCGCTTACCGATTTTGTTGTTCCCGCTATTCCTCTCGGCTATTTTTTTGGTCGTCTCGGCAACTTTCTAAATCACGAATTATGGGGGCGAGTGACGACATATCCAATCGGTATGTACTTTGCTGAAGCATCGGATGGTGGAACAGTGCTACGTCATCCATCACAGCTATACGAGGCATTTTTTGAGGGAATTGTACTATTTGTTTTGTTGTGGGTTTTGCGCAACCGCTTCACTTCACTTCGTGGTTTTATAACAGGTGTTTTTGTATGTGGCTACAGCGTTGCACGATATGGTGTTGAATTTTTTCGTGAGCCTGATGCACATATCGGTTTTGTTGTTCTCTCGCTTTCGATGGGGCAAGCACTTTCTATCTTAATGTTTTTGTGTGGCATTATTCTTGTGTACTACTCTCTGCAATGTAGAAAGTATACATAAAATTTCATTACTTGTGGATAGTTTCTGAGGCGCTTTGTGCTATAATGGCGTATATGGACATCATCCGTAAACAAAAAAACAAAGAGGAAACACAGAACTATTGTGTGCGCTTTAGTGATGCACAAAAGCGCCTTGCGCACTATCATGATAATCCTCGTCGCGCGTTGCGTCTTGCACGTGCCGGTTTCCGGTCGCACTTTTTCTACACGGAGGATTCTGGTCGTTATGTCACACCACGCCAGCGTGCACATATGGCACGTGGAGAGTATCCAACACGTACATGCACATCATTTGATGCGATACGTTATCGCTACAGCACGGCACACACGCCGTGGTCTATGTCACAGATACACACATGGCGTATGCAACCACTTCGCACTGCTTATGCATCGTGGCGTGGCTGGTGGCATTTTGACATCTCTCCTGTGCGTGCATGGAACCTCTCTCTTATTGGGGCAATACTTTTTGGTATGATTTCCATGACGATGATCTATCGTTCTTTTGGGCAATTTGCTTTTGCAACGGAACCAAGCGCTACACCTGTTCATAATGGCTATTATAATGAACGTTCTGTGGAGGATGGTGCTGTCGCTCCTGTAACCGTAGCTGCACGTGAAATTGCAGCGCAAAGTGCCGCGTATGTTGTAAATAAAAAACAAGGACAAACTACTGTAAAACGTGATCCAACGCAAATTGCTTTTGAGAAACGTGCGCGTGAAATGGTTAAGGGGTATCCCATTGAAAAAATGTTGCCAGAAATTTTTAAACAGGATCGCGTTGTTGCAAGTTTCTTAATTGCAATTGCAAAACAGGAAAGTCAGTGGGGAAAGCGTGTTCCTGTCCTGCATGGTGAAGACTGCTATAATTATTGGGGATTTCGTGCAAAGCGTGCGCGTATGGGGACCGGTGGACATACGTGTTTTGATTCCAGGGCCGATGCAGTTACAACGGTTGGGCGCAGGATTCACGATCTGGTGTATAAATATAATAAAACGACAGCGGATCGTCTTATTGTGTGGAAATGTGGCTATAGCTGTCAAGGGCATGATCCTGGTAACGTGGTTGCATGGAAGCGCACGGTACAGCGTTACTACGATGCGTTAATGAAAGAATAAAAACATCTATTTGGGTCGGTGTCACCGACCCTTTATCATGGTATACTGAAGTAATGGGTCAAGTTTGTCATCTTTTACATTGATGACCCATTAAAGAAAAACAAAAATGTTCCCATGATTAAAGGTGGTGATATAAACCTTGCTTCTGGTACGATTTATGTCAGAGGTTTGCATTCGTCGATACGGAGACGCACGCTTTTCGTGCGTGAGTCTGTTCTTGGTATCGTGCTTTTTGTTGCGCTTTTTTTCCTTTTCCTTTTTCTTTTCAATCTTGACTATGCGATGTTGGCACGTCGTATACAAGCATTCATGGATCCTGATGGTTTTACGCGGACAGAGCGTATTCCAAGTACATGGTTACAGCGCTACAATATCGTTATTACGTCTCCTGAGGATTTTGAATTAGACCAAGATCACGATGGTTTAACGCTTTATCAAGAATATATTTACCTTACTGATCCGATTGTAGCAGATACAGATGGTGATGGTGTGTCAGATGGTGAGGAAGTTGCAAAGGGGCAGAATCCACGCGGTCTCGGTATACTGGATATGGATCATGATAGTCTACCAGATACATGGGAGCGCACTTATGGTCTCAGTACGTTGCGTAATGATCGAGACGAAGATATAGATAATGATGGTTTGTCAAATTGGCGTGAGTTTCTTCATAAAACAGATCCAAAAAATCCCGATACGGATAATGATACATTTATGGACGGCACGGAAGTGCGCAATGGCTATGATCCGGACGCGCCTGGTGACGCGCGTCCGGCTGTAACAATCATCATCGATAAGATTAATGTGAAGGTACCGATGGTATGGTCAACATCGGTTCTTGAGGAACAACTACAAAATGATTTGAAGAGAGGGGCAATTCACTATCCACGTACTGCTGCGCCAGGTCAAAATGGTAACATGTTTGTTGCGGCGCATTCCAGTAATTACGCATGGGCTGAAGGTAATTTTAATCGCGTTTTTGCGCGCTTAAATGAGCTTGTAGTAGGTGATGTTATTACGGTGAAAGTAACACAGGCGAACGGTGCTGTACTTGAGTATCTCTATAGGGTTACGCAGAAACGTGTTGTACAACCCGATGACCCATGGATCTTTCTTAAGACTGATAAACCAACAGCAACATTCTCAACATGTTGGCCAATCGGCACGCGGCAAAAGCGTCTTATTATAAAAGCTGATCTTGTGCAATCGCACTAACTCTCATTTTCTCGTTTTGTGCTACATAGTGTATAATGACATATTGTGTGGTTTGCAATTTATGAATCCTCTTGTACGTACAATTCTTGCTACGATATCCTATTATGACGCAATGGATTATCCTTTAACGCTTTTTGAGATATGGCGTTTTTTGAGTTTTGAGGATATTAATGTGCCGGCACAATACCGCAAAGAGCGAACGCTAAAGGATGTGCAGGATATTGTTGATCATCTTGTGCGCGATAAACACATTGTGTGTACGAACGGTTTTTATGCTCTGATTGGACGAGAGCATCTTGTTCGTGAGCGTCAGCGAAGAACGATATTGTCGATTGATAAGTTGTATAGAATGCGCCGCTGTGTAAAATTCTTGCGCCATGTGCCATTTGTGCGCATGGTACTCGTGACGGGACGTCTTGCGATGAAGCACGCCGAAGAGAACAGTGACTGGGATGTTCTCATTGTTTTAAAGAGGGGATTTATTTGGACGGGACGTTTTTTTGTTACAGTGGTGACACATGTTCTCGGGCGTCGGCGGACTGACGCTCATCACGCGGATCGACTTTGTCTTAATTATTTTATCACGACCGGTTCATTGAAAATTTCACTTGATGATCGTTACAGTGCACATGAATACATGATGGCACGACCACTTTTTGCTAGCATAAATCCACAAAGATTTCTTTCTGCAAATCTATGGATTAAGCGTTTTCGTCCGCATTTTGATACGTTATTTGTGCAATCCCCGTATTTTATTGATGATACTGCGACGGCATATATAATGCGACACTTTTGTGAATGGTGTTTGCGTGTAATTCATATTGAACCACTTCTTCAAAAAATACAGTATGTGAAGATTATGAAAAATCCAAAAACTTCTCGTGAAAATAGTGTAATTGTTGCTAATGATAGGGAGCTTATTTTCCTACCCTGTCCTCATAGCAAGCGCGTGTTAGCCGCTTATCATAAGCGATGTCGCTCTCTTGGTCTGCGCAGTTGTGCATAGTTTCCGCATAGTGTTTATATGGCACGCTATACAGTATAATTTTTCTGTGACCAAATTATTTCCATATAGTAGCGCTTATGAAATATGTCACCAAAAGTGTATGCTTTGAATGCGCTCTGCTTTCAGTGTATTCTTACTAAGTATCAAAAATATTGTGCAGTATGTGTGCAATCTTATGCACGTGACTAAAATGAATGCATTTTATAGTAATGTTATCTTTTGAATGATGTAGTAATAATTGAGTAACAATGTTTATGAGTTGTGACAGGGTATTGACAAGGCGGTTTTTGCATGCTAGAATAGTGGTGTGAATAAAGGAATCGGGTGATTCCGCAAACTGCCAATGTGGCCACTGGCAGGTGCGGGGCGCCCGGTTTTTTTATTCGCTAGAATTGTTGAATAAAACGATTCTACGTAATACGTTAATAAAATAAAAATATGAAAAAGAAGGCAGATACATGTGGAAGTTGTGGATGTGGCGGTGCCACAGATGAGTCAACAGAGGAGAAATGCACACAAACGTGCGGATCATGCGATGTTGAGTTTAAAGTGAGCGAGGATGCACGCTTTGCAACATTGCTCATGCTTGTCCCAATGTTGACGCTTAGTGCGTTTAGTATGATGGGACTCCTGTAAAATAGTCTTTGAGGAGAATGTTCAAAAAGGAGGGAGTAGTGTGCACGTTTTGTGAGAGGAGAGAAGGACATAGCTGTACAGCAAAAAAAAATAGTTCCTTACGTGGCAACCCTGTGTTGCCGTAAAACAAAAAAAGACAATTAAATATAGATAGACATTTGCTATAATTATAGCTACCAAATAAAACCCACTCTTAGCGAGAGCGGGTTTTTACTATTGCGCAAAAAATGCGTCCTTTTATTCTTTACCAGCGTAAGTACCTTTATCAGTGTTGACAATAATGCGATCGCCAACGGAAATAAAAAGAGGTGTCGTGATTTTTGCGCCGGTACGTACAGTAACGACTTTGTCGCCGCCGGCGCTTGTATTACCCTTGATTGATGGCGGCGCTTCAATAACTTCCAGTGCTACCTTCACGGGAAGGCGGAGATCAATAGGTTGGCCATTAAATACCATAAGAGTCACTTCAAGACCTTCTGTGAGAAATTTTGCTGCGTCGGCAACAATATCCGCATCAAGTGTGAACTGTTCGTAGGAATTCATATCCATAAAGGTGTATGTATCACCGTCTTTATAAAGATATTGTGCTTTTTGCGTATCAATATGTGCCTCTTTAACTTTGTCAGCACCTTGAAATGTTTTATCAAAGACAGCACCTGTGATGAGGTTTTTCAATTTTGTGCGCATAACAGCACCCATGCGTCCGATCTTTGAGTGCTCGTTGGACATAACCTTGTGTGGCTCATTATCAATGATAATAATCTTACCGGCTTTGATATCACTTAGTGAAAGCATAGGCATACTTAAATATTAGAATATGAATAAAACCCGCCCTTGTGAAGGTGCGGGTTTATTTTTTTACTTCACGACGTATGGGAGGAGACCCATGTAGCGTGCACGCTTAATGGCTTTTGCGATCTTTCTTTGACATGATGCGCTAACATTATAGCGCTTTGGCGGATAAATTTTTCCTTGTGAGTTTAGGAAGCGTCGCAAAAAAGCAACATCTTTGTAGTCGATAACGTCGATTTTCTTTCCACCAATAATACAAGGTTTTTTCATAGGTTTCTTGTTATACTAATTACAGTAGGAATAGTGTAGAGTTCTAAAACGGTACATCTTCAATGTTGATATCATCTACATCATCAAGATTAATCGTCGGGATATCATCCGCTTTCTGTTGCGTGGTTTTCGTTGGTGTGATAGCGGTATTTTGTGTCGATTGAGGTGCAGTAGCTTGCTGTGTAGAGCGTCCTCCGTAATTTGTGCCTTGCGGCTTTGCACCCATTTGCATATTTTCTGCAATAATTTCAGTGACATAACGATCAGATCCGTCCTTTGCCTGATACTTACGCGTCTGGAGACGACCTTCAAAATATGCCTCTTGACCTTTTACAAGATACTGTCCGGCAATTTCACCAAGCTTTCCCCACAGAACGATATTATGGTACTCTGACTGCTCCTGTTTTTGACCATTTTTATCTGTCCAATTGCGGTTTGTTGCAAGGCTAATACTTGTGACGGTCTGGCCGCTCTGTGTCGTGCGCACTTCAGGATCGCGCGTGAGACGTCCGATGAGTTGTACTTTATTGAGATTCATAATGTTGTATTTGTTGTTGTAGTGAGTTAGCATCATTTGTGCATGTCGTACCAGGTACGTTTTTTATGGTGGCGTTGTTACCGTTAGATATGCAGCGCCTCGTCAACTTGTTTGTCAAGCACTTCACTGGAGACATTTGCATTTTCTCGCAATTCTCGCTCTTGTTGTTTCTTGATGCGTAGTGCTACTTTTTCTTCCTTTGTCATGAGAGGTGGCAAGTCTTCTGCTTTAACAATTAATGCGCGAAGAATACCTGTGTGAAGCCGAAGTTCGCGGTTGATTTCAGCAATAACGTGTGGTGTATACTCAATACCTTGCTCTTCGCACTCATCACGATCAGGGAGTGTGAAGCGTTGAGCTACGTAAAGGCCGTTACGCTCATGTTTAATTTCATACGCAAGACGATGTTCTTCTGTAACTTGTTTATCAAGCCATGTGCCGCCGTATTTTTCGACGATAGCATGAACATCGTCGTTAATTTTTTTGAAGTCACCCTTGCGTGATTCGCCGATGAGATAGAGAAGTTCGTATTCTTTCATAGAAAATGTGTTAAAAATGGATTAAAAAAACACGCAAACAACGTCCACGTGCAAAAACTACTCCGTTTCTGTTAAAGATAACAAAAACGAACAATCACATCCAATCTTGCGTAGCCACAAGCGGGATGTATTATGGACTTTGCTTGTTTGTATAAAACTCTAGCACACTATGGACGTTTTGGCAATAGGGCTGTATGATGAAGTGATATGAAAAGGAAAAGGAAGTGGCATCTTACTGCCGCACAACAGCCTATTCGTAATTTTGTTCATACACTTGAAGAGACGCCGATATCTCTCAGTGGTTTTTTTGTTGCATTCACAACGATTATTATTGTGCGCATGATGGAGCAGCAATGGCTGGATGGCTTCCCGCACTATAGTGCACAGGGACAATTTTTTGAGTTTGCGCAAACTTTTCTTTTCTTCTTATTTTCCATGATTCTTTTCATGTTTCTTTTCTATGGCATAGTACGTGTGCGTCCTGAAAAGTCTGCCAATGTTCTTCTGGTCGGTTTTTTAATTATGCTTTTCCCTCCGCTTTTTGACACACTGCGTTTTGGTATTTTTTGGAGCTACTACGAGTTTGGGGGTATCAATGACATGCTCCGTGCTTTGTGGACAGTTTTTGCGACAACGCCAAGTATGGGTGTGACAGACGGTAATCGTATAGAAATTGTTTTATCTGCAATCGTCCTCGGTTTTTACGCTTATATGCACACAAAAAGTCGTTTGCGTGGCATATATATGGCATGTGCCACGTATCTTATTCTTTTTGTGCTTGCATCATTGCCATCATGGATTGCAATTATGGTTTATGGGTGGCAGCATGGTTTTTCTGCAGTTAGTGGCGTGCACGTTGCACAAATGTTTTTGTCACCAAACCCGGTGCTCGTACGTGATATCAAAGATATAAATATCGTGCTTCATTTACACATGAGCATCATATACGCATTAGGAGTTGGTGTGAGTGGCATCCTTTTGACACGTACATTTTTTGGTAATGTTTGGCGTATTATCAAGCGTGCTTTTATGCATTATGACAACATGGTGGCGCTTACCTTCTTTGGTGGTGGCATTGGCATGGTCTTTATCTTCGGTTTGCAGTCATTGTCTCTTTTTTCTCTCAGTTTTTTTGCAATCCCTGCGCTGCTTCTTCTTGTTGTAGCTGTGTTTTCTCTCAGTGCCGGTAGCGTGCTCTTATATAAACATATTGACAAAAATGGCAGCGGGCGTGTTGTTGCTATCCCTGTACTTATTTATGCACTTTTTTCTGGCACAATTGTTAACAATTTCATTGGCGTGCTCATGCTTGGAATAATAGCAGTTACGCTTATTGGCACTCTAAGGCCATTTGAGTTTTATAGGTATATTGCCATACACTCTCTTCTTTATAGCGTGCGCAATATACTGTTTTACATGATTGGTATAGCGGCAGTATTTGATAATACTGATACAGTGCTGACTGGATGGCGCTTTCTTGTTTTTATCGCACTACTTTCCATTGGTCTTATACTTACGATAAGAATGCGTCCATCACGAAAATTCTTTGGTATACCGCTATATTATATTCTTTCATTGTATTGGTTCTTTCTTATGCTATCATCTCTTGTATTTTTTAATATTTTTGCATATAAGTGGTTTATTTTATGTGTTGCATTCTGCCTCTCTTATGCTTTATATGCATGGGGACAGGGTGTTTGTGCGCGAAAATATGGCGTATAGATTATTTTATGGACGCTTTTTGTGAAACATGGTACTATGGAAGGGGATTTTTTATCTATATAGAGAAATGAAAAAGTATCGCACATTGCTGTTAATGAGTACTCTTGTTGTTGTTGGCGGTTTTTCCTTTGTTTTTGCTGCACAGGAGCACCGCACGTCGACTTTGTCGCTAGCGGCTGATCGTGATCAAGATGGGTTAAGTAATGAAGAGGAAGCACTCTATGGTACAGATCCTGACCGTCGTGATACGGATAATGATGGGTATTCCGATGGTGTTGAGGTGCGTAGCGGTTATGATCCACTTGTGCCAGCGTCTGAAGGAGATCGTCTCATCGGTATTGATGGCAATGTCGCACAATCTATTAGTGGAGAGGATATTGCGCAAGCACGCCATCTAACAAATGAATTGCGTACGCGTGTTGCCGGTATTGCTTTTGATGTAATGAGTGGAAAACAAGTATCGTTAGATGATATAGATAAGGAGATGAATGATCTGCTTGAAGGTATTGACACATTTGACATGCCACCGCTAACAGTTGATGATATTCGCATCAAAAAACAGGATTATGGTGATTTGAGTGAGAATGATCGGAAGGAGCGTGTACGTAAAGATGTGCTTGATTATATAACGGCACTCTCTTATATTATTTCACTCTATGCACCACGTCCGCTTAATACACTTGATGAAATAGATCGCTTTGCACAAGAAGTGATAGCAGAAACGGCAAAATTGGAGGATGACTATACAAATATATCCTACTTTAAGAAGATGCTTCCGCGTGGCGAAAAGATGTTGCGAGAGTTACATAATCTTGAAGTGCCAGAGGTAATGCTGCCACTTCATATGGAAGGTCTCCGACTAGCTTATGCGGCGATATCTGTGGGGAAATCGTTTGACAATGTCTCACAGGATGATCCCGCTGGTCTTGCTGTAGCGTTTGCGAGAGCACAAGCGGTTATAAGTCTTGCTGTTGAATTTTCTGACAAAGTTGATGAACAGTTGAGTAAATATAATATTAATTAGCTATGTTCTTACATAGCAACGGAGGAGAATTATGTCAACACTTTCTATAAAAAAACGCGCTTTTTTAATGACAATCATGATTATGTTTGTGACGGTATTTAGTGTGCCGCATACTGCACATGCACAATCATGGGGTGATAATCCAGCATCACAGATCTTTAAGGAAATGCTTTCAAAGGCATCGGAGATTATTAAAGACATTCAGCATGCGTTTATTATTACGGTCTTGATTTATAGTATGGAGCGACAGATTAGTCACATTGTTGATAAGGCTGGTGGCTCAATTAGTGGTGTAAGTGGATGGCGCGACTATCTCAAAAAAGCTGATGATGTCGCAAAAGTAAAAACAAAAAATGAACTTGCGCACTTAACGCGAGGAGGAGCGTTAAATCTTACACGTGATAATGGTGACAGTTTATCTAATCGCGTTTCTGATATTGCAAATAGCGCTCTCAGTGAAAAGAAATTTAGCAAAGTATCATCAACACGTGAGTTTTTGCGTGGTAATGTTAAGAATACGGTAAATCCAAATACGGGAAAGAGTAATGTAAGCAATATTGCTGCACTTACCGATATATTTAGTAATCCTCTCAATAATCTAATGGCTGGCCAGGTTGCAAAAGATATGTATGAGGAAATACGTGAGGATGAGAAAGAGGCGCTCATTCTAAAGCAGACCGGTTACGGTTACAATAGTAAGCGGCCAAGAGAAACTGCAGCAACAGTCGCATCATTGCGTCAAGAAACTGTTAGTACGGCATTGGAAGGTGTGACACCATTGACGAGGCCGATTATCTCTACAGTACTCAATCGTTTTATGAGCGGATTGAGTAGTAAGGTTGACAATGGAATGCAGAAAGTTATTAATGCAAAGAATGATCTCAGTGATTACTACAACAAAACTGGTAATTCCAAGCAATTTGAGCCACTATAGGTAATCAAAGAGAGTGGTGAGGGTGGTGGAAGGGGTCTGTAGCTCAGCTGGTTAGAGTGCTACATTGACATTGTAGAGGTCCCCGGTTCGAGTCCGGGCAGACCCACGTTACAATAAAAAAACCATTCACATGAATGGTTTTTTATAATGTCCTTTTTGTTCTGTATACTACTTGATATCGTCAGGGGTGAGTTCTTTTTGTTGTGATGCCATGCTCTGCTTTTCATCTGTATTCTTTTTATTGCTATCTGTGTCAGACTGTGACTTTTTTTGCGCATATTCTTTCCCTGTCAAAATAGCTTCAAATTCCTCTTTCTCAACAACCTCTTTTTCAAGCAATGTTTGTGCAAGTTTTTCAAGAATATCACGCTTTTGTGTAAGAATTTTTTCTGCGCGACGTTGTGCTTCCTTGATATATTGCGAAACTTTTTTATCAATTTCGTCTGCTGTACGGTCTGAGTAATCACGTTCTTCTGTGAAATCACGTCCAAGAAAGACCATCTCTTCTTTCTTTCCAAACGTGCGTGCACCAAGATCGCTCATACCGTAGCGCGTAATCATGTTACGTGCCATGTGTGTTGCACGTTCAAGATCGTTTGATGGGCCTGTCGTCACGTCACCGAATACAAGACGCTCCGCTGTATAGCCGCCAAGGAGGACAGAGAGTTCGTCAAGAAAATACTTTGATGAACGAAGTGTTTTGTCCTTTTCTGGTACGAGAAGTGTATACCCGCCGGCACTACCACGTGAGATAATTGATACTTTATGAACAGGATCGGCATGTTTTAGACTTGCACCAACAATGGCATGCCCACTTTCATGATATGCAACAATCTTTGTTTCTTCTTCGTCCATACGACGACTTTTGCGCGCCGGACCCATCACCACTTTCTCAATTGCTTCTGTAATATCCTCCATTGTAATGACTTTACGATTGGCGCGTGCTGCAAGGATAGCGGCTTCATTCATGAGGTTTGCGAGATCAGCACCACTGAACCCGACAGTTCGTTGCGCAAGTCTTTCTATATTAACATCATTAGCGAGCGGTTTGTTTTTTGAGTGAATCTTTATGATTGCAGTGCGTCCTTTAATATCAGGCAAGTCTATTGTGACGCGACGATCAAAGCGACCTGGACGCAAGAGTGCAGGATCGAGTACGTCTGGACGGTTTGTTGCGGCAATGACAATGACATTTGTATCTGACTCAAATCCATCCATTTCAACAAGAATTTGATTGAGTGTTTGTTCGCGCTCATCGTGGCCGCCACCGAGACCAGCGCCGCGCTGTCGACCTACAGCATCAATTTCATCGATAAATATAATTGATGGTGCGTGCTTTTTTGCCTGTTTAAAAAGGTCGCGCACACGACTTGCGCCAACGCCGACAAACATTTCAACAAACTCACTACCGCTGATTGTGAAGAAGGGCACACCTGCTTCGCCGGCGACAGCTTTTGCAATTAACGTTTTACCTGTACCAGGAGGGCCGAGAAGAAGAACACCTTTCGGGATTTTAGCGCCAATTGCCGTAAATTTTTTCGGAAATTTAAGAAAGTCAACAACTTCGGAAAGCTCTTCTTTCGCTTCTTCATTCCCGGCTACGTCTTTAAAAAGTACGCGATTCTTCTTGTTTTTTGGGTCAAGCATGCGCGCGCGACTATTGCCGAATGAGAGTGCTTGTGCATTACCGCGTGTTGCACTCTTCATCATGAAAAACAAAAAGCCAATCACGATAAGAACAGGAATAAGAAAGGGTACGATGGAAAAGATGAAAATTTTTGCCGGACTATCTTTTTTGATTGTAAGGTCAATAGCTGCAAGTTTTTCGCGATCAACATTATAATTTGCAAGCGTTTCAGAAAGAGATGCGCCATCTTCTTTTATAGTTTTCTGCTTTGTTTTCTCCTTATCATTGAGCGTAATTGTAACAACGTTATCTTCAATGACAATGTTCTTTACTTTACCATCATTGATTTCCTGTACAAGGCGATTGAGACCAATCTCTTCTGGTGTTTTTTCTGGGGCACTATAGAGAAGAATTGTACCAGCAACAAAAAGAAAGAGAAAGAGAAAGTACGTTATTTTCTGGGAGAAATTTTTCATGATCTTGTGTTAATTTTTTTATACAACAAGTTTTTGGAATTATGCAAACAAGAGTTACTGCCGTGCATATAAAAGCGCATAGATCTATGTATGCGCTCTCATGCTTACTGTACCACCATTTTTTGTCAGAATCAAGGTGTGTGTGCGCATTTTTTGCGTTTTATTCTTTGTGCTCATAATAAGCGTGCGCCATTGTTCAATTATTTCGGATGATGGATATGTGTGCGTGAGCATGTGTGCAAAATAACGCAATGTCATGCGCTGTAGTGATGTTGTTTGTGCAGAAAACGACGTGCTATCAAATGTAATGGTATTTTTATTCCGTGTGTATTGAATGATATTTTTTTGTGTGTGTCGCAGAAGCTCAGCATAATCGTCGCTAATATGTCGTGCTGTGCGCGCAAGTGTGGTAAGAATGTTCGGATTATATCTCTTTTGTAGATGTGGCAGAAGATCGTGGCGAATGCGATTGCGTAGGTAGCGTATATCTGTGTTTGTTGTATCAGTGCCGTATGTGATGTTGTGTTGTGTGCAATAGCATTCAATATCAGCGCGTGTGCAATCAAGGAGTGGGCGTACAATTGTATCGCGCTTATAAGAAAGTGCCGAGAGTCCAACAAGGCCGCTGCCGCGAATAAGGCGAATGAGCAACGTCTCAACAAGATCATTCAGTGTGTGACCGACAACAATAAAGTCAGCTTTTTGAGTAACACGCACATCCTCAAAAAAAGCATAGCGGACATTACGCATCCATGCTTCATTCGTTGGGTGACGTGTATGAGAGAAGTCTTTTATGATAACGGGAATGCCATATGTGTGCGCAGCGTTTTCTACAATAGTGCGGTCACGTTGTGCGTCAGATCCACGAATGCCATAATGAACATGTGCGATGGTAAGCGTGTAGTGTCGTTTTTTACAAAGACGGTACAAGATATCAAGAAGTGTCATTGAGTCTGGACCGCCGGAAACGCCGACAACAATACCTGCCTTATGCGGTAAGAGATTGTGTGTATGAATTGTTTCAAGAACACGTTTATACATAAAATATGTGGAAAATGTTTTGTTGCGCCACTCCTTTTATGAGGAGATGAGAGTAACATCGCGATCCTTAAACGTTTTGAAGCGCTCAGGATGCTCTGTAATTTGTTTGATAACTGTGTCGGCAAGCTCTTTTGGTGAAGCGTGTTCTGAATTGAGAAATATATTGTATTGCGATGGATCACCGATGGTGATGCCATAGTATTTCTTGTAGCGCTCAGCATTGTTTTTGTCGCGAAAGGCAAGATTTTGCATCGCTTCTTCCAGCGTTGTTTTGTCGCGCTTGACAATGCGCTGTGCACGTACGGCAAGTGGACAATCAAGATAAATGCGCACTTGGCAGTGGCAAAAGAATGCTGTAAGACGACCATCGAAGACAGTATTGTCTTTTTTAAGGGAGTATGCACGCATACGTCGATCAATCTCGACATCAAAACGTGGGTCTTTGCGGGCAATTTTTTGAAATTCTTCCAATGTCATGCCGGCTTCTTTGGCCATCGTACGCAAGATAAAACCACCTGAGTACGGTCCGTCCATAGAAAGACGCTCAACAATGTTTTGTGCGAGCGTGCCTTTACCACTGCCCGATGTTCCGTCAATTGCAATGTTCATAAAATACTCTTTTAATTTTATTCTCAAGACAAAGTAAATCAAAACGTCCACAGTGAGGTGCGGACGTTTTGATGGCATTACTTAGTTGACTTCTCTTTGGTGTCTTTTACAGATCTTTCTTTCTCCGCTTTTTCAAGAACGTCCTTTGTCTGTAAAAGGAGGCCCATGCGGTGACTCTTCGGCTCAATTGAAAGGATTTTCCATTTATAGGTATTTCCAACGCCAATCATTTCTTCAAATTTTTTGCCGGGGTAGAGTTCGCGGAATTCACTAACGTGTGCAAGACCATGAATATCGTTATCAAGATAAACGAACGCACCAAAGTGATTAATTTTATCAACTTTTCCTTCCACGATATCTCCGACTTTGTAACGCTCCGTGACAGTTTCCCACGGATCGCGAGCTAATGCTTTCATAGAGAGGGAAATGCGTGTATCGTCAATGCCGATAACCTTTGCTTTTACAGTGTCGCCGGTTTTTACGATGTCGCGCGGATCATCAATGAGTTGCCATGCCAATTCTGAGATATGTACAAGACCTTCAAGACATGGTCCCTTGTTTTGCGCACCTTCTGTTGTTGGTGGAAAGAACTTTACGAAAGCACCGAATTTGACAACACCACTTACTTCACCATCTACCACATCGCCAACCTTTAGTGTAGCAAGTGCTTCGCGCTCCTTTTCGCTACCGGCAGCTTTCTCGCTGACAATCAACTTCTCTTCATCGCGATTGGCATCCAAGATGACAACGGTTAACTCTCTACCAACAAGTTGTTTGAGCATTTCAAGGATTTTTGTCTTATCACCATCCTCTACGCGTGGGTAGTGCTCGCTGGAAAGCTGTGATACTGGTAGGAAGCCACTAATGCCGTTAACTTCAACGATGAGACCTCCTTTGTTAGCATCAAGAATTTTTGTCTTGATCGTTTCTTTGTTCTTCGCTTTTTCTTCAAGATCGTTCCATGCTTTGTCATATGATGCCTCGCGAATGGAAAGTTCTATGTAACCGTCATCCGTCTCTGGATCAATAACGGTTGCATTAACTATATCGCCAATAGCGAGCTTTTTTGATGACATGCCGTCTTTTGCTTCACGTCCAATAACAATACCTGTGCCGAAAACACCAAGATCAAGATAAACAGTGTTTGGCGCAATGCCAATGACGGTGCCACGCACTACGTCACCAAGCTGTAGTGGTTCTGGTGATTTTTCCAGGAGCTGTTCCATGGCACTATTATGTGCCGCACTTTCTTTTGATGCCGTATTACCTTGTTTTTGCTCCGCATCTTCTTCCTTTCTTTTTGTAGTATCAGATGCTGTTTGCGAAGACGATGCTGGTTGCGCTGTTACTTCGTCAACGATAGAGTCAAAGAGTTTATCTTCTTGTGTTGCCATAGAAAAAAATGGTATGCGACGTGATATTTCTAAATAAAAAGCACCCGCACACAACGATAACGTGGCAGGATATACTAACAACCGCCAACGTGTTATGTGCTGGAGCGCGACAAACATCATGTGGGATTAAAGCATCCCACGTCGCAATAATCGTTAATAATTACTTAAGTACGTTGGGATTCTAACATACGATGGCATTTTTGACAAGTGTAAGTATTATAGCACTCTTTGGTGTGATTTAACGTTCATACACCATCTTTACAAAACAAAAAAAGCGTGCTATACTGCCGGTAGTTAGTAAAGGTGATGTCGCCTGCTGATTCTGTCAGGGCGGTTATCACGACGAAAAGGGTGAATTGTGTTTTCCGCGCGGAGAACCGGTTCGCCCTTTTTTTTATAAAAATCTTGTGAAAAATAAAGAGTGGTTCGCAAAAATATGCCAAAAAAAGCAATAAAAAACAAAAAACAAAGGAGATTATCACGAATATTGATGGAAACCATAACTGTTGTGATTGCTACTATTGTTCTTTATTTGCTTTTCCCGACATTGCGTAGTCTGATTGCACAGAATGTTGCTCTTATATCAAATCTTGGCAATAAAACCGAGGTTATTGACGTTGCAGATGAAATTGCCACGCAACGGTATGTACCTGAAATGCCAACGTCACTGGAGGTGCTATATGGAAATATATTAACTTATACAAATGAGGATGGCGCGACAACAAATATTGATTTGACGCCCTATCTTGACAATACCGATAATCAAACGCTTGCTCTTACGAAAAATGTTCTTTCAATCACAGGGGGTAACGACGTTGATCTTTCCACCATAAAGCTAAAATGGAGTCATATTACCGATATTCCTGACGACATTGCTGATGGTGATGATGATACGACATATGCTGCAGGTGTAGGATTAACACTTATAAGTACACAATTTTCACTTAATGCCTCGCTCAATGATCTAACGGATGTAAGTACGGCGGGTGCAGTGAGCGGTCAGGCACTCGTTTGGAACGGGGTGCAATGGGTGCCGTCATCTGTGAGCAGTGGTACTGCGGATACGCTTTACACGGCAGATGGCACAATAACGAGCAATAGAATCGTCACGATTGGTAGCAATAATCTTGCCTTTGCCGGTACTGGTATGATTGGCATTGGCATTATTAATCCAGCATACACACTTGATGTTAATGGCGACATTAACTTTACCGGCACTCTCTATCAAAATGGTACACCTTTTCCTATCGGTGCGACAAAAATTGACGACTTGTCTGATGGACAGTCAGACACAACCAATACCAATCTCTTTCTTGGGCATGCGGGCTTTAGTGGCACATTCTATAACAAGAGAAATACTGTTGTCGGCCTTGAGGCTTTCATAACAAAGAATGCGACAGCTTTTCCGCCGCCACTTTCATCTTATGCTGGCAATGATAATACAGCTATTGGTTATCGTGCACTGTCAAATAATACATCCGGATTTTATAATACGGCAACTGGCTCATTGGCGCTTTACAATAACACAACGGGGTATGGTAATGTGGCATATGGTTTTAGGACGCTTTCTTCAAATACAACAGGGGCTCTTAATAATGCACATGGCGGCGATGCTCTCTATAATAATACAACCGGTAACAGAAACAGTGCATATGGCGCACGATCTCTCTATAACAATATTGATGGCTCAAACAACGTTGCTGTAGGTTATGTTACCCTCTTTGGTAATACGCACGGCTCAGATAATACTGCGATCGGGTATAGTGCTCTTCACAACAATATTGATGGCTCAAACAACGTTGCAGTAGGAAATAATGCTCTCTATAATAATACCAGCGGCTCAGATAATATCGCACAGGGTAATCGCGCTCTCTATAGCAATATTGATGGCATAGAGAATGTTGCACAGGGCGCCTACGCACTCTTCTCCAATACCAATGGATCATATAACGTTGCAATCGGTTTTGAAGCCCTCCGTTATAATCTTGGTGGTCAGAACAACGTGGCAGTAGGGCCAGGCGCCCTCCTAAGTAATTCGAATGGTAACTACAATGTTGCACAAGGAGCAAGCGCACTTCAGAACAATACAAGTGGCGACTACAACAATGCTTACGGTGCTTACGCGCTTTATAGTAATACAAGTGGCGACTACAACAATGCTTACGGTGCTTACGCGCTTTATAGTAATACAAGTGGTACTAGCAATGTTGCACAAGGCGCTTATACATTGTATTCAAATGGAACTGGCAGTCGTAATGTTGCGCAGGGTGTGAATGTGTTACGCAACAACACAAGCGGTTACAACAATACGGCACAAGGTTTTCAATCTCTCTATGCCAACTTGACGGGTCATAACAATACAGCGCAGGGTATATACGCACTTTTTTCCAATACGAGTGGTCGCTATAACACAGCTGTTGGCGCACAAGCGCTTTACGGTAACACAGCTGGTGAGGGTAATACAGCTGTTGGTGCGTTCACACTTGTTAATAATACAACGGGAAGTTATAGCACAGCACAAGGATACTATGCACTTCACGCAAATACGAGCGGTCTTTATAATACAGCATATGGTGCATATACTCTTCGCGAAAATACAACCGGTAATTATAACGTAGCGGTCGGCATGCGAGCGTTAAATGATAATACAACCGGTTCTAACAATACAGCTGTTGGCGTTGATGCCTTGCGTGAAAACACAATCGGTATCAGCAATGTGGCAGTTGGTTTGGAGACACTCTATAAGAACACAAGTGGTAACTATAATGCCGCACAGGGCGCTTATGCACTGCATGAGAATACAACCGGCTCCAACAATACGGCAACAGGTTTTCAGACGTTGTATAGGAATACGACTGGCGGTTCCAATACGGCACATGGTACGAATGCGCTCATATTTAATACAATAGGCTCATACAATACTGCGCAAGGTACGGATGCGTTGGCGACAAACTCAACGGGCAATAATAATACGGCACAAGGTGCAAGTGCTCTCTTTAGCAACTCAACCGGCTCCAACAATACGGCAACAGGTTTTCAGACGTTGTATAGGAATACGACCGGAGCAAACAATGTCGCACACGGCTTTAAAGCACTCTTTTCAAATACAACTGGTGCTGGCAATGCGGCATATGGTGCGAGCGCGCTCTATAGCAACACGACCGGTGCTGGCAATACGGCAACTGGTCTAGAAGCACTCTTTTCAAACACGACTGGTGGCTATAACGTCGCATATGGTTACCAGGCACTAACGTCAAACACAACTGGATCAGGGAATGCGGCACATGGTGCATGGGCACTCTATAGCAATAGAAGTGGTTCAAGTAATACGGCACAAGGTATTCGTGCGCTTTACAGTAATACAACAGGTGCTAACAACACAGCGCAAGGTGCCAATGCGCTTCGTATGAATACCTTTGGCTCTCATAATACCGCACAAGGCGCTAGCGCTCTCTATAACAATACAGCAGGCGCCAATAATACCGCACAAGGTGAGCAAGCACTTTATAACAATAAAACTGGTTCAAGTAATACAGCACAAGGAACACAGTCTCTCTATACAAATACAACCGGCTTTAATAACGTTGCACAAGGTGCACTTGCGCTCTTCTCAAATACAACTGGTTCTAGAAATACAGCACAAGGCTACAGAACGCTCTTTAGCAATACAACAGGATTTAGAAATACGGCACAAGGTATAGAAGCGCTCTATAGTAACACAACCGGTCACAGCAATGTCGCGCAGGGCTCAGAAGCGCTTTACCACAATACAACTGGTTCCTATAACGTTGCGCAGGGCTTGCAGGCTCTCTACAATAATACGGAAGGCAGTTACAATACAGCGCATGGTATGGGTGCCTTATATAACAATGCAGAAGGAAGTCATAATACTGCTGATGGTGCAAATGCACTTAGCAAAAACACAAAGGGTGAGTTTAACAGTGCAGTTGGAGCATCAGCACTCTATAGCAACACAACTGGTAACTATAATGTTGCAGGTGGTTTCCAGGCACTTTACTCAAATGAAGGCGGTTCTTACAATGTTGCGCACGGCTATGCTGCACTGTACAGCAACATGTCTGGAAGCGGTAACGTTGCATATGGTACACGTGCGCTTCGTCTGAATACGAAAGGTGATGGCAATGTTGCGGTTGGTAGTGATGCGCTATATTCAAATGATAGTGGTTCTAGTAGTGTAGCTGTTGGGGATCATGCGCTCTACAGCAACACAACTGGTAACTACAATGTTGCGCAGGGCATGCAAGCACTGTATAGCAACGTTGATGGATCGAATAATGCTGCATTTGGTACACGTGCACTTTTCTCGATCAAAAGTGGTTCTGATAACGTTGCTCTTGGCTTTAATGCTGGTCGCTTTATTGCCGATGGCGTAACGGCAAATGCGCTATCAGACCAAAGCATATTTATCGGTGCGAATGCAAAAGCAAATGCTGATAAAGAAACAAATCAAATCGTTATTGGTTATAATGCAGTTGGTTTTGGTTCCGATACTGTTACTATTGGTAATGATAATATTAAAAAAACTATACTTAAGGGCAGTATTGGTATTGGTGTAACATCACCAACATATCGTCTTGAACTTCCAAATAATTCTGGTGTTGGTTCTGGGCGTGCACGTGCTTATCAATGGGCAACATACTCCGACAGTCGCATCAAGAAAAACCAGGTCGCGCTGACAGAGGAGATTGACCCACTTGCAGTACTCGCACTTCTTACGCCAAAGACGTACATTCAATACGATTCTAGCTTCACTGATGACGGTGAGCTCATCCTCAGCGGCAACGGTGACAAAACGTATGGTCTGATTGCACAGGAAGTTTACAATGCACGTCTTAATGGCAAGCGCATATTTGAGGGCGTCGTCTACAAGCCGGAAGACGAAAACAGTGATCTGTGGTCTCTTGATTACGAGAAATTTATTCCATTCACGATTGCCGCCATCCAAGAACAGCAAAAAAATATTACTGCCAATGCTCTCAAGATCGCTACACTATCCGATTTGACGCACCGCGTTGATGATCTTGCGCAGCGTATTCAAACAACGGATGCTACAACAGATATTGACGCAGCTCTTGTTGCGGTCAACACAAAGATCACAGAACTCTTTGACACAACAACCACTCTTGACGGTCGCCTCACAACAGCGCACAACGACATCGCACAACTGACACAACAACCCTCAATCCTGACACACTCGTTCTGACAGACAGCGACGGCAACGTTACACTCAACGGCATCCTCACAGCACAGAAGGTAAAAGCTGATGAGGTGGAAACCGCAAAAATCACCATCGTTAACAACGACGATGCGCCAACCGTTGGCACAGCTGTGATCCCTGCCGGCAAGACAAGTGTGACGGTGGAGACGGAGGCTGTGAGTGAGGATAGTCGCATTCTTGTTACTTTTACAAGTGATTTGAAGGGGCGTAGTTTCTACGTGTCTGATCGTAACGATGGTTCGTTTACCGTAAATATTTCTAGAACATTTACAACAGATGAGAGTACTTTTGATTGGTGGGTTGTTAATGCAGATGTGCCGTCGGATATGTTTAGTAAGGATTCAGATGATTCGTCATCTGAATCCGGTGATTCTGCCGTTATTGTCGATGAGTCAGGCGATAATTATGATGATGAGTCTGGTACTGATGATAATGGCGGCACTGATGACAGCGTTGACACTGATGCTGTTGATGTGACGGGCGATTCTGTGGAAGGTGATAGTGACAGTTCTGCTGAAAGTGGTGTATAATACTGGTTGCAATAGTGCTTATTATGCAAATGCGTGGTAAATGATCATTTTGTTTATAGTATAAATCAAAATAAAAGTGTATGGTGCACAGAAAGCGACGACGAGCAATTATTATTTCAATCTATGGCGTGATGGTATTTGCACTCATATGGTTTATTGTTGATGCGTTTCGTCCTGCGCCATCGTGTAGCGATGGGAAGAGGAATCAGAATGAAATAGGTATTGATTGTGGCGGTGTTTGTAAGCCATGTCCAGTTAAGATTTCCGCTGAACCATTAAAGATTGACAGTGCATATGTTGTCGATGGTGTTGACAATAGAGTTGATGCTGTGGCACAGATCACGAATCCAAATCCTCTCTTTGGTGCGCACTCTGTTCAATACGTTTTCCGCCTCAAAGATAAAGACGGTGCAATTGTTGCGGAGCGCAAAGGATCAACGTTTATTTTACCATCGGAAACAAAATATGTGATAGAGTTAGGTATTCGCGGGTCTGACAACGCTCGTATTGTGTCTGCGGACTTTACCATTACCGATGTTGTGTGGCAGTCATTTAATAGCTATCAAGAACCCCGCATTGTTGTACTTAATAAGACATATTCCGTTGTACACTCTGATACGGCATACAGTCGCGTAACGGGTCTCATACGTAATGAGAGTGGTTTTGATTTTGCTTCTATTTATGTAAATGTTGTACTAAAAGATCAAAACGGTGTTCCTGTGGCTGTTCATCGTACACGTCTTGATACCATTGACAGTGGTATGGAACGAGAGTTTTCTTTGCCGTGGCCACAACGTTTTTCTGGTGATGTTGCAACGGTTGATGTTGATATAGAAGCAAACGTTTTTGATGTTGATAATTATCGCAGGAAATATATATCTGATTAAGTAAGGATGGGATAGTGGCGATTGAGAAATTGGCGTGAAGTATAATATGGGAAAATTTGCACAGTTTGATTGGATTCTTATAACGGCAATATTTCTCTTGTTGGGATTGAGTATTCTTGAACTATACAGTATTTCTCTTTCGCAGGATGTTTCTGTAAATTATGCGCAGCGGCAGGGTATTTTTGCCTTGGTTAGTGTTGCTGTCATGTTCTTTTTGTCTTCAATGGATTATCGTGTTATTCGCAGAAGGCATACACGTATTCTTTATTTTGGAACATTATTTTTATTGGGGCTTGTGCTTGCTATTGGTACAAATGTACGTGGTACAGTTGGCTGGATCGTGATTGGACCATTTTCTTTACAGGTTGTTGAATTTGCAAAAGTTGCTATTATTATATTTCTTGCCGGCTTTATCGCTGCAAAGCAGACAGTTTTCGGATCTGGTGGTCGCCTTGTTGTGTCGCTCATTCTTGTTTTTATTGTTGTTTCTCTTATTTTGGCACAACCTGATTTTGGAAGTGCAATGATATTGCTCTCTGTGTGGTTCGGCATGCTCTTTGTATCTGGTATGCGCCGTACACATATTATTGCAATGGTATTTTCTCTTATTGTTGTTAGTATTGGCACGTGGTTTTTCCTTGCAGACTACCAACGCGATCGTGTGCGTGCATTCATAGATCCATACATAGATCCATATGGTAGTGGCTATAATGTTATTCAGGCAATGATAGCAGTTGGTTCTGGTGGTGTGATGGGTAAGGGACTTGGACATGGCACACAGACGCAACTTGGCTTTTTGCCAGAGAGCCATACAGATTTTATTTTTGCTGTGATTGCAGAAGAATTCGGTCTTTTTGGTGCACTTTTTGTTATTGTGCTCTTTGGCATTATTCTCTTTCGCCTGTGGCGTATTGCTCTGCGCGCACCGACAAATTTTAGTTACTTGATTGTGAGTGGCGTGATGATCATGATATTTGTACAAGTCGTCATTAATGTTGGTATGAATATTGGTATTATGCCTGTAACGGGTATCCCGCTACCATTTGTCAGTTATGGCGGTAGTTCGCTCTTGGCAAGCAGTATCGCTATCGGCATTGTACTTTCTATTGATCGTATAACACGTCGCACACAAGACTTTGTGTAACGCACTATTGCGGTTGTGTGTAAAAATAGTGTATGGTAGAAATGTAGGTAATTAAATCACAGTGAATATTATGGCAGCAACGAGAGCGAGTGCAAGTATTGATACGCTTGTAGCTTTTGCAAAACGACGTGGCTTTGTTTTTCTATCCAGCGAGATTTACGGTGGCTTTGCGGCAGTCTATGATTACGGTCCGTACGGTGCGCTGTTGGCACGCAATATTCGCGATGCGTGGTGGCGCGCGATGGTACAAGAACATGCAAATATCGTTGGTTTGGATAGTAGTATATTTATGTCGCCACGTGTGTGGGAGGCGTCGGGACATGTTGCAAACTTTAGTGACCCGCTTGCAGAGTGCAAGCGGTGTCACACGCGCGTGCGGGTGGATCACCTACTGGAAGTGGCAGGTGTTTTTGCGGACGAGAAAATGAGTGATGAGGAAATCAATGTGTTATTGCGAGAAAATAAGGAAAAGGTGCGGTGCCCACAGTGCGGTGGGAGTGATTTTAGTGATGCAAAAGCATTCAACTTGCTTGTGCAGTCAAACCTCGGCAACTTTACCGGTGACTGGAACAAGCAGCCGACATATTTGCGCGGTGAGACGTGTCAGGGAATTTATGTAAACTTTAAGAATGTGTTGGATACGGCGCGTGTCAAAGTACCGTTTGGTATTGCACAAATTGGCAAGGCATTCCGTAACGAAATCACTGCACGGCAGTTTATTTTCCGCAAGAGGGAATTTGAGCAGATGGAAATGCAGTACTTTGTTGCGCCAGATGCGATGATGGATGCATACAAAGAGTGGCGTGCAAAACGCTGGCATTTCTATACGGAAACACTCGGCTTTCGCAAAGAAAACATTCGTTGGCACGAGCATGAAAATCTCGTCTTCTACGCCAAAGCAGCGCACGACATTGAATACTGTTTTCCGTTTGGCTTTAAGGAGTTGGAAGGTGTGCATGCACGTGGTGACTACGATTTGATGCAACATATGAAGGCATCTGGCGTTGATCTGATGTATCGTGATCCACAGACAGGGGAGAAGTATATTCCACATATCGTGGAGACATCTGTTGGTGTGGATCGGCTGTTTTTAGCAGTACTCACGGAGGCATACGAGGAAGAAGATCTTGGCGAAGGTAAGACGCGTACGGTTCTGCATTTGCCAAAGGTGCTTGCGCCAATTACAGCGGCGGTCTTTCCACTCATGAAGAATAAGCCTGCACTGGTAACAAAAGCGCGAGAAGTTTTTGATATGTTGAGCGCACAATATATGTGCGAGTTTGATGATAATGGTAATGTTGGCAAGCGCTATCGTCGACAAGATGAGATTGGTACGCCGTATTGTGTGACAATTGATTTTCAGACGCTAGAGGATAATACCGTGACGGTGCGCGATCGTGATACGATGCATCAAGAGCGTGTAGCAATAGATATGATAAGTGAGTACATTCGTAAGAATAAATGAATAAAAAGTTAATTTTTAGAGAGGATTATGACGTATATTTCTTTTAAAAAAAGTGCGCAAAAAACAGCTGTGCGTATCATGTGGAGCGCTGATGTTGCCGCACCTGTTGTAGAGAGGCGCGGGGATCGTACACTGTTAGTTTTGCCACGTCGTACGGAAAAAGTAGAACGAGTAGAGTGGGTGCATCAATTGCGACGCGGTCTTCGGATGGCAATGCAATATGGTTATGATTCTGTTGAGATTGACTTTGATGCAATTGTTCCCCAGAAAGAAGTAAGGGAAGAGTATGCGCGTCTTGCCGGTGTGCATACAGCTTTAGCAAATTATGATTTTACGCATTACAAAAAGCATGATGATAATGGCAAGCGTGTCAAATTGCGCTCCGTTTGCTTTGTTACAACGCAATCGGATGTGCGTGTGTTAAATACTCTCGCACAATGGTGGCACATTGTCGGGGAGAATGCTAATGAAGCACGCACGCTTGCAAACACACCTGGTTCTGATATGACGCCGGCGGCTTTTGCAACAGCAACACGACGTCTTATGCGCAGTATGCCACGTGTGCGTGTGCGTGTGCTAACGTCGGCACAAATGCGTACAGCACGTCTTAATGGTGTGTTGGCTGTCGGGCGCGGTAGCAGTGCAACGCCACGTTTTATCATCGTTGAATATCGTGGCAAGGATATGCATACATCATCAAAAAATACAATAAAAGGTGACACGATTCTTCTTGTCGGTAAGGGCGTGACGTTTGACAGCGGTGGGATTGATGTAAAACCATACCCACACGCTACTGATATGATGATGGATATGAGTGGTGGCGCTGCTGTGCTTGCTGTTGTGCGTACTGCAGCGCAACTTGGCATAAAGCAGAATGTTGTCGCGCTTATACCAGCTGTTGAAAATATGCCATCCGGTAGCAGTTTTCGTCCTGGTGATATTCTGACTATGCATAACGGTACAACTGTAGAGGTGCGCAATACTGATGCAGAAGGGCGACTTATTCTTGCGGACGCGCTATCCTATGGACAAAAACACTATGCACCATCGCTTATTATTGATGTTGCAACGCTCACCGGCGCATCACTTATTGCGTTGGGACAGCAGGCGAGTGCTGTGCTGTCGCCAAGTGAAGAACTTTCTCACATTATTGCGCGCTGCGGTGAAGACATTGTCGATCGTGCATGGCCACTGCCATTATGGTCATCATATGATGCAATGCTCAAGAGCGAGGTAGCTGATATTGCAAACTTGGCATCGACCGGACAAGATCGCTATGCTGGAACAATTACTGCTGCCGCATTCCTCAAGAAGTTTGTTGATATTGATAACGTACAGTGGGTACATATTGATATGGCACCACGTATGACGGCAACAAAAGACGAAGGATTGGCATATGGTGCGACAGGCGCACCGATTGCATTATTATTGCGTTATCTTGAAACGTTATAGGATAATGTTTATGAAATAAAAACACCGCCATCCTAAGAATAGCGGTGTTTTTATTGCTATTTTTTCTGTCTCTTTCTGATTTCTTCGAGGTTGATAAATTTCTTGCCACCGTGTGCCTTGATCCAGTCATTGATGGACTCCCAGACGTAAGCATTTTCTTTTAAGTGCTGACCAACATAGTCAACCTCGCCCCATGTGCCACCGGCAAACTGATAGTTGACGTAAGCGTCCATGTATTGCGAGAGATTGTCAAGATAGTACTGGTAGACATCATAGATTTCCTGATTGTTGACGTCAGCCTGTTTACCACCCTCATAGCTAACAAGTGGAACACCTTGCTCATCTGCCATTTCTTTCCAGTGCTTGACGAGTTCCATAACATTATCTACATCTTCCTTCGTTGGTGGCGTGCCAATAGTGCCAAGGTAGGGAGCAATAGCGTAAACATCCGGGCGTGTGCCATTAGGATTGTATTTTGGATCATTGATGATGTTTTCAAAGTGCCCGCGGAGCATGTCGTGGCCCATCTGTCCAGCGAGAACTTTGACGAGTCGCGGAGAATTCTTGCCGAAGACATCCTCAAACGTCTCCCAGAGTTTGATGGATGCGTAAGCATGGTAGTTGAATCCTTCCCACCATGGGTTGTTGCCGACGATGTGATTTTCACCCGGCATTGCTTCTTCTGCACCACGCTGGATAACGTAATGAGATTGCTCAAAGCCACCATTCCATGTTTCGTTGGAGTATTCTACCCAGACGCGGAGATTTGGGTCGAGTCGCTCATAGAACAACTCGGCAAGTTTGCGCCAATAGCCATCGGTGCTCTTATCCGTGTGTGCCGGTACGGTAACCCAACAGTCAATCTGTGCGCGATTGCACAAATCAATGTACCATTCATAGGCAAGGCCGGGATCATAATGAGCGCCACCATTGAAGATGTCCCAACTGAGTGAGTCGTTGTCCGGATCGTCCGGCTGGCGACGATCAGACCAGTTGACAATACCTAAGTCATTTGTTTGTCCCCAATCCATGAAACGGAAAACACTATAATTCTTTATGTGATCCAAGAACTCCGGACGCCAAATGTTTGTGTTATACATGCCATTGGTCATGCCACTTGCGATAGCGCCGGCGAAATCGGTTTCCGTGCCACCAGTGAATGGACAGATTGCGCCGTCGTCGTGACTACACCAGAGATAGTTGGAGTTTGTGCCGATAATCATCTCACCGTCACTGAAGACGGGTGTTACAGTAGATGTTTCCGGTGGCTTAATCTCTCGTGGCGGCTCAGGTTCTGCTACTGGCGGTTCTGGTTGTGCTGCTCGCGGTTGAGGTTCCAACTGTTCTGGTTCTTCCTCATAAACAACGCGCGAGCTACCACCGATACCAAAACTTCCGGTGTTGTAATCACCTCCGCCACTGCCGGCGCCGCCACTACTGCCAGCACTACCACTAGCACTTGTGGCGCTCCTTGTGTGTCGCGTGATAGTAGTTGTGTTGTTGTCGGATCCGTTGCTGCCATTGTTGCCGTTGCGTCCATCACGTCCATCACGTCCATCACGTCCATCACGCCCGCTTTGTGTTGCTGTAGTGTTGTGTTGCTCACTAACGGTGACACCTGATACATTACTGATAGTAACAGCTGTTGCTGCTGTGTTTTGTTGTGTATTGGGATTGCTCACAGAGCCTGGTGGCGCTGGTGCTACCGGAAAGGAGGAACTTGTTGTATTGCCGTTCGTGCTTGTATTAACTGTCACCTGCGCATTTGTTGATGTTGTAGTTGTAGTGTTATTGTCTGTATCTGCTGTAATAGCGCTGTTTGCAACCATATATGATGATATAAGTGCAGACAGAGCAATGACGATTTGAACCAACTGATTGAGAATAGTTTCCATATTTTTTGATATTTCCTCTTAGTTTTGTGTGTACGATAACGCGCTCTTCGCAGTGGCAAAATGTTTCTACGTTTCATTATATCACAGTGTAGAAAAATTGTGTTATAGTGTCTATGAAATTATATATTTTTTAAATAGTATGTTTGTTATGAGATACATAAAACACACACTGCGCAACGGACTGCGTGTCATCCTGGCGCCGATGGCAGATGTAGAGAGTGTGACGGTAATGATTATGACAGGTGTTGGCTCTCGCTATGAAGATGTTCATGAGAACGGTCTGGCGCACTTTTTGGAGCATATGTTCTTCAAAGGCACAAAGAAGCGACCGACGGCGCAGGCGATCAGCAACGAGCTTGATGCAGTCGGTGGGGAATACAATGCTTTTACGGGTAAGGATCGTACGGCATACTATGCAAAAGTAAACGCAGCACACATTGATACGGCGCTTGATGTTGTGAGTGATCTCTTTTTGCATGCGCGCATCGCGCAACGGGATGTTGAGAAAGAGCGTGGCGCGATTATTCAGGAAATCAGCATGTACGAAGACGCACCGTCACGTGATGTCTACCATGTGTTTGAGAGACTGCTCTATGGTGCAACACATCCACTCGGTCGTGATGTCTTGGGAACGAAAGAGAACATCTTGTCATTTACACGCAAAGATTTACTTGCTTATCACAAGCGTTGCTATACATCACACAACACGGCCGTGTGCATTGCCGGCAAATTCAGTAAACAGAAAGTGTTGGCAAAAATTCGTGCTGATTTTGCATCCATGCACACGGGTGCGGCGCCGACATACATGCCTTTTGATGCAGTGCAGAAAGCGTCACGTATTGCAATTAAGCAGAAAGAAACGGATCAAACGCACTTTATCATTGGCGTGCCGGCATATGGCATTCACCACAAAGATCGTGCCGTTGTGAATGTGCTTATGGCGCTTTTGGGAAGTGGAATGAGTAGCCGCCTCTTTGTGGAGATTCGGGAGAAGCGTGGTTTGGCGTATAGTATCCATGCCGGTGTGGAAAGCTACGCTGAAACAGGGGCTTTCTACGTCAAGGCCGGTGTGGAGCATAAAAATATTACGAAAGTGATAACGCTTATTTTGCGTGAACTTGCAAAAGTTACGCGACGTGTTGTTAGTGAAAAAGAGTTACATAAAGCAAAAGAGTATCTTAAGGGACATATTGTGTTGGGACTAGAGACATCGGATGATATTGCACACTATCTTGTCAGTCATGAGGTTGTGCGCGGTGCCGTAAAGTTGCCACATGTTGTGATGCGTGAGATTGATGCGGTGACAGCGGATGATGTAAAGCGTGTGGCGCTCGATTTGTTTACAACAGAAACGCTAAACCTTGCAGTGATCGGACCACACAAAGGACGTGAGAAAGAGTTGCAATCTTTGCTCAACGTGCAATACTAAAGGTAATATGAATCAGACAGCCATTTCATCACAAACAATCATGCGTGTGACGGTGACAATTTTATCACTGTGGTTTTTGTATTTGATACGTGATATTATCGCACTGCTTATCATTGCTGTTATCATCACAGCGGCACTCGGTCCTATTATTAACTACCTTGAACGGTGGCACTTGCCACGCGCGCTAACAGTGGCATGTGTCTACATTGTGTTCTTTACCGGCTTGAGTATGTTGATTGCTGTTATTGTGCCAACACTGACGGAGCAAATCGAGCTATTGTTGGCGAGTCTCTTGCAGGATATCGCTTCAGTACACAACGGTATGCTAAGTGTCTTCTTTGGTAGTGTGCCGACAAATCTTGCTGCAATAACCGACCCGATTGCCGGCTCGTTTGGCGAGCTTTTCTCGCGGACGGCGTCGTTGTTCTCCGCAATCGTTGCTGTATTTGCCGTGATTTCAATGTCATTTTACATGTCGTTGCAGCGCGACGGCATGAAGCGCTTTTTGCTTTCGCTAACGCCAAAACAACATCAACCATATGTTGCCTCGCTGACGGACCGTATTCAAGAGAGTTTTGGTCGGTGGGTGGCAGGACAGCTTGTGACAATGATTTTTGTTGGTGTACTGTACTTTGTCGTGCTTTCAATTTTTGGTGTGCCATATGCGCTTACGCTGGCGACGATCGGCGGTATCTTGGAAATTGTGCCATATCTTGGGCCAATTCTCAGTGCTATTCCAGCAGCGATTCTGGGTTTCTCCGTAGCGCCAGCAGTTGGTTTTGTTGTTATTATTGGTTATATTTTGATTAACTTTGTGGAAAATTATGTGCTTATTCCGCAAATCATGAACAAGGCTGTCGGCCTCAATCCTGTTGCTGTAATTCTTGCACTGCTTATTGGCGCAAAAATTGCCGGCCTTATCGGTGTCATTATCGCTGTGCCGATTGCCGGGGCTCTCAGTCTTTTCGTGAAAGATGTTCTGGAGAAAAAAATATCATAGATCAAATATGCTTTTTATTGTTGCCACACCAATTGGGAATTTGGAAGATATCACGTACCGTGCAGTGCGCGTTTTGCGGGAGGCGGACGTGGTGCTGTGTGAGGATACGCGCGTGACACGGAAGCTCCTTGCGCATTACGACATCACCACGCCAACGCGCGCCGTGCACCAGCATACGCGTGACGCAATACTTGTACAGATTGTAGAAGAGTTGCGCGCCGGAGTAAATATGGCGCTGGTGACCGATGCTGGCACGCCGGGACTCTCGGACCCGGGTAATCAGCTGGTCGCCGCAGCTGTCGCCGCCGGCGTGACGGTCACACCGGTGCCGGGTCCGTCGGCGCTTGCAGCGGCGGTCAGCGTTGCCGGTGTGGATTTGCAGCGCTTCGCCTTTTTCGCATATCCGCCGCACAAGAAGGGGCGGCAGACATTCTTCCGCCGTGTGGCACATTTCGTGACAGAAGAGCGACTGCCGGTGATCTATTACGACAGCGTGCACCGCGTGGCGAAAAACCTCGCACTTCTTGCTGACACAGCACCGGATGCCCACGTCATTGTCGCACGCGAACTAACCAAACTGCACGAAGAAATCCTCCGTGGCACCGCCGCCGACCTCGCCGCACACTTCACTGCACACCCCGATACTCTCCGCGGGGAGTTTGTCGTTGTGGTGTATTAAGACAATGCTTATGTTTAGATCTAGGATTATTGCAACAATAATATCAATCAAAATTGGTATTATCATTAGCATATTAACGCCGAGCATATGGCAACTGTGTTGGGAGGGTTGCAGTTATGACTATATTCACAATCTGCTACAATTGTTCTATGCGCCACCGCTAGGTGATTTTATGTGGGGCATATTCGCGCCACTTAACTGGATACAGTTCTTTGGAAAGATTCTGATTGTTTTGACTGCAATCTACGTTGGAAGAAATTACATTAAAAATGGCTATGCAAGGCTTTTCTTCTATGCAACTGTGCTCCTGATGCTTTTTCTTGTTCCGCGGTTAATGTATGTGTATCTTACAGAAGAGGGACGTGATGAGAGAATAAGTAATGTAATCAGCACTATCTATACGGTTGGAAGGGATATTGATGAAATCAATGCAGACTTGGAGCGGTTGGAAAATAAGCTTGGAAGTAATTATGGTCCGCTTGACTATCATATGAGGACCGGAATATTTCAAGGAGTCTTTGGTTATATCGCAAAGTTTGATAGGTGTTATTGGCACCACTTCCTAGTATGTTTTGATGCGCGCGGTCGACTTGTGTATAAGGAGGGCGAGAGCGTTCTCTTGAAGAAGCATGTAGAAGATATGCAGCGTATTGCGCGACAGTATGGGTATTGTGATGATCTCTTTACGCAGAGTACATGTGTTCTTGATCCACAACGCTACACATCAACTCTCAATATGCAGAATATTGAATTTACAAAGGATTGGCAAATTCAATCATTGTATCACTTGTATGGTATTGATTCTGAGTACAAGGAAATTTCAATATTTACACCGACTGGAGAGGAAGTTTGTACGGTGCGGCAGGAGAATTTTCCGGTTGTGTATGGGGTGGTAGGTTTGACAAATTGCATCATATTGCCAGGAAAAACATATATCATCCTTATTACTTTAGAAGATAATAAAATCCTACCAGTTATGCGTCGTGCTTAAACTGGGGATATGTCCGTGGTTTCAGCTAATATGTTTTTGTTACATTAATGAACCCAACATCATAGAGGTTGTTTTAGTAAATGTTGCGTCACCGTTGGAGTTTGTGGTATATTATCACTGAGAAGATATGACAAAAATTAATGCCTATAATGACATTGCGGCACTACGGCAGCAAGAACTGCTTCACGGAGAAATGAAGCCTCATCGGTTTGTGGAGAAGCCCATGATGAAAAATCTCTTGCCGGATTTGAGCGGAAAGAGGGTTCTTTTGGTTGGCTGCGGCACCGGAGAGGAATCCTCTCTTTTAGAAGAATGTGGAGTTGGGAAGATTGTAGGGATTGATTTATCGGAGAAATCCATTGCATTGGCACGAAAGATGTACCCGCGCCATGATTTTATTGTTTGTGACATGCATAGCCTCGCGTTTAAAGATGCTACTTTTGATTTTGTCTATAGCAGTTTGTCCATTCACTATTCAAAGGAGCCTGAAAAGGTGTATGGAGAAATATATAGAGTACTCAAAGATGGCGGTCGCCTACTATGCTCTCTTGCGCATCCTGTGAGATGGGCGTCGGAACAGATTGTGGTTGATGATATCCCTGTCAAAGCGATAGGATTTTCAAATGATAAAAATAACAAGAAACTTATAGGAAGCTACTCCACGTTCGCACAGCACAAACATAACTTCTCGCGCTATGGCACCCTAAGCTTCTATGTTGGCCCACCGAGTTATCACTTTAGGCTCCTGAAAGAAGCCAGATTCTCTATTGAAGATTTTGTTGAGTCTCAAGCGATAGAGGAGTGCAAGGAGTATGATATATATTACTATGAGAGGTACAAAGAATTTCCCCAGTTTATGGCTTTCCTTGCAAGGAAGAAATAAGCAAGAAAATTTATCTGTTTTTGAGAACTTATTGTGATATACTAGTAGAATGAAAAAAGAAGAAGACAACGTTGTATTTATTGATAGCCAGAACGTCAACCTTGGTGTGCGGAGCTGTGGGTGGCAGTTGGATTGGCAGCGTTTTGCACCGGGGAAAATTGTGCGATTGGATGTTATGGAGCGTAAATTACAGTATAAAAGAAAAGAGCTCCAGCAGGACCGATCCTGAAGGAGCTACTTTTCGTGGTGATACATCAGTATGATATCATAAGATTTCGCAACCTGTCAACTTGTTAGTGTTGACTTTATTGATTCGTAATATTTTAGCACATGCCACAGAAAGAACCATTCTATATCACAACCACACTGCCGTACGTGAACGCTGCGCCGCATGTTGGATTTGCAAGTGAGATTATCTTTGCTGATGTGCGTGCACGCTGGGAACGGCAGCAGGGCAAAGATGTCGTGTTCAATACCGGCACGGACGAGCACGGGGCGAAAATTTATGAGAAGGCGCGCGAGGCCGGCGAGGATCCGCAGGCATATGTGGACCGTTTTGCGACACATTTTCGTGAACTGGAAAGTGTGTTAAATGTTTCACCGACGCACTTTATTCGCACAACGGATGCGCACCATATCGCGGCGGCGCAGGAGCTCTGGCGGCGCGTGGACGCCAACGGCTACATTTACAAGAAGACCTACCACACGAAGTACTGTGTGGGCTGTGAGATGGAGAAGACGGACAGTGAGTTGGTGGATGGTCGGTGTCCGCTGCACCCAAATCGCGCGTTGGAAGAAGGGGAGGAGGAGAATTACTTTTTCCGTTTCAGTGCATTTCAAGAACCGCTTTTGGCACTGTATAAAAAGTACGAGGACTTTGTCGTGCCGGCGAAGCGCTTCAATGAAATCAAGAGTTTCGTTGCAAGCGGTTTGCAGGACTTCAGCATTTCGCGCCTTGCGGCCAAAATGCCGTGGGGTGTGAGTGTGCCGGGCGATGAGAGCCATGTGATGTACGTGTGGTTTGATGCGCTGACAAACTATATCTCTACACTTGGTTGGCCGGAAGATGAGGAGAATTTTGTGCGGTTTTGGGGCACGCCGGATGTGCCGCGCTGTGTGCAGATTGCCGGCAAGGACAATCTCCGACAACAGGCGGCAATGTGGCAAGCAATGCTCTTGGCGGCGGACTTGCCACCGAGTCGGCAAGTATTTATCAACGGCTTCATTGGTGTGGACGGACAGAAAATGAGCAAGTCGCTGGGTAATGTGATCGCGCCGCAACAGATGGTGGACCGGTACGGCACGGATGGTACGCGATACCTTCTGTTGGCAAAAGGTGCGTTTGGTGAAGATAGTGATATTTCGTGGAAAAAAATGGATGCGCGGTATACGGCGGAGTTGGCGAATGGACTTGGTAATTTGGTCAGTCGCGTGATTGCGCTTGCGCCGGCGGATGTAGTGGTGCCTGACTCATCTGCGCGCGTTGCACAGATGGACGGTGTACTTGCGCCACTGGTGAAGAGCATGGCGATGCGTGATGCACTGGCACATGTGTGGACGATTGTTGATGATGCAAACAAATACCTGGAGAAACAGCAACCGTGGGCACTACGCACGACGGACGAGGCGGCGTTCCGCGCGGTGATGGAGAAGTTGCTCGGAGATGTGGCACTGTTGGGTGCTGTGTTGCAACCATTTTTGCCGGCAACGGCGCAGCGCATTGCGGATGCGCTGGCGACACGCAAGCGTCCGATACTCTTTGCGCGGTTGGAAACACATAACAAGTAGGTGAATATTAAATGTTTGAAACATTTCAACGTCCTGAAAAGGTACAAAAAAAGACGCAAATAAGTGAATTGTTTTCTCCGACAGCAAAAGTTGGCGATATTCCTTTTTATGAATATATATCAGAGCGTCTTGCAGAGCACGGCGTTGTTGATAGAGATGGTGTGAAAATCAATGCGCATAATCCTTTTAGAGGGACGTTGGCGGACTATCTTTCGCTTGCTGATTATAATAATATATCGCGCTATACATTGTTAAGACAAGTTGTAGAAGTATTGGACTCTTCTCGCGATGTTGAGGTTTTCTTGCCGCTTTCTTATATCAGTATCATGAATTTGGCAGGCATTGATCTGAGTGATCCTGATTTAATCAAGAAATACAATGAATTTTACAGTCAGTTAGACGATGATGAAAAGAAGTTCTTCAAACAGAGAGATGAAATTGTTGTTTTGCGGCAGTCGCCTGATGCAAAAAAGCAATCCGTTGTGGAGGCGGTTTCTAATGCTTTAGATGCCTTGCGAGAAGAACAGATTGGAGAAAAGGGGCTTGGCATTAAACAGGCATTAGCTTTTCTTGATAAAAACAGCGGAGAGATCAGAGTAACATCTGCAACACGTGATGGTCAGGTAAATGTATTAAACGTAAAACTTGGCGCTGATGGAAAATATTATGAGCATGTGAAAAGGTGTGATGTTGATGGTGATGCTCCACCACTTTCCGGGACGGAAGTGGTTATTATACCGAGTGAGAAAATGAGCGAGGAAAGGGTGCGAGAAATTATAGAAACAATTAAATATAAATTCCGCTTAACGCTGGATGCAAGTATATATGTAAACAATGTGTTGATAAATGGATACACGCGCGTGACGAAGGCGTCCGGTGAAGAGGTTAAAAGAAAACAGACAGATGCACGTGTAGATGTCTCTGTTTCCAGTGACAAAATCGTTGTGAGAGATAATGGGCGTGGAATGTCGGCTAGTATTCTTTCCAGGATGTTTATACCGCGATCTGGCACAAAAAAGATGCGTGTCAAGCAACACGCCGACACACATGACAACAAACCCCTTACGGAGACATATTTTATAGAAGAGAGTGACGCGCAAGCGCAGAGTTTTAATATTGCACGGCGAGCGGAGGTGCTGGAGAACTTTAGGCTGGCTGCGTGTAAAAAATTAAACCTTGCACCAACATCAATTCTCATAGATGCACATGCCGTGCGTGTGCCGGAAGCACGGCAGTCAATATTTGTAGATGAAAAATTTTTTGGGGCGCTAGAGAGTGCCGTAGATGAGATTATAGAAGGACAAAGAAGCGCAGAGGAGAAAATACAAGCTATTAATACGGTAATGGCATATCTTGAACATTTTTCTCAACAAAAGTCTCTTGATGAAAAAAACGCGGCGAAGAAAGTGCGGAATTTATTTTTAAGTTGAAAAAAAATATTAAAAAACGTGTGGAAAATCTCGTTAGAGAGCTTTCTTTGAAGTACAATCTTGTGCCGAATGATGAAGTCTTTCAAAGACTTGTTTCAGAAACAGAAAAAACGTTTTATGTCGATCATAGTCTTTTTGATTTTGAGCCGCTTAGCATTAAAGGCGCACAGAGAGTGCCTTATTTTAAGAGGGGCAATGTGATTGCTCTTCCTGCTCCTGCAACAAATTCTGACTTTACCGTTGTAAGGTACGATGATACTTTTTACGTAAATGAAAAAATATTAAAGAAATATAAGGAAAGTAATGGAACGATTAATGCTGCAATTATCGCAGAGTTACTTGAGTTGTCTGTTAATCCTATAAAAACAAATTATGACAATCATGCAGATAGTTTCGGTATTGATAATCCTTTCGTGGATGGCGTGAGTGATGTACATAAAAAAGACAGAAGAGTTGAGGAAGAATATGCGCAACAATTTCTTAGTCCGTTTGTGAAAGAGAAAGAAGGATATTTTTCCGGTTTAACACAATATGTGGAAAGTATCGGTCGTTTCTACTTGCGATTCTATTTCAAAGATGGTGCATCTGTTATTGATCTGTATGACGCTGACATGCATACTGTTCTATCATATACAGGACGATTTTCCGATATCTATGATGATGTCGTATTTGATGATGGAAGTGGCTATATTTCATATGATAATGGTGTTATCTTCTTTGATAAAAGTGGTGCAATGGTTCATGTAGAACACTTTGATGATCGCGCGTCAAGAAGTGTTGTAAAGAAGAAAGACGGGGGTTATGTGCTCTATGATGATAAAACGCCATATATCTACGTACTTGATCGTAATTTCACTTTGCAGGAGAAAGTTAATGTTCCCGCGCCTACCAAAATCGTTACACTTGATAACGGCACTTTTCTCTTTTTAAATTCAAGGACCGGTACGTCAAAAATAGTTGACAGCATGTATCAAGAAATTGGTGATGCGGAGTGCGCAAGTAAATACGATGCGGTAGATTTTGGCGAGCGGTATATTGCTCTTTATGATGATGGCGACGACAAATTGACATTCATAGACAGAAATAATGGGTCCCTTGTATTTACATTCAATTTAAGTGATGATGAGTTGACGAGAAAAGTTTATGCTGTTTTGCCGCGAAAGGATGGTATTTATGTTGTGATGGATGTGAACAAAGGTAAGCAGTATTTAGGAAAACATGCAGGTGTTATAAAAGAAGATAATTATCGTTCATTTGCCAATATTAATCTCTCTATTGAGGGAACGTTCTTTTATACAGACTAAAGATGGCAAATATTTTCTTGTGACTGATTACAGAAATAAATTTCAAGTATATTCTAAAGAATTTGAGCTTATTTTCAGTAAGGAGGCAGATATTGATGATGTGGTAATGAGTAGCGATGGGAATATAGTTGCATTATTGAACGATGAATCTTATGAAACGTACGTCCCTTATAGCTATTCTGATGAAATGAGAGGGCGTGTGGAGGTTCTTGATATAGAAGGTGCCACAAGAACTTTGAGTGAACGTTTTGCATTTTTTGAGTATAGTCATTTACAGTCGCATATACAAAAAATACTTGCTGATATTGATAAAGGTGGTGCCGGTGCGACATTTGAATATGCTGATGTCTTTCCTTTTAGCGAGGACGATATACGGTCCTTGACTAGAGAGGTTGGCGCGATTGAGGCATTTGCAGAGGCAGTGGGGTATGATGCATCGCACTTTTCAAAAAATGTATATGACATGTTTCTTGGTGAGAGTGGAAAGAGAGTGAAAGAATTCGTAAAAAGCAGTGGCGAGAAATTTATCGCAGAGATAACTGTTTACGCAAAGAACTTTAAGTATGGATTGGACACGATGAATGTTGTCAATACTATTCTTTCACGGGTAGCTTTTGAGAGCGAATCTGAAAAACTTTTTGCGTATGAGATCTATGACGCGTATCTTGGCAATGTTTCACGAGATGCTGATGCTGTGACAGTTTTACTTAAAAAGATAGAACAAATAGTGCGTGCGGGATTATTCAGTGATTTGCGCAGTGCGCTGGATGCGGAATTTGATGGTGAGCGCTCTTTGATGTATTTAGGCAGAGAAAAACCTGCCGGCATGCCGGCAAAAGCGTTTTTGGAGTTTTTGGAAAGTACCGAGCTCTTAGACGTGAAAGAGTGGCGCGATTTTACACCGAATGATGCTGTAGATATTTTTGATGCCGGTGTCATAGATCCTGTTTTTCTGTATTATTTTGGTAAAAAAGGTTTTGTCACTGACGAACAGCTAAATAGCGCGTTTAATAATTTTGTTGCACAGGGTAAAACTTTGCATCAAGCTACAATAGAGCTTTTGGAAGAGCAGATTGTAAAGGAGGTGAAGGGGCAGAGTGCAGAGAAGGGTGTTTTCGTGCGCGAACTCTTACAGAATATGATTGATGCCTCAAAAAACAACATCGTCTTATCAATGCGGGCAAGAGGAAAGAATATGGCGATCCGTCAAAAATTGAGATTATGTGCTACCAAGAATACAATGACAAAGATGAGAGCATGTATTTTGTGAGAAAATTTAAGGACAATGGTTCCGGCATTCCGAGTCTTGTAAATCTTTTGGTTGCGCAGATAAACGAAAAAGATGGCGTTGTGGACACCGGCTTTTTTGGGAGCGGTTTTCTTTCCGTCTTTGAGGAATCTGATATTGTAAATATAAAAACGTCTGATGGAAGCGGCGTGACAAAATATCTTGAAATGAGTGTTCGGCGAGATAAAAGTGGTGACTTTCTCGGTTTTGATATACAGGGCTACAGGCAGACAGAGGAACTTTTTTCCGGCACTGAAATTGAGAGCAAAACAAAAGTGGGGCGCAATAAAATTGCAGAGTTTGAATATGCTATTACAAAATCAGCTATCTTGAAAAATGTTGCCAATTTGCAGTCGTTTCTTGATGACGGCACGGAAATAAAAATCTACTTTAATAGTGAAAAACTAGAAAAGGGGACGCAGACACGGCGGGTGGAAACTTTCTCTGTAGATAGTGATACATTCACTCTAAAAATTGAAGAGGGGGCATTTTCACAAGTATCATCAGGTGAAGGGTTACGTATGAGTGATCTAGATGAAAAATATCTTGCTCTCGTACCGCGTCAAATACGCTCTTTAGTGCATGAAAAAAATCTTTCTCTCATTATTGATGGCAAAATTCCTCTTATAAAAGATAGAAGCATGATTGCAGACGAGCCAAAGTATCTGCCCGCTATTCAAAAAGCTGTTGCGCAGGGCGTTATAAAAATCGCGATCAAAGAGTTGTTGGAAAACCGGCGTAAATTTGAGGGATGGCCGGATGACTATCTTGTAAACTACAATTATCACATGTCCTATAATTCCGCAGAGGGTAAGAGAATTATTGAAATTGCACGTAAAATCAATGCCGGTATGGAGTTAGGTGATGATGATCTTAAATTTATCTCTGTTGATGGTGTTGATAAGGATTCTATTTTTGCGCGCTTGGCAGTGCTTATCAATGTAGAAATAGAGCGCGAAGATGGTAAGCGCGAGACAACGTCACTTGCAGCTAAGAGGCTTCTTGGGTTTCGTAATGTTGCACGTGATGACAACATGGAACATATTAGAAAGGTAATACAGAGAGAAAAAGATATTTTGCATGCTGCAGAAACGTACATGCCAGACAAGGATATTGTACCAAGTTCAATAGATGTCTCAAGGAGAAAAATCAAAGAAACGATCAAGATGTTTGATGAAGCTGGTACATCGGTTAATATTGATAGTTTAAACGATCGCGAACGACAGGTCTTTGATGCCATCGAGGGTCTCGTGCAGAAAGTATATCCTTCAGTTATTTTGATGGTCAAAGAGATGAAGCGTAAAGCCGGGTACTCTTCCGGTGACACCATCGTTTTTGCGCGGAACACTCTCAGCAATGAACGTTATGCGACTGAGGTCTTAAATCATGAACTGGCTCACTATTTGGAGGGAACCGGTGGGCACGACAAAAATTTTACGCATCAGGTTGATGGCAGTTTTGGCGATGCATACAGAGAAGCTAATCGTGCATTATTGAGCGTTTTTGCGACGTAGGGAAAATAGATATCACCTTGTTTTGATAGCCAACATATTGTCTTTAGGGTATTTTGCCGCTACACTGGAGTATGATGTATATTATTGCATTTCTCATAGCATGTTTATTCTCCATTAGTATAAGTGGTGTTATTATTTTTGTGACGCATCGTGTACGTCGCGCACATTGTGGCACATTATGTGCTACATCATGCGTTTCACGTCTTGGTGGTGTTGCGATGATCTGTGCATTTTTTGCTGCACTTATTCTGCATCCAGATCTGGTGATTGATCGCGCGTGGATTGTGCTTTTTATAGCACTTGGCGCGGTTGCATTCTTAGGTATATGGGATGATGTATCACCGCTTTCATGGCGACCACAACTTTTTGCGCAAGTGGCAATTGGACTCTTTCTCTTTGCGCTTTCTATTCGCATTACGTATGTCTCGCACCCTTTTGGTGGTGTAGTACACTTTGTACATGGTGATGGTTTTCCGTGGATGAGTCTTATCATAACACTTGTATGGTTTGTGGCAATTATGAATACAATGAATTGGCTTGATGGCGTAGACGGTCTTGGTGGTGGCGTTGCGCTTATTGCAGCCGGTACGATTTTTGTAACGGCGCTCTTGCCGCACGTTAATCAGCCACCGATCGCCATTGTTGCCGCTGCGATGGCTGGAGCGACAGTCGGCTTTTTGTTCTGGAATTGGTTTCCTGCATGCATTATTGCCGGAACAAGTGGTTCATTTTTTTGGGGATTACTCATTGCCGTGTTGGCGATCTTTGCCGGTGCAAAAATTGCTACAACGCTTCTTGTCATGATTATTCCGCTTGTTGATGCTGTGTGGGTGATTGGTGAGCGTTTTTTTGCCGGTGAGAGCATCTTTGCATCCGATAAACGACATATTCACTACAAATTGGCGGCACGTGGATGGGCGCCATGGCAGATTGCCTCTCTTTTCATTGTTGTAACGGCAGTTGTCGCTTTTAACGCTATACACTTTTATGCACTGGGCAAAATGATTACAATTGGCATAGTTATTGTTCTTATGCTGTTCTTTCTTGCAATACTTTCTATAGATAAAGATAAAAAAATAAAAGAAAAAAATGCATCGTAAATTATCGCAAAAGCGAATACTGCTGTTATGCATCGTTGTCATATGTTGTGTTTTGTGTGTCCTGCTTTATGTGACATACACTTATAAGGCGCCTGCAGACACGCATCTGTTTGACATTGCGCATCTTACTATTGGAAGTGATAAGAATGTTTTTGCCGTTGAGGTTGCGGACACGCCACAGTTGCGTCGCCACGGCCTTATGCATCGTACAACACTCTGTAAAAACTGTGGCATGCTCTTTGTTTTTCCCCGTAGCGATATACATCCTTTTTGGATGAAAGATACGGCATTGCCACTTGATATTGTGTGGGTAAATAACGGTGTTATTGTTGAGATTGTTGAAAATGCGACACCATTTAGTGAAAGTATTATCATGCCACATCATCATGCAAATAGCGTTATTGAACTGCCGGCCGGTAGTGTTGCACGCACCGGTATTCATGTTGGTGATAGTGTTCATATAAAGAAATAAAGAAGTTTTGCGCCAAATAGAAAACACCGCACGATGGCGGTGTTTTCTTGCGTAAAGAACCGAAAGTTTTGTTTCCTATTCTATAATATGTTCGTCACAATTCGTATTACGGAGATGCTGTTTGATCGGCGCTTATCGTACAAATTTTTGCAAGTTTTTCAATTGTGCATCAGTTAATTTCTGTGAGCGTTCGATTGCTTGCTTGATCAAATCTTTAGAGAAACGGATTTGTTGACCAACTGCAAGTGTTGACGGACCACCAACTGCTTTTTGAAGATAATCTTCAATGTAGACTTTGTGTGCATCGGTAAGTCCTTGTACAGGATTTTTTGCGAGATATCCCGCAAGAGCGCGACGTGCAAGGTGTGTTTTACCATCACCTTTGTGCGCAACCATTACAAATGCATCAGAAACTTCCTTATCATTCTCTGCCATGCGCGCCGTCTTTAGAGACGTGCGTGTAGTAGATGCGGTCGTTTTATTGTCTGCATCATCTTTTGTTGCAACAGATCCTGCGGCATCCTTTGTTTGTGCACTATCTTGTGCCTTGCTTTCTTGCGCTTTTTGAGCACTACTCTTGTCATTCTTGGTGCCTTTGAGCGCTTCATTAATTTGCGCGATTACGCCTTTATCATCACTGTTGTTGTCAGTACTCTCAGCAGTGTCTTCAGCAACAGTAGCATCGTTAGTTGTTGCGATCTGTGTCTCTTGTGATCGCTTTGAGTAGGAATAGATACCAAGTGCGAGTAAGAGAACGATCACTACACTGATAACGATGCGAAGGTTGTCTTGCAACCACTCACCGAAAGTGCGTTCGTCATCCTCTTCGATCTCCTCGATATCATCTCTGTATTCGGTCATAGTGTCACATCTCACAACATACATAAGGCGTACACCCTACACATGCAGTGAGGTTTTTAATTTTAGATATGTGAACGAACAGGCCTATTCGGTAGACAGTCATTACAGACTGCCATAGTGTATTTTAACGTTTCATGGTATACTCGTCAAATAGCGATATTTTCATATGTTTTTGCAGTGTATGTGTTATGATACATTCATAACACATACTTATAGTGGATTACATATGTAATTGTGCATGTTTTACGTATTTTTTGGTTTAATAAATTAGATGTAGTGCTATGACAAAGAAAACCTCACGATACAAACAAAAGTATGCACGCGGGGCACATGCAATTGTTGCGGTTGATGTTGTTGTTTTTAGTGTGATTAACGAAGAATTACACGTGCTTTTGACGCAAACGAATAAGCCGGAACTAAAGGGGTTGTGGGCGGTACCGGGTGCACTGGTCGCACCGGATGAATCGCTGGAAGAGGCAGTGGAGCGTGTGCTTACAACAAAAACCGGTCTTAAGAATGTGCTGACAGAACAATTAGCGACATTTGGTGATCCTGATCGTGATCCGTTTGGGCGCGTTGTGAGTGTGGCGTATTTAGCGTTGGTGCATGCAGATAAACATGTTCTTTCCACAACACATGAATATGATGCAATTGCGTGGGTACCGGTAGATCGCCTTCCGCGCATGGCGTACGATCACAAGAAGATTGTGCGAGCAGCTGCCCAACGTTTGCGTGCGAAATTGACATATAGCACGATTGCGCGCGGCATTCTGCCAAAGGAGTTCACGTTGACGCAAATGCAAACAGTGTATGAACATATTCTCGGACATCCTTTGGACAAGCGTAATTTTCGTAAAAAAATTCTTGCATTAGGCATTATTGAGCCAACAGGGAAGTACTATAGACAGCAGCGTGCACGTCCAGCTGCTCTGTATCGTTTTCGTTCAACAAAGACGGAAATCGTGGATATTTTATGATATTGTTTTGCTTTTACAGATGCTTCTAAATGTCACTAACAGTGGCGTTTTTTATACGTGAAAAAATATTTTTAGCGCATATCCTCTGCTCTTTTTTCGTGAAGGAGGTTGACAAAATTTATATAGTGTATATACTACACTATATAACACACAATATGTTAGAGAATATCATTATTTTTTCTCCTAACTAAGTGTGTTATATACACTAAGTTATTCTTTCACACGGGGTTACTCATCTAGGAGTAATTGTGACAATCGCTCGTATTGTCCGCAGGAAACTGTGCTGTGTAAGAGGAATATACAGTGTAGTGTGCATATAAGAAATGCGCACATAGTTCGTTAACAGTAAACTTTGGAGGTAAAAACGATGGCACAACGTGTTCATTTGGTTGTTATCGATCCACAGAACGACTTCATGGATCAGCCCGACGCGGCATTGCCTGTTGCTGGCGCGACTGCTGACATGCAGCGCCTTGCGGCGATGCTCTCGCGCATTGGGCACAAGTTGGATGATGTGCATGTTACGCTGGATTCGCACCATGCGATTGACGTAGCGCATCCCGGCTTCTGGCGTGATGCTAATGGCCAACATCCGGATCCGTTTACCATCATCACGCCTGATGATGTGGAGAATGGTGTCTGGGTACCGCGAGACGCGGCTTTGCGGGATCGCATGCTTTGTTATGCCGAAGCGCTTGCCGCTGATGGCAAGTACCCACTCATGATCTGGCGGGAACACTGCCTGATTGGGACACCGGGGCATAACGTCCAGGCGGACCTCATGGCGACGCTGCTGGATTGGGGACGCAAGAATTTTGCCAATGTGGACTTCGTGACCAAGGGGGCAAACCCGTTCACGGAGCACTACGGCGCATTGATGGCGGAGGTGCCGGACCCCAACGATCCGTCTACCGGCCTGAACGCGGCGTTCCTGCAAATGCTCGCCGAAGCGGACATTGTGGCAGTCGCCGGTGAGGCTCTCTCGCACTGTGTTAAGGCGACCGTTGATCAGATTGCCGAGCATATCGGCGCGGAGCATATCAAGAAGTTCCATATTCTGACCGACTGTGCGTCGCCGGTGGCACAGGTGGGCGATGGGCCGGATTTTCCGGCAATTGCTGAGGCGTGGCTTTCCGACATGGAAGCGGCCGGGATGGTACTGACTACGTCGGAAGCGTTTCTGGCATAGACGCTGTTGTTCTTAACTGGCGCCACGCATATGGTGTGGCGCCCAACCAAACCTATGGAGGTGTATCATGCCAAAGTTACTCAAAGATGACACTGTGCTGGAGCAGCGCAGTTTAGATGGTGGCGCGTTTACATTTCGCGCAGCACGGATTGACAAGCTCGGAGCAACCGAGTACACGCTGGTGACCATTGCTGTTGATGTTACCGGCAGTACATACGCGTTCTCCGACCAACTGCGTGATGCGCTGGTGAATGCCGTGGCAGCATGTCAGCGCTCGCCGTTTGTGGATCGCTTGCTGCTGCGTGTGGTAACGTTCTCTACGGCAGCAGGTGGTGTGCAGGAACTCCACGGCTTTGCCCCACTTGCGGATGTGGACGTTGCCGGATATCCGGTGTTTGAGCCGGATGGTCTGACGCCACTGTACGACGCGGTCTATGCATCGGTTGGCGCCATGGAACAGTATGCGGAGGATCTCTACAATGAGGATTACCTGAGCAATGGTATCGTCATTGTCATTACCGACGGTCTTGATAACGTCTCGCAGGTGACGCCGGCGATGATCAAGGAGAAGATTGGTAATATCCGACGCAAGGAGCGCATGGAGTCGCTCGTGACAATCCTGGTGGGCATCAACGCTGAAGAGTACCGTGGTGAACTGGAGGCATTTCGGCGCAACGTGGGAATTGATTACTACGTTGATGCCGGTGCGGCCAGTGATGCGACGCTCGCGCGGCTGGCGCAATTCGTCAGTCAAAGTGTTGTGGCACAATCGCAGGCGCTTGGCAGCGGTGGACCGAGTCAGGCAATTTCCGCCACAATCTAAAGTGGCATAACCACGGGGTGGCAATCAATATATTGTCACCCCTTTATTTTTTGTTGAGGACGGCGAAATGTGTTACATAAAAAACTTGCATTATGTCATAAATTATGACATAATTGCGTCGCGATAAATTTTTTATGGCATTGTTTTTTCACAACAAAAAGAGGAGGTCAATTATGACATATTCCACAGATACGATAACACTTGTCGGCAGTGCACATCAACGTGCATTTACACCGGGACAAGATGCTGCTAGTGCCGGTGTAGTATCTGGTAAAGCTGGTGGCGCATTTGCCATCGTGTCGGATGGGTGCTCGTCCGGCGGACGTGCAGAGATCGGTGCGCAGCTACTAACCGCTGCAGCAGAGCGAGCTGCACGTTTAAAGATTGCCGGTGATGATATGGTGCAATCATTGTTAGTATCCGTGCTTGAGGCAACAGAGAAGGCGGCATGCGATGTGGCGCTTGCGGATGATGATCTCTTCGCAACGCTTCTGTATGCAATTGTCACGCCTGATCGCGCGTTTGTACGTGTCTATGGCGATGGTGTCGTTGCGGTCGGTTTCCGTGACGGCACGTGGCAATTTCTTCGCGTTGAGTGGGAAAAGAACACGCCGTTCTATCCTATCTACTACACGCGAAAGAATGTGGACACGTTTCTCACTGTACACGGTAGTGCATTACACACGGCAGTCTATGTGGAACACGTCACATACGACCCTGATGGCACCGCGTGGCGGCAGTTTTGCACGCGACATACTGTTGCAGAGGGTATGATGGGGTTGATGCTGTCGCTTGACGCTGGAGCATTGCGTGACATCTGCGCACTCGGCGTCTTTACGGATGGTGTGGCGTCACTTCCCACAGTCCCGTGGGACAACATGATGCGTGAGATTGTAGCATTCAAGAGCACCACCGGTGCGTTTCTGCGCCGGCGCGTAGGTCATGTGCTGCGTGACCTCAGCATTGCGCCGACAGATGACCTGTCCGGTGCGATGGTATGGCTTTCTTCTGATGACGGAGGTGGATCATGAGACATGTTGAGTTGGAAGGACGCGGAAGCGCGCTTCTCACGGATGAGAAGCATGTTGCCACGGGCGGTGAAGCAAGCGTGTATCGCGACGGTGACACCGCCATCAAGGTTTATACGGACCCCGATGCCATGCGTACGCGGGTGCCTGTGGAGAAACTACGGCGCTTGATGCACCTGCGACACGATCACATTGTTGCGCCGCAGGGAATAGTGACGCACAATGGCGATCCGATAGGGTACTACATGCCCTTTATGGATGGCGCACCACTTCTGCAGGCCTTTCCGACGGCATTCTGGCAGCGCAGTGGCTTTAATATGGCACAAGCGCTGCGTATTGTTGATCAGATGCGCGATATTATGCAGTACGCGCATGACACCGGTACAGTGGTCGCTGATCCCAATGAGATGAATTGGTTGCTTGTAGGGAAGGGTGGCGCTATGCAGGTGTATGCCATTGATGTGGATGCGTGGGGCATAGATACGTTTCCTGCTAAAGTAGTTTCGCCGAGTGTGCGTGACTATCATGCGGAAGCTTTCACGCCGGAAGCGGACTGGTTCGGGTGGGCAGTTGTAACGTTTCAATTGCTTACCGGTATCCATCCCTACAAAGGTGTACTTTCGCCGTACAAGCGACACGACCTGGAAGCACGTATGCGCGACAACGCATCAGTGTTTGCGCCCGGCGTGCGTCTGCCCTCGGCGGTGCGGCCGTTTGCGCAGATTCCGTCAGTGTTGCTTGCGTATTATCAAGTTGTCTTTCAGGATGGTTTGCGAGAGTCGCCGCCGATGATTGGTGGCACGGTGAGAACGGTCAGCATTGCTGCTTCTGTGCGCGCTGTGCCTGCAGTGGCGCGGGGTGCACTGACATGGCGTGTTGTCTATGACCAACAACCGATAGCACACGTTTACCTCGGTGGCCTGGCGCGGACGCGTGAAGGATTGCTCGTGGATCTTGCGACGCACGATGTGCTACTGCGTGACGTGCCGGTGGATGCTGTTGTTGTGCGCCAGTCAGATAGTGTGCTCGTTGCTGTCACGGACGATGGCGCACCGGTGCTGCGTGTTATTCGTGCACACCACAAACCACAAACAGCTGTACTGCACCTGCAAGGGGTGATGCGGTTTGTGAGTGCCGAAGGACGATTGTTTGCAGTAACGCACCGCTCACTGACGGAGGTGCAAGTGCTGCAGATGGGTCGCACGCTCATAGCAACAGCCGGTACGGCCTGGCCAATTCTGCCACACGCATTGCAGTGGTTTGACGGCATCGGTGTGCAGGATGCATTGGGTGCGCGATGCCTCGTCGTACCGGATGCTCACGCGGGTTGCGCTATGGTGCGGGTGCCGGAACTGGATGGGGCGCGTATCGTGAGCGTCGTGCGGCGTAATCGTATCGCTGTTGTGACAACTGTTGATGATGCCGGGAACTACCGGCGGCGAGTCATCGTAATGGACAGCAAGCTGAAGGAATACACGATTGACGTTGTGGCGGATGCTGAGGATGGCATCGTGCAGCACGTTGTGCTTCCGAAGGGTGTTGTCGCTACCATTGTGGAGGACGGTGTGCTGGACATCAGCGTGCCATCACATGGTAAACAACAGCATATTCGGGACGGCGCACTGCGCACAGACATGCAGTTGGCACACAACAACAACGATGTGTATGTCGTCACGCCGGACGGGGTGGTGCAGCACATTACCATGACTGCCCAATGATGGGCACGTGCTGCTGTGGGAATCTTCTCACAGCAGCGCTTTTCTTTTCGCGGCAGTTTCTTGTAATTGCCATGGTGTTGTAAAACAATCGCCACATGCTCGCCATATATTTTCTGTATAGTAATGTTGTTATCATATGGCGCTGTTACGGCGTTATGGTATGTGAGACTATCGATGATTGTGTGGTACAACGTGTAGAACATCTTGTAAATTTGTCAAGTAAGTGTATTGTTAAGTCGTTCTTTAATAAAAATAGGAGAGGAAAGTGAAAAAAGACGATTTATTTGAACAGGCCATTCTCGACGTTGGCGTCGAGGAGTTCAAAAAACAGCTCCGGCGTCAACGTCGGCGGCAGTGGCCGGCAAGAATCGCCACCGCCCTGGGCATCATCGCCCTGGCGGTAATCGGATGGCTGGGGTACATCGCCATCCACGCCACCATCATCCAGAAGGGCCTCAGCGGCCTGGGAGGTGGGCAATGATTGTCCGCCTAATAAGCGGGTGGGATGGATACCCCAAACTGACAACGGAAGGTAGCGACGATGAGAAGGACTACATTGCCGCTATCAGTCTTGATGAGGGCACGGTGTTGAAAGTTTTTGACTCCCGGCGAGACGGACTACTGGGAGTAGTCGCGGAGCTGGTCGTCGCGGAGGATCCGCGATATCCCGGCTCCAAGGTTTTTGTGGTCAAGGAAGATTACATTGGGCGGCTCGCGGAGCACTCTGAGTATAATAACGCAGCTAAACATTATGAGATCAGGGAGCCGCTGAGGGCCAGTCATTTTTGCTAACGTTAGCAGAGCCCCCATGGAAAAGGATTTCCATGGGGCTTTTTTTGCAATAATTCCTGATAGAATATGCATTTTTATGTGGTTAGTATGTGAGGTCTTGACAAAATCTATATAGTGTATATACTACACTATATAACACACAATATGTTAGAGAATATCATTATTTTTTCTCCTAACTAAGTGTGTTATGTACACTAAGTTCTTTGATTTTTCAGAAAATATTTGGAGGTGCACCATGTGTACCATGAAAAAATTGTGGGCCAAAGATATGCCGATTATCTGGTCTCTTTTGGAGACGGATACGTATAAAATCTTTATGCTCTACTTTATTTGGCGTTTCTTTCCGCGACTGGAAGTGGAGTTTTCGTTTATCAATCGGACGCGGCGCGTGCGCCTGGCGGAGGAGATTGATGTGGCCGCACTGCGTGATCAGTTATCACATGTGCCTTTGCTGCGCTTTGATGAGGCGGAGCTGCGTGCGGTGCGCAGGCTGTTTCCATTTCCCGATGTGTTTATCCGGGCATTGCGGGAGTTGCGGCTGCCGCCGGTGGACGTGAGTGTCACGGAGGATGGGCAATTCTCCATTGTTGCACGTGGGCTGTGGTTTGAGGTTACGCTGTGGGAGCTGATTGTGCTTCCCGTCGTGAGCGAGCTGCGTGCCCGCGCCGTTATCGGTTATTCTCCTTCGGCACACAAGCGAGTCATTGCCGAAGGGGAGGCACGTCTGCGTGCAAAGGCGGATATGCTGCGTACCGGACAGTGGCCGATTCTGCTGTTTGATTTGCGGCGACGCTTGAGTGGCATATGGGAGCGGCACACGAGTAGGATGCTTTTGGGGCTGCTTCCTGAGCGCATTGCCGGGATCTCCAATGTTCTCGTGGCACAGGAACTTGTCGTACCGGCGCGCGGGACCAACGCGCACGAACTGCCCATGGCGCTGACAGCGTTGCGTGCGCACGAGAGTGCTGTAGCAATGCGCCGCGCGCAAGTTGAGGTGCTGGAGAAGTGGGAAGAGCTCTATGGCATGCGAGAAGATCTGCTCATTATGCTGCCGGATACCTACGGTAGCGAGCAATTCTTTGATGCTATCGGTGCGGAACGGCTGCGGCGCTGGCGCGGTGTGCGGCAAGACAGCGGTGATCCGGTAGCGTTTGGCGAGGCGACTATACGTCGCTGGCAGGCGCTAAACATCAATCCGCTGAAAAAGCTTATCCTGTTCTCCGATGGTCTGACGCCACAAAAGATGAGCGCTCTGGAAGAGCGGTTCAGTGGCCGCATGTCCGGCGGCTTTGGCTGGGGGACCAATAAGGGTAATGACGTCCCTGGTCTTAAGCCGCTCTCTTTGGTGATGAAATTGACAGCAGCTGCCGGCAATCCGGCGGTGAAACTGTCGGACAACATCGCCAAGAGTACCGGTGCACCGGATGCTGTAGACCTCTACAAGGATGTTTTTGGGTATACGGCATCCTTCTGTGAAGAAGCTGTGTATTGATGATAAATTTGGTGCTGTTCTGGCAATGCCCAGACAGCACCACCTTCTTTTGAGGTGCTATCCGCTGCGATGGCAACTGAAAAGAGGGGAGTGTCCCTCGTATGTAGTACCTTAACGTCATAACCTAAGAGGATGTGTGTAATGAACGTTGCAATGCTACAACTCAATCCGATTGTTGGTGACTTTGAAGGTAATGCCGACACAATTATCGCCGCGTACCGTGACGCTGTTGCGTGCGGCGCTGAGTTAGTTGTTGGTAGCGAATTGGCACTGTGGGGATACCCGGCGCAGGATTTGCTTTTGGATGACTGGCGTCACGATGCGCATGACCGTGCACTTGCGCGTGTCATTGCGGCGGTTGGCGATGTTGCACTTGTTGTCGGCATAACGGTGCGGCATGATGCGCCCGGCAAAGGCGTGTACAACAGCGCGGCATTCATTATTAATGGTGAGATTGTGTTTGTGCAACACAAGCAGCTTTTGCCAACATATGACATCTTTGATGAGCGGCGATACTTTGATTCGGCACCACAAGATGATGTCCAGCTTGTATCCTACCGTGAGCACAAAGTGGCGCTTCTTATTTGTGAAGACATTTGGGTTGGCGCAGAAACGGGAGAGCGGGCATTGTATCATATTGACCCTGTCGCTTCTGTGGCGCGTGTACGGCCTGATATTCTCATCACGATCAATGCATCGCCATACTATTGGCGCAAACATCGCGTACGTTTGGCGCTCCTTGCGCGTCTTGCACGCCGGTGTGCGTGCAGTGTCGTGTACGTCAATCAGGTTGGCGGCAACGACACACTCGTCTTTGATGGGCGGAGTGTTGTTGTCAGCCGGCAGGGACGTGTGCTTGGTCATGGTGATGCCTATCAGAGTGGCGTGTACAGTGTTGATACCAATGCATCCGGTGTTGCTTTGGGCGTGTACAGTGATGATGGGTATGATGCGTTGTACGATGCACTTGTCCTTGGTCTGCGCGACTATTTTTACAAGCAAGGGTTCACGCGTGCAATCCTTGGCCTTTCCGGTGGCATTGATAGCGCGCTTGCTGCAACAATTGCGGTGGACGCGCTCGGGAGTGCGCATGTACGTGGCATCGGCATGCCATCAAAGTACTCTTCTGCCGGCAGTGTTGATGATGCGCATGCGCTGGCAGAAGCGCTTAATATTGACTTTGCGCTTGTGCCGATTGGTGTGATGTATGATGCTGTTGGCAGTAGTGTCGCACCACTCATCGGCTGGGAAAAAGATGGCGGTGATGTAACGGAAGAAAACGTGCAAGCACGTCTGCGCGGTCTTACGCTCATGGCGGTGAGCAATCGCACCGGTGCGTTGGTTGTCACGACTGGCAATAAATCAGAAATTGCTGTCGGGTACTGCACGCTCTATGGTGATACGGTTGGTGGCTTTGCGATTTTGTCGGATGTGCCAAAGACGCTTGTCTATAAACTGGCACGTTTTCGCAATGAACGTTCGCACGTTATCCCTGAAGCAACGCTCACTAAACCACCGAGCGCTGAGCTTGCGCCCGGTCAGGAGGATAGCCAGTCGTTGCCACCGTATGATGTGCTGGATGCCATTGTTGAGTTGTATGTGGAGTGTCAGATGAGTGTTGATGCAATCGTTGCGCGTGGGTATGAACGTGCTGTTGTTGAGCGCGTTGCCCACATGATCAATCGCAATGAGTACAAGCGTCAGCAATTGGCGCCTGGCCTCAAAGTTACATCACGTGCATTTGGTCCGGGACGGCGCATGCCGATTGTGTACAGAGCATAAACGCTCTATATGTGCCACACGGCATAATTTATGTCGTGTGGTATTTTTTTCACTACTTTATTCTATGGAGGCAATTATGAAAAAACGTCTTGGTGTTGTTGTGGGACGCTTTCACGTGCCGATGCTTCATGAAGGGCATCGTCATGTGATTGATACGGCCTATACGCAGAGCGACCACGTCATTATATGCATTGGCGATACAGGCGGATATCCAACGCCGCGCAATCCACTGACGTACGAAGCACGGCGTGCAATGGTACACGAAGTGTATCCGGACGCAACTGTTGTCATGATTCGTGATCAATGGAACGCCACTGTGTGGTCACGACTGTTGGATCGTATCATTACCGCGAACGGAGGTGATTGTGCAGAGCGTGTCTTACTCTTTGGCTCGCGTGACAGTTTTCTTGCACAGTACAACGGAATTTATCAGACAGTTGCTGTTGATGCGGTTGTAGCGCCAAGTGGCACGGGGATCCGACAGATGATTGCCGATGGCGTCTACAGCGGCGCGGGATTAGAGCGTGCCGGGCAAATCCTCTATCAGATGACGCGCCCGCCGCTTGTTTATGCGGCTGTCGGTGTTGCGATAGTGGATTCTTCGCGCCGTCGTGTTCTTCTGAATGCGCTTGAGCGTGATGATGATCACGCGCGTTTTATAGAAGTGCCTGTCATGTTTACAGATACATCGCTTGTGGATGTTATTGTGCAATATGTTAATGACAGTATGCATACGAATGTGCGTCGTGTGCCAACAATTGTTGGGAGTGCATTTGTAGATGATCCGCGGTATAAGGGAAGTGATGACACTGTCATGATGACACTCTTTTATATGACTTTGGATAGCGATGTGTTGCAGTGTGATAGATATCGTTGGGTTGATATTTCTGCACTACCTTATACGCTTGTGGATGAGCAAAAAACACTTGGCTACATGCTACTGACACATCTTAACGCAGATGTGTAATGCGGTTGTAGTTAATGTAAAAGCGTATTGCCGGAAGATAGATATCTTCCGGCTTTTTTAAAATAATGTTTTTACTTTTTTAAAAAACAATTGTATACTGAAAACAGTAAAGAATATTTTGCTACAAAAAATAAAAAGTGAAAAATAAAAACGAAAGGAGGTGAGTTCCATGCCAGCAAAAAAGAAGACAACAAAACGTGTAACAACGCGCAAGTCAACCGCAAAGAAAAAAGCTGCAAAGCGTGTAGTGCGTAAGTC
>JALVQA010000005.1 GCA_027031495.1 Candidatus Moraniibacteriota bacterium
ATCACTCCCAAGAGTTCACATCGACGGAGTGGTTTGGCACCTCGATGTCGGCTCATCGCATCCTGGGGCTGGAGAAGGTCCCAAGGGTTTGGCTGTTCGCCAATTAAAGCGGTACGCGAGCTGGGTTCAAACCGTCGTGAGACAGGTTGGTCCCTACCTGCTGTGAGCGTGGTTGCTTGAGAGGAGTCTTTCCTAGTACGAGAGGACCGGAAAGAACGAACCCCTGGTGTATCGGCTGTCGCGCCAGCGGCACTGTCGAGTAGCTAAGTTCGGAGTGGATAACCGTTGAAAGCATCTAAACGGGAAGCCCACCTCAAGATAAGGCAACTGTATATCTTCGGATATACAACACCTCCTGGAAGATGACCAGGTTGATAGGCTTCAGGTGGAAGTACAGTGATGTATTGAGCCAAGAAGTACTAAGTGGTGTTATAATCTCTTTTCTTCTGATCGCACTGTGACATTCATGATCATATTCCTTCTTTGAAGGATCGGTCGTGAGTGTCACAAGATGTGACTAGCAGTTATAACAACTGCACATGCAGATTTTGTTGCATATTTTTACATTTAGTATCAAGAGTATTGCTCTGGTGCCTTTTGCGGAAGGGGTCCACCTGGTTTCCATCCCGAACCCAGAAGTTAAGCCTTCCAGCGCCGATGGTAGTTCTTCGGAGCGAGAGTAGGTCGGCGCCAGAGTAATGCGCTTGATACAATCAAGAAAAACAACCGATGCGGTTGTTTTTTTATTTATATTGTGCTGGCATGTGAGTAGATATTTACACAATTTTCATATATGATATTTTGATTATATCCTTTGATTTTACGCATAAGAACATTGCTTGCTCTCCAAAAGTGTGATACTATTCACACAGTATGTAATGCTGAAAAAAATAAAGACAAAAATTATGAATAATACAAAAAACGAGACACAGTTGCGAATGGTTTTTTCCGTCAGTCTGATGGCTGTTGTGGCTAGTGTGGCGTTGTTGGTGCGTCATGCATCTGCTGCGTCTGATACAGAACAAGTAACACTTCAAGTAACAGTTGATGAGGCCATTACATTGAGTGTTGATAGTACGACGGTTAATCTTGGTACATTGACGCCTGGTACGCCGGTGACGGCATCAACGGCAGCAACGGTGTCGACAAATGCTAATAACGGGTATCATCTCGATGTAAAACGTGATGATTCTGACACAACAATGGATCATACATCTGACGCAACTATAAATATTACTGATAAGACAGCTTGGGATAGCTCAAATCCTAATGCTGCGACGTGGAGTGGTACGGGACTTGGCTTTAGCGTTTATGCATCAACTGCGACGAAGAATACAACATGGTGGGGAACGGGATCGGCGTGCGATGATTCCAATAACTTATACGCCGGTTTTCCAAGTTCTTACGAGACAATCATGAATCATAGTTCATACTCGCCTTCTTCAACGACGACAAGTATATGTTACAAGCTTGATGTGCCAACTACGCAGAGAAGTGGTAACTACGACGGAACGATCACATACCAAGCTGTGACTAATCCATAGTATCTTATTTTGTAAAAGTAAATGGAAGTAAGTAGTTGTTGTAAGATGGCGCGTTTCTCCGATTTATTGGTGCTGGCATGTAGTGCGATTGTTAGCTTGTTTGTTATTGTGTTTTTTGTTGTGTGCAGTTCTGTTGCACATGCTCAAGAACAACTTCCTTCTGACAATAATGTCATAAATTCCACTGATGGCAGCGGTGGTGCTGGTGTCAACAATAGCACTCCATCAGAGGAGATTCTGTCACGCTATGATGAAATACCGCAGTATGAGGAATTACCGGAAAGTGGCTTGCAGATTTCACCATTGCGTTTTTATGCAACGGTAAAGCCAGGTGATACATGGCATGGTGTTGTTAAGGTGAAGAATTTTTCACGAAAACAGCAAAAAGTGAGGATTTTGGCAGAGGATTTTGTTGTTTCTGATGATACAGAGAATATTACGTTTTACCCATCTGATCAAGCGCGTCATCTTAAAGTGCCCGATATTGCCGATTGGGTAACGTTCTCGCAAACGGAGGTGGCACTTGCGCCCGGTGAATTACGCGCCATCCCTTTTTCATTGACAGTGCCATACAATGCGCCAACTGGCGGGTACTATGGTGCGATTTTTGCGAGCATTAAGACGGTAGCAAAATATGGTGATAGTAGTTCTGGTGCACAGGCACATGTTGCAATTAATACGCGTGTTGGTGCGTTGCTCATTTTTGCCGTACACGGCGCGGAGAATGCGCATGTTGATGGCATTGTGCGCGCGTTTTTGCCTTTGAAAAAAGTCTTTTTCATATCACCGGCACGTTTCCGTTTTGCTATTAAAAATAGTGGCAATATTCATTTCCGTGGCAGTGGTACAATTTATATTTCGCGTGCCGGAAAGACAGTGGCAGAACTTCCCTTGCCAATGGAAGTAAATTACCCTAAGAAAGTGCGTACATACGAGCAGGAATGGCCCTTTGGTTTATTACAGATAGGTCCATATACGGCGACCGTGCACTATGAATCAATGAGCGGTCTTGTAAAACTTGAAGCGACAGATACTTTTTGGGTTATTCCGTGGCTGGCAATTGTGCTACTGTTGTATTCTATCATTCTGATAATTGTAGTGTATCGTTATGTGAAATCACGCTATACCATTAGAATTATACGCCGAAAAGACAAACGACATCGTGAGATACGCAAGAGTCGTGATGTCACTAAAAAAGTGATATAAAAACACGAAGGTCGTGTTTTTGTGTTTGTGTATACAGTGTGATTAGCTGTTTTTATGGGATTGGAAGAACGGTATCAACGATTGCATCATTGATAATTTCACGAATAATGGTAAAGCGATTGCCGCTGTTCGTATTACAGTGCACCATTGGAAAGCTTTCCAGTGTAAGATATGTATGTGAGAGAAATGCCGGTTGTGGAATTGAACATATAATGGTATTTGCAACTGTAACAGAGAGTTTTTGACTTTGTTGTTGTGCGACGACACCAGCTGTGAGAATAAATGCTATAATAAAGTAAATAAATTTTCTTTTTTTATGTAACATCATATAGGTGTATCTATGCGAGAGGTGCGAGAATATCTTTATTGTACGGTGAAAAAACGTAATGTGCAAATATGTGCTATTATAATATGCTTGCTTAGTGCATTAACGCAGAATGTTAGTGCGCGTATGTCCAGTGCAACGTACCAGATTAACGCTGATATCATTTCTGCTGGTGGTACACTTGGTACGTCAACACATTATACGCTCAATGATACAGTGGCTGAAACAAGTGCTGTTGGTCTTGGTAGTAGTACGAACTATATTCTTAAGGATGGTTTTTGGCACATGGTTAATACATATGTCCATTTTAGTGTTGATAGTACGCTCGTTGACCTTGGTACACTAACACCGGGTGCACCCGTAACAGGTCAAAATACCTTATCCGTAACAACAGACGCCTGGAATGGTTATACTCTGAGCATAGAGAAGAATCACAAACTTCTTCATGCAAACAATATTGATCAAATTCAAGATCACAATGGCGCGATCACGACGCCGCTAACATGGAGTTCGCCAAATGATCAAGGACTTGGTTTTAGTGTGATAAGTGGCACAAACGTTGATGCAAAATGGGGATCTGGTACGAAATTTGCCGCCATACCGGACACAACAACTGTTTTTCACGAAAAAACGGGTTACAAGTCATCTGCTGATTTAACGACGATTGGCTACAAGATTGACGTACCTGTAACGCAACGTTCCGGTGACTACAGCGCTATTGTCACATATACAGTAATATCGTCACTTTAAAGTATGATAGTGAGAGAAATACAGTCTCATTGTTATGTGATATGGTCTTGCGCAAAAGATATGTGTTTTTATCTGTTACTTTTTCTTGCATGCCTTTGTTTTCCGCATAGCACTTTTGCTCAAAATATTTCTACGGAGCAAGTTATTTCGGATAAAGACATTGCAACATTGCATAAAACACAGTCAGGCGTAAGTATACTTGTTGCACCGGCTGTAGTGGAAACTACAATGCAAAATGGGCAACAGCGCGACAGTGTGCTTTTGGTAAAAAATACGTCGTCGCACCAGCAAGATATTTATCTTGAAAAAAGTGCGATCAATATTACAAATGACGGTAGGACGCTCTTGGACGATAATGAATATGATAATAGTATTGTTATCTATTTTCCATCATCGCATATTACACTTGCGCCCGGCGCAACAGAGCGTGTACCATATACAATTACTGTTACACAGGATGCAACAATAGGCACACATGTTGCTGCAATTGTTGTACGTACCGCCTGTCAGGATGATGATACTTATCATGTGGCACTTTGTGTGCAGACGCGCATTGGCATACCTGTATTAATCAATGTTGGTACACGTGTATACAAGAGTGATCTTGCTGTTGATTTCGATACATTGCCTTATTTTCTGATAACAGCACACTCGAATATTGTCACTACTGTTCATAATAAAAGCGTTTATGCGGTACGACCACATATTGTCACGACGATGACATCATTATTAGGACATGAAATTGCGCGTGTAGAATATGATAATAAATACGTTATCCTACCACAGCGCGATCGTCTTTTTCATGTCGTACTTGACCATCCACATGCTTTTGGTTTGTATCGCATTACAGTGCGCGCTATTGATGAAAATGGCGGTATTTTTCAACACAGTGAATGGCGTGTTGTTTTGACGCAATGGCGCATGGCTACCATCGTGTTTTGTGGGATTTTTGGCGTGTTTTTGTGGTACAGATGGTGGCGTCGTCACGAAAAATGATGTAGTTTATGTTATTTTTTAATGCTTTTTAAAATGTGTTATACTTAATGCGTAATGTGTTTTTGTGCTTAGTATTAGGTGATATTTGCATAGACATAGAAAAATGGAGAAAAAAACACAAATAGGTTTCGGTTTTGTGAGAAGGATAGCGGTTCTTTGCGGTGTTGTTTTTGCGTTGTATGTCGGCGTGATGCCGTTTTTTGTGCACGCAACAATTGTTGAGGAACTTAACTATCAAGGTAAACTTACGGATGCTTCAAATGTTGCAGTGCCAGATGGAAACTACGACATGGTTATCCGTATTTACGATGCAGCGAGTGGCGGAAATTGTTTGTGGAGCGTGCGTGGGACATGCAGTTCACCGTCGGCGCGGACAGTTGCTGTAAAAGATGGCATATTTTCTATTCGCCTTGGTGATACCGCAGCAGGTGATAATGCTCTAAACCTTTCGTTTGATGGCACGTATTATCTTGGTGTAAAGGTTGGAACGGATGCGGAAATGTCGCCACGCAAAAAACTTGCCGCTGTGCCACAGGCATTCAATGCTGATCGCTTAAGCGGCGTGGCTGCGGCGAGTTTTTTACGTTCAGATGAGGCAGATACGATGAGTGCTAGCAGTAGTGGCACACTTCTGACAATTAATCAAACAGGCGCAGGGGATGTTCTCACTGTGCAAAGCGGTGGCAGTGATGCATTTGTTGTTACAAATGGCGGTGATGTTGGCATCGGTCTCAGCGCATCATCACCAGCGTATAAGTTAGATGTTGGCGGCGATATCAATATCTCAAATGGTTCAAAGTTTAAAATTGCTGGCAACAATCTTGCTGTTGATCATCTGGATGACGCACAGAAAGACATAACCAACAACAACATGTTCCTCGGACACGCCGGTTTCAGTGGCACGTTCCAAAACACATACAATACAGCTATCGGCATCGATGCCTTTATAACGGCAAATACAAACACATCATCATCCGATTATGGGCACTATAACACGGCTATTGGTCACAGTGCATTGAAGGTTAATGCTGCTGGATACAATAACGTGGCAACCGGTGCATATGCTCTTGCGAGTAATACGGATGGTTACGGCAACGTGGCGCAGGGTGCGCATGCGTTGGCATCGAATACAACCGGTAATGAGAATACGGCAGAAGGTGCGTATACGCTTTATAGCAATACAACCGGTTCATCTAATACAGCGCAAGGTGCAGGCGCACTTTTTTCCAATGATACTGGTAACAATAACACGGCACAGGGTCAGAGTGCTCTTTACGCCAATACAGATGGTTACGACAACACAGCACAGGGTGTAGGCGCCCTCAGTAGCAATGCGCATGGTTACAGCAACAGCGCACAGGGTATCTACTCTCTCAGTTTAAACACAACCGGCTACGAAAACACAGCACAAGGCGCCAATGCACTTTACAGTAATACGACCGGTAATAATAA
>JALVQA010000006.1 GCA_027031495.1 Candidatus Moraniibacteriota bacterium
GAAGGTGACGCGTCGTCGTTAGTGAGCTCTCTCGTTCTTATTTTTTGGAGGATGTCGTTATAATGTTATTCTCACAAAAAACACTGCACGTGCAGTGTTTTTTGTTTTACGAGAGAGTTTTCATTTTTTGCCGTGCCTCTTCTTCTTGGAGCGCTGTGATGATAGGGTCGAGATTTCCATCTAAAATATCATTGATATTACTCCAGTTCATTTTTATGCGATGGTCGGTAATGCGATCTTGTGGAAAATTATACGTACGAATTTTTTCGCTACGATCACCTGTGCCAATTTGACTACGGCGCTCATCACCACGTTCCTTTGCCTGTCGCTCGTCTTCCGCTTGTTTGATACGCGCGCGTAGCACACTTAGTGCGCGCTCTTTATTTTTGATTTGTGATTTTTCGTCTTGACATGAGACGACAATACCGGTTGGAATGTGCGTGATGCGCACAGCGCTCATTGTTGTGTTAACACTCTGTCCGCCGGGACCGGATGATGCAAATGTATCAATACGTAAATCTTTTGGATCAATTGTAATATCAACAGCTTCTACTTTTGGCAAGATCGCAACGGTTGCTGTTGATGTATGCACGCGTCCTTGTTTTTCTGTTTCGGGAATACGCTGCACGCGGTGAACACCGGATTCGTATTTAAGGCGACTATACACCGGTTCTGCACTGGCCGGTGCACTGATCTCACAAATAACTTCTTTGTAGCCACCGATGCCAGTTGGGTGTGTATTGAGAATTGTTACGTTCCACCCCTGTGTTGCGGCGTATCGTGTATACATGCGAAAGAGATCAGCGGCAAAAAGGCCGGATTCGTCGCCACCGGCACCTGCACGAATTTCAACAATAACATCCTTCTCATCGTTAGGATCCTTTGGGATAAGGAGACGTTCTAGTTCACCTTGTAGCTGTTCTTTCTCACGAGCAAGTGCAGCATTTTCCTCTGCGGCGAGTGCTGCCATGTCAGCATCATCGCTTGCCAGTAATTGAGCGTTATCCTGCATTTGTTGAGTGATTGTCTCAAGGCGGCGTACCTTTTCTAAGATTGTGGCAAGTTGTGTGTGCCGCCGACCAAGTGTTGCCATTTTTTTGGGATCTTGTGCAATGGCGGGGTCCTGGAGTTGTTTATCAATAGTATCGTACTCTTCTTTGCACTGTTGTATAAGTTTGTCCATAAGTTGTTTCTAAACTGTAATATCTGTCATTACTATACAGTGCCCGGTATAAAAATACAAATCAATTATTCAGAATACACATTAAATAAAGTGATTGACGCATGTTGGATAAGGTGGTAATCTGTATGCAGTGCGATATAGTGTATCACTTATTTTGCGATTACGAAAGCACATAATTTTTTGTTACATTATGATACCGAACGGTAACAATATTTTGCGTCAGTTTTCGCGATGCCCATTGTGCAATACAGAATATGGGGATGCGCGTATTTCTGTCGTGGAGCAACGTGAGAATCGTACTGTTTTTCATATCACATGTCCGTCATGTGGTGTGAGCATGATGTTGACAATTGCACAAGAACAAATGGGTTTGTTGTGTGTTGGTACTGTAACGGACATTACAACACAAGAACTCTGGCGTTTGGCGGAACCGCGTATTCAGCCGAATAATGTGCTGGATGTTTATGCAGATATGCGTGCATACACAGGATCGCTTTTGTCTGCAATTGGTGCGCATACTCGTAAGAAAGAGAATGTAACGCACGAGGATATAAATAAGTAGTAATTTTCTTAGTAGTACTATGAAAGAGAAATATAAGCTTAGTGCGCAGAAACGGTCAGAACGTGGGCGTCGCGCGCGTCGTGTTGCCGGATTGCGCGTTCCTGCTACAGTTTATGGTCAAGGAATGGAGCCGCTTTCTGTGTGGGTTGATGCAGCGGATTTTGCGCGCATTTTTAGAAAAGCTGGTGAGACAGCTGTTATTGAGCTTTCCATTGATGGTGAGGAAAAAGCGCTTCCAACAATTATACGTGCTGTGCAGTATGAGCCATTAAAACATGTAATTATTCATGTTGACTTTTACAAAGTAAATCTTAAAGATGCTGTGACGGCTGATGTGCCGGTGGTTCTTGTGGGTGAGGCGCCTGCTGTTAAAGCTGGCAATACCCTCATACAAAACGTTGATACACTTGAAGTAAGTGCATTGCCGAATGATTTGCCGCATGAAATCAAAGTTGATGTGTCCGGTCTTGTAACGCCGGATGATAGTATTACGGTTGCTGATATTGAGGCGCCGGAGAAGGTGGTAATTGTGTCAGAGCCGGATGTATTGATCGCAAGTATCGCTGCAGCGCGAGTTGAGGAAAATCATGAACAAAAAGAGGAGGAAAGTGCAGATACTAATGCTGAAGATGAAGAGGGGAAAGACGATGATGGTGTGCAAGGTGCATAGTGAACTATGTCAATAACAAAGATGCAAAAAACAGCTCTCACGGGCTGTTTTTTGTGTGGTATAATAGACAGTGCAGTTGAATATGAAATTACTTTATCGCTACAAGTTGACATGGTACACATCCGTGTGCACAGTAATGGCGCTCTTTCTGTATAGTATAGCGCTTTTTGTAGTGTATACGCCATATGCAAGTGCCGGTGAAGATAGTGGAGATCTGCTGCATGATAAGAAAAAAATTGAGAAAAAAATTGTAAAAGAAGAGAAAAAGTTGCAAGAGGCAAAAAAAACACTGACAACAGTACAACACTCTCTTAGCGAAACGGCGCAACGTGTTTCACGAACGGAGGATCAGCTTAATCGCATAGCACGGGAAGTACAACAACGTGAGAAGGAAATTAAAGATTTAACAGCACGTTTAACATTCCAACGCACAGTCCTTAAAAGTATTTTACGGGAGTTGTATCGTATTGAACGCGAGGGCGTTGTAACGCAATTTCTTACACGCGATAGTGGTCATTTTTTTGCAATGGATCGCGATCGTATGATAACCGTGCGCGACCGTGTTATGGATGAAGTAAAGAAAATTGAAAAGTCAAAGACGCAAATAGAAGTAGCAAAGGCAAAACTCGCGCAACAGAAAGAGAAGCAACGAGAACTTCTCGCTCAACAAAAAAGGGAACAGCAGATTCTTGCTGTAACGCGCAATGAGTTTGCGCAACGAGTACAAAAGCATGCTGCAACAATCGCAGAGCTAAGAAGAGAGCTTTCAGAGGTTAAAAATAGGCTCGCACGTCTTTTGGATAAGGTCATCGATACCGACGATATCATTAAAGCGGCAAAGATTGCAAGTAAGGCGACCGGTGTGCGTAAAGATTTTATTCTCGGTGAGTTGGTTGTAGAAACAAAACTCGGTTCGTATACGGGTGGGTGTACGTATAAAAAAGCTCATATGAGAGATGCTGACAAAGAAGCGCTTAAGAAAATCGCAAAAGAATTGGGACGTAACTATAAAAAATTGAAATTATCATGTTATCCCGGTTATGGACATGGTGGTGCGATGGGCGTTGCGCAATTTATGCCAACAACGTGGCTTGGCTATAAAGATCGTATTGCGTCCGCTACCGGACACAATCCACCAGATCCGTGGAATTTGGTTGACGGTGTTATGGCGATGGCACTCTACCTCAAAAATAAGGGTGCGGATCACAAGAGTGGTGAATTTGAAGCTGCAAAACGTTACTATTGTGGTTCACCAGCATCACCTTTTTGGAACACGAAATGTAACAGCTATGCAAAAAAGGTTATTTATTGGGCAGATAATTACGAGCGATTGATTAAGTGATGTGGTGACAATATGAAAGTAGATGTATGAAAATTGCATTAGTTCATGATTATCTTGTGCAGTATGGTGGAGCGGAGCGTGTTCTGGAGAGTTTTGCGCGCATCTTTCCCGAAGCACCGATCTATACGCTTGTGTACGATCCTGTTGCTACACGTGGCGTTTTTGAAAAATATGATGTGCGCACTTCATTCTTGCAAAATGTGCCATTTGCGCGTACACATCATCGGCTTTTTCCGCTCTTGATGCCACTTGCTATTGAACAATTTGATCTTTCACGTTTTGATGTAGTGCTTTCGGACTCGTCAAGTTATGCAAAGGGTATCATTACGCTGCCTGAAACAGTGCATATTTCGTACGTGCACACACCGATGCGCTATGCGTGGGATGATTGCCAAAAATACACAAGTGATTTCAGTTTCCCACACATTGTTAAGAGGATGGTTCCGTTTGCAATGACAGGTATTCGGATATGGGATCGCGTGAGTGCACACCGTATTGATCATGTCATTGCAAACTCCGCTTTTGTGGCACGCCGTGTCAAGAAGTATTATAATCGTAACGCTGTTGTGATTCATCCACCGGTCAATGTTAAGCATTTTCGTTTGCGCAAAGAACTCATTGATGAGAATCTTATACGGGAGAACTATTTTCTTATGGTTGGTCGCCTCATTACATACAAGCGTCATGATATTGTTATTGAGGCGTGCAATCGCCTTGGTGTAAAGTTAAAAATTATCGGGCGCGGTCCGGAGATGAAGCGCCTCCAGAAAATGGCTGGACCAACAATTGAATTTCTCTCACGCGTTGATGACGATGCGCTCGCACGTTACTATGCCAACGCACGTGCCTTTATCTTTCCTCAAGAAGAGGATTTTGGCATTGTTGCGATTGAGGCGCTAGCTGCCGGTCGTCCGCTTATTGCGTATCGTGGTGGTGATATTGTTGATCACATTGTTGAAGGTAAAACCGGCATCTATATTGAAAAACAGACTGTTTCTGCTGTTATTGATGCTCTTACTGCTTTTGAGCAATACTCTTTTGATTATAATAGCATCGCACATTATGCTGATGCATTTGACAAAAGCTACTTTGAGCGTAAGATAAAGAAATATGTTGATGATATCATGAAGACGCATGGTACGTCGTTACAATACTGTGAAGATGTTTAGATATTTTTATGGCGTATACTCCTGTTACAATTCACACGGTTATAACAATTTTACGTAAACGCATGCGTATCTTTTTAGGCGTCGGCGCTGTTGTTGCTGTCTGCATTTGTCTTGTGTGGTATATGCGTCCTGTCACATACACCGTGTCAGTGCTTTTGGATATTGCACGTGTCGGTATGTCAGCTATAACGCATGATTACACGTATGATGAGTACTATCGTCTTCAAGCTGATGAGCGTTTTGCTGAAACGGTTGCGCACTGGCTTCGTACACCGCGTGTTGTTGATGACATTCTGCAGACAGCCACTGTGCCGTTACCACAGACATTCCGTGGGCGTGAACGTTTTTTTAAGGCACATCGTGTTTCACCACAAAGCATCAATGTTCTTTACAGTGTATCAAATCCGCTTATTGGCATGCGTATCGCCGGTGTAATGAGCGAGTATCTCAATGGGCGTGCAGCAGCCCTTAATTATGATAAGCGAGAACAAGAGCGATGGTTTGTGATTCGCGTTAGTGATCCCGTCATTATGCGTGATACAAAGCCATGGTGGCTTGTAGTTAGTGTCGGTGTTATTTGTGGTATTATTGTCGGTACTGGCGTTGTATTTACGAGTTATCTTTTGCGTCACACCAAGCGTAGACAACCAAGAAAGAAGGACTAGGTATTGCTATTTTTAATATTTTAATGAAGAGTATCGCTAGGAGGGGATATTTTTTGTTGGCGTTTTAAACATTTTGACCTATGAGAATTGGCATTGACATGCGTGCACTTGTTGCCGGTCGGAGCAGTGGTGTTGAAACTTATACAGTACACTTTTTGACAGAGCTTTTTAAGGAATGTCCCGATGATCAATTTATTCTCTTCGTTAATGCGTATCACAATATGCGCGCTGATTTTGCGTGGATACGTCCGTTTCGCAATGTGCGCATTGTACGAACACGTATACCGAACAAACTTCTCAATCTATCGCTATGGTATCTGAAGTGGCCGAAACTTGATAAACTTATCGGTGGTGTTGATCTCTTTTTTATGCCGAATATCAATTTTTGTGCTGTTTCGCGAAAGACACGCCTTGTTGTAACAGTTCATGACTTATCATTTGTGCACTATGCGCACACGTTTTCGCTCAAGCGGCGTTTATGGCATTTTTTTGTCAATCCACGCGCGCTCGTGCGCGCTGCGGATCATGTTATTACGGTGTCTGATGCAACGCGCAATGACCTTATACAAACATATCATTGTCCGCCCAAAAAAATTACAACAATTCACAGCGGGATTGATCAATGCTATCGTGTGCTCAGTCGCAACGATTTGCAATTAGTTAAAATTAAAGAGAAGTACGCATTGCCTTATCGTTTTATTTTCTTTTTAGGTACGGTAGAACCGCGTAAAAATATTGATGGGCTTGTATACGCATATAATGCACTACGTCAGCATTATGGTGATGCCCATGATGATGTTGCACTTGTAATTGCCGGCAGTTCCGGTTGGAAGGATGATGTTATACGGAGGGCAATTAAAACATCACCATATGCAAAGGACATTCATGTGCTTGGCTTTGTTGCTGAGGAAGATAAGCCTTTTCTCTATAATCTTGCAACAGTTTTTGTTTATCCATCATTTTTTGAGGGCTTCGGCTTTCCGCCACTTGAGGCGATGGCATGTGGTGTGCCAACGATAACGAGTAATGTATCGTCACTGCCGGAAGTCGTGGGCAATGGCGCGCTCATAATTGACCCGGATCGCCCGGAGGAAATAACCTATGCGCTACACGGCATTCTCTCTGACCGCGACTTTGCGCAGACGCTCGCCGCACGTGGTCGCGCGCGGTGCGCAGTATTCTCATGGCACACTGCTGCCAGACAGTTCCGCGCACTTCTTAACGAGGTTGTGAATAAGGATTAGAGCTTGCGATATGCGTCATTCCTCCATACGGCACTCCGGGGTGTCGCGGTCGGTGTCGCAGTAGAAGCCGGTGAAGCAGGCATCAGTCGTCTCACAGCAGGGTCCTTTGTAGTAGCCGCATCTTACTCCGCCGCCACAATCTTTAAAAGATGCTCCGGGGTTTGGGCATGGATGACCTGATACCAATGCAGAAGCTTGCAGAGAAGGAAAGCGTAAACGTGACGGTGCGATGCTACAAAAGTAAAGGATAGACTATCATTTTTTGTGTGTGCTACGGGAGTACACATGTGTTTGCAGTTATTTAAACTAAGAGGTATATTATGACAAAGCACAAATCGCGGAAGGATATGGTACAGTCACTAAGTGGCTTCCCGGAACTATTACCTGCTGAGCAGATAGTATATCAGAAATTTCTGGACACCGTTAGAGAGGTATATGAATTGTTTGGGTTTGCGCAAATCCAAACACCGGCTGTAGAGCGTGTAGGGATTCTGACCGCAAAAGGTGGTGACGAAAAGGAAATCTACACACTGTCGCGTCTGGCTGCAGGGCCGGGAGAGAAGTCTCAAACGGATATGGCGCTACACTTTGACCTGACTGTACCACTAGCACGGTATGTCTCTCAACACAAGGAGGAGTTAACTTTTCCTTTTCGACGTTTTCAAATTCAGCCAGTATGGCGTGGTGAACGCGCGTAGGCAGATCGATACCGTGAGTTTGTGCAGTGTGACATAGATGTCATTGGACGCGGGTCACTGGACATTATGACAGATGCAGAAATGCCAAGCGTGATTTATCACATTTTCCGCAAGCTTGATATTGGTCCGTTCGTTATCCGCATCAATAACCGTCGCTTGCTGCAGGGGTTTTTGAGCACAATGGTATCTATGCAAGTAATATCGCAAACGCGCTACGCATTATCGATAAGCTTGAGAAGATTGGCACAGATAGTGTTGTTTCTGAACTAAGCATGTAGCTAAGCATTAGGGAAGACAAACACGTGCAATGATTGAGTTTCTCAGCACACAGCGCACCACAGATGAAACATTGGATTTCTTACGTGCGCAGCAGATGGGAGAAACCTTTGCAGGAGGCGTTGCAGAACTAGCGACAGTCGTGGAAGGTATTCGAAGTTTTGGTGTGGAAGATGCGTACTTTTGTCTTGACTTAACCATTGCGCGTGGTTTGGGTTACTACACAGGTACCGTATATGAAACACAACTGGTAGACTTCCCACAGGTTGGAAGCATTTGCTCTGGTGGGCGATATGATAATCTCGCGTCAGCGTTTGGCGATGAAAAATTGCCCGGCGTTGGGATTTCTATTGGCGTAACACGTCTCGTTTTGAAGTTAATCAAGGAAGGTGTTCTGAAGCCCGATAGAGCAACGCCCGCTGATGTGCTGGTGACGATGATGGATGCGCGCTACCGCATGCAGTATCTGCGTGTTGCTGAACAACTGCGCAGTGCCGGCGTTAATACGGAAGTGTATCTGGAGCCTAAAAGACTCGGCAATCAACTCAAGTACGCCAATCGCAAGAGCGTGCCAATTGCACTGATTGCCGGTGAGGATGAGATTGCCAAGGGTGTGTTTCAAGTGAAAGACATGCGCACAGGCAAGGCAGTAGATGTTGCAACAAAGGATATTGTTGCAACTATACAGGAAATGCTAAAATAACAGCATTGCACCTAAATGAAACAGCCTTTCAGTGAGAGGCTGTTTTTCTTGCATAATCCTACAATACAGCACATAATTACAGTATTGTTTGTATGCATTTTATAAAATACGTATGGCAAAAGACATTCTCTTTATTGGGGCAACACATGGTGATGAAAAAATCGGTGTTGATGTTGTGCAGAAAATACAAAAGCGAGAACGCTACAAAGAGCAGTTCAATTTTATTATTGGCAATCCTCGTGCGTACAAAGAAAATAAGCGCTTCACTCAATATGATTTGAATCGCGCAGCACCCGGTAACCTCAATGATGCTCTCTACGAAAAGCGTCGCGCTGCCGAACTCATTGAGAAGAGTAAATCCTATAAATATACAATAGATCTACACGGCAGCACGACGGGATGCGGTGTTTACATTATTGTTACGAATCCAACGCCAGAAAACCTCTTCTTAGCGTCACTGTTTAATATTCCTCGCATTGTTATTTTGCCAAGTGTTATTCCAGATCTTGTAGATCCGGTATCAAAATATATGTCGTGTGGTATTGAGATTGAGTCTGGACCACAGAACCTTCCTGAAACACGTAGTGCGCTGGAGGATGTCTTGCAGGATTTCCTCAATCACTACAAGGAGCGTCAAGAAAAGAGTTTTTTTGAGAATATGCAAGGGAAAGAGGTGTATGAGGTTTATGGAGTATTGCACGCTTTACCGAAAGATGCCTCTCTACGTCCAGAGGAGTTTAAGCTGTTTAATGTCGGCGGTGAGGACTTCTATGCGCTTTTTGTCGATGCATATACGTATTGCACGTGTTTAAAAATGCGCAAAAAACCTTTTGACCAGTTGTTTTAAAATTCAGAGACAGGAAGGAGTGCAACATGACGAGTATCAATATGGTGGATCAACGGCTAGTTGATTTCTTTTTGAGTGCCGATTGCTGTTCGGCAGATGATAGAATGATGGGTGTCGAAGTAGAAACGCTTTTTGTTGATAGAAACGGAGTGCCGATTAATCGCTATATCCTGCAGGATGTCTTTGGTGAAATGGCCAAGAGTTCACAGTGGTCTATTGCCAAGATGGCAGGAGGCCTAATAACTGCTCTCGTACATAGGAATGGATGGAGTCTGACGGTCGATCTTGGTTGCAATGATCTTGAGCTGACATCGAGACCGTACCATTTCAAAGCATTTCCATGGACGGAACAAGAGCAAATATTGGAAGATATATACGAGTTTGCGCAAAAGTTTGGCGTAAGCCCATTGAAAGCATCGTATGACGGACATGAGGATGTTGATACGCTGATGGTTCCAGATGATCGTGACCGAGCATGGATTGACTTGGATGGGCAGGAGAATCTTATACCCATAGGACATATTGCCAGTGTGAACTACAACATTGATTTATCTTCAGTCGATGAGGGTATGCATTGGATCAATATACTTCGTGATGGATACCATCAGCCACTTGTTGGGCATCATACATCCTTGATGCATGAACATGATCAGATATGGAGGAGGTATATACGTGAATCACGTGCCAACTATCAAGAGTGGCGTTATGGACACATGGCGGGCAATACGTTTGAGTTATATTGTTGGTGGTTATCAACAATCAACGTTGTGATGCAAAGAGATGTTAATGGAAAGCTTTCTCCTTGCAAACCTGCCAAGCCACTATTTATGACGGAGGATGTTGACATTGATCTCTTTTTGCGTTCTGTGTGGCTATACGATCGTTTGCGTGTTCGTAATGGGAGATTGGCCCTTGAAATCCGCAACGTTCCAAGGGGTAGTGATGCGCTTATTTTGTCAGAATGGGAGGTGATAGCACGCAAAGTTGGACTGCTTCAAGCAAAAGAACTCGTAACAGGATGATTGCATTAATGTATGCAGCGTAGCCAAGGATGGCTCATCCCTAACGGCAAAACTGTTGAAAAAATCAACAGTTTTTTAATACAGAAAAGTACAAGAACGGATGTTTATTGGTAGCTATCGATAACCATTATATGACTAATGCGTCTCTACTGAATTATTATTTCTGGCGTGGTGAAAACGGAAATTTATATTATTCTCAGAAACTGACCATCTCCATCACTTATAACTTTTCGGGGGAAAATGTCTGTAGTCTTAACCTGAGGGTGGACGGTCTGATGCCAATGCAGAAGCTTACAGAAAAAGGATGTGTAAACATGATAGTGTAATGTTATAAAACCTACCGTGGATTCTTGAGGGCTATCAGGTCAAAAAAGTTTCATTGCGGTAGCCCTCTTTTTCTATTCCTCCATACGGCACTCCGGGGTGTCGCGGTCGGTGTCGCAGTAGAAGCCGGTGAAGCAGGCGTCAGTTGTTTCGCAGCACGGTCCTTTGTAGTAGCCACAGGAGGCTTTTGTAATAAAGATTTGTGTTACGACGAGTACGTTGTCCAGGCGAAAGACACCAACGCCGGTGTGTGTGTATGTTGGTGTGAGAATGTTGGCACGGTGAGCTGACGAGAGCATCCACCTACGGACACCGTCAGTGACAACCTCTTCATTTGTGCGCCACGTTCTCTTTATAAGTGTGCCGTCTGGCGCGTATGTTGAAATATCAAGAGGAAGGGAGAGGATGTTTTCGCCGGCACGAGAGACGTCATACACCTTCTTGTACGCAAGTCGCTCAATAACTGTCATGCCAAAAGTTGCACCAAAGTGACGCAGTTCAACAGTGGCTGTACGTGGGTCGTAGTGAGGATTCTGTTTTGCGTTCATTGCGAGTTCTTCAGAGTATTTGCGTGCTGTACGAGCAAGATCTTTGCGGAACTCAAGTGGTTCAAGATCATTGATAAGACGTTGTCGGTTCACTTCCTCAAAAAAAAGTTTTTCCAGCACACGACGATCGTAGGAAGGGCGTGGCTCAATATGTGTATTATGAGATTGTTCTACCCGCGTACGAGGTGTGCTTTCTGTGCGGTGCTGCGCTTTTGGTTTTTGAGCATCATTATCTGTTTTACTACTTGCACTCTTTGATATATGCGCAATGTTTTCGTGATTATGAACATCTTTTGTGACGTAAGGATCTTTGTATGTTAGTGTGAGAGGTTTTTTCTTTGCTTTTTCCGTCTCATGTGGCTGTGAAAGGAATGTGTAAAAAAGAATGGCGCTACCGGCAATTGTGAAGAATATTAAAAAAAGAATAAATTGCTTCATAATGCTCTGTTTCGTTTTTGTGATAACAGTTGTATAGTATACTGGTAGTATAACATTATTTGTGTATATTTATGCGAATTGGTATTGATGCGCGTTTTTATGGCGTTGCAAGTAAAGGTTTAGGTCGCTATACGGAACAGCTTATTAAAAATCTTGAAAAATGTGACACTGAAAATACGTATATTATTTTTCTTCGGCGAGAAAACTACAATGACTATGTGCCGACAAATCATCGTTTTATAAAAGTATGCGCGGATTATAAATGGTATTCTTTTGCCGAGCAATTCATTTTTCCCTTCGTATTGATACGTGCGCGTTGTGATGTTGTCCATTTTCCTCATTTTAATGTACCGCTCCTTTATTGGAAAAAATTTATTGTCACGATTCATGATCTTATTCTTCTCCGTTATCCAACAGTACGCGCGACGACGCTTCACCCGTTCTTTTACTGGTTAAAATTTATTGCATATAAGATTGTTATTTTTAATGCGGTTGTGCGGGCACAGTATATTCTTTCTGTAAGCGCATTTACACGCAATGATATTCTAAAACAGTATCCGCGTATTAATCCATCAAAAATCATTGTTACATATGAAGCTGCCTGTAAACCTGCTGATATATCACGCATAATGGTAGATAATATTCTCTCAAAATATGCTATAATGAAACCGTATGTACTGTATGTTGGCAATGCATATCCACACAAAAACCTTGAGCGATGTCTTTGTGCATTTGCATCTTCTCGTGCAGCACAGACGCACCAGTTTATTCTTATTGGTAAGGATGACTTCTTTTATAGACGTCTTATGGATATGGCTAAAACGCTTACATGCAGTGATGCGATTCGCATGATACCAAGTGTCTCAGATGAGGAATTGAGCGCTTTTTATAGAGGTGCGCATGCGTTTGTTTTTCCGTCACTCTATGAGGGTTTTGGCTTGCCGCCATTGGAGGCGATGCTGCATGGGTGTCCTGTTGCAACATCAGATGCAAGTTGCTTGCCAGAGATCGTTGGTGATGCAGCACTTCTCTTTGATGCAACTGATAAGATAGCGATTAGGAATGCTATTGATCGTATTGTTACTGATCGCGCACTGCGTGCGCAGCTGACTCGCAAGGGATATGAGCATGTAAAACGGTATTCGTGGCGCCGTATGGCATGTGAGACGTGCGCGGTTTACAAGAGTGTTATGAGAAGTGATAAGTAGCGCATACGCCTTCTACGATCTAAAACATCATGAATCGTAAAAATGACACGTAAACAAAAATACACACAACAAAATATACAACAATCGGTTGATGGTGTTGATAATGCGGTAGATCTTTACCGCCAGTTTGATGCAGAGCTGGATCGTTTAATTGACGTTGAAGAAAGTAATCTTATCAATATAGATAATAGTAATTATAGTAGCGTGAGTGATAGTGATGTTGTTCAAGAAAATACTCCTTCCGATAAAGAGTATCTGTATACCGATGCAACAGATTATCAACATGGCGTTAATTATGACGACGATAATGTAGAAAAATTTGTCAAGGGTAATAATTTGAGCATTGAATTTCGCGATAAGGATGGCTATCAAAAGAGGGAGAATATTGGTACGCGTGATTATAATGGCAGTAAGCAAGGTGAGAACACAAAAGGCGTTCTGCATGTTAAGCATGCAATGCAAAGTGTCCGCCCTGATACGTCAGCGGTTGATACACAGCAAATTTCAAAAGTAAATGAAGTGGCGCATACGACGGCATCGTTGGGGCATTCGCATTCCTCAATGCCTGTCCCGCAGATAAAAGAGTATGAAAATTATGCACCTGATCTTGACACGGGCGCAGCGCTTGGTGGGCGCATTGCACTATCTACAGAATTACAAAAAAAGAAACAAACACAAGAAAGTGTCAGTGGTGCAATCGAAAAAGAACGACGCGACGTCGTGCGTCTTAGCACGATGGCAAAAGCGCGCGGCGCCATGCATTCTATAAAAAGACATAAGAAAGAAGAAAGAGCGTTTTATCAACAAGAAATTCTTGAACCATCACTGCACTATCAGAGACATCAACAGAAACGGCAAGAAGTACCACATAACATACAAAAAAACTCTCACGCACGCAGTGGTAAGGATGAGGAAGCAAAAGAAAATATCAGTAGGAATAGGGATGGGAAAGGGCGCTACCTTGCTGATGTACGACCTGTACATACGCCGCGACAACAAAGTATGCCTTTTTCCGCCTCTTCTCACAGTGTTGCTGTGGATGGCAGTGTGCAAAAAAGCGCGTGCATGTCAGATGCACATGGTGTGTGTGGCAAAGAAGGACGTGATAATGCGATGGAAAGAGTGAATAGCGAAAAGGCAAGTGTTCCATCGCCACCGCAACAAGCACTTTGTCGTGATGCGATAAAAGAGGATGTTGCAAAGCCGCAACTATACCAATTGGAGCGACCGGTTGGCGAGCAGTATGCGGAGGTGCCAATGGTTGTATCATCGCATTATGTGCCGAAGAAAAAAGAAACAGTGGCGCCAACGCAAAAAGAAGACGAAGATGACGGAAAAATCGTTGCGGTTTTTGATCATGTGCAAGATGTTGATGGCGAAGAACGTGCACATGCTTTGCTCGGGTCACGCACATTTATGTCGTCACGACCACGTTCGTCTTTTGCAGAAATTGCACAGCGCATACAAGATACGCATATTAATAGCGATGAAGAAAACGATTTTCCTGTTGATGGAGCGGTCACATTTACACGTGGGTCGCGTGAAAAAGAAAGTAGAATAGTACAGAAAAGTGCAGAAAACAAGAATGATGCAGTGCAAACGTCGTCTGCGAAATATCCTCAACAAGTTAAAAGCGAAGTACGTGATAATAATATTGTACAGGAAGAGCGTGCTACCGCTTTCGGTGCGCCTACAAATGAGTATGAGGATGATGCTACGTGTCATAGTGACAAGGAAGAAGTTGCATTACAGCAGACAACTACACATACTTCGAGTAGCGCCACAATACCTCCACATTCCTTAACGCGCGTGCATGCGCTGACAAAGCGACAGCGACGCGATGGCGCGCCAATAATTTCACGGGAAAAAGTGCTTTTTGCAAAACGTCACCATGATGGTGTGCGCAAAAAGGAGGGTGATGCCTCAGAACGCATGCATGATGCCATATGTGATGTCAACGACGGCGATGGAGGGCATTCTGAATCTGAAGAAGATATTAAATCTCTTGAAAACGCACTCATGCGTCAGGCATACGAGCGTTTGCGGTTTAACGAGCACGTCTTTGATGAATACAATGAGAATGGTATGCGTGCTACTGTCAACTCTTCTGACGATAAAAAAAATAGTGAAATGCGTGCATTGAATAATGATGTGCGCAAAGAGAGTGACAATGGAAACGTCGCGGCATCGCAAATAAAGGACATTACCACTCTTGCACACAGTGGAAGTGCCAATGGCAGTGTTGCTGATTTTAAAGATGATCATAAGGCGTACACGGCTCATGACAGCGATGTGCACCATGATGTAGCAATAAATAGCGCGCGTAGCAAAGAATATGAGATTGTTGAAAATGGTGTTATTTACAATAACATAGAGCGTGAGCGCAACTTAAAGAGGCATGCAGTACCTGTTTTACAAGAACGAAAGGCGCCACGACCGGATAATGTCACATATGATAAAAAAGTGGCATCTCTTGTTGATGGATCTCGCATGGAGAATTCTTATCACGACGATGAAAAAGAAGTATTTCTTCCAGGACAAAAAAGATCGTGGTTTGGCACAAAAACGCTTGTGACTGTGACAATTATTATTATTGCATTTATTCTTTTTGGTGGAGCGCTTATGCGCCGTGGCGCTGATATTTATACAACTGTCAAGGATGCTGCCGAGCGCGGTTTTAGTAGTCTTAATGTTGCCGTTGCACACGTAAAAGAGCGCGACTTTGATACGTCGCAGAGATTTTTTCAAAAAGCAATACATGATTTTGGGCGCGCAAACGAATCATTTACGCAAATCAATAGCAGTGTTGTTGCGATGACACGCTACATTCCTTTTTTGTCAAAGGTCGCAAGTGGAAAAAATGCAATTGATGCCGGGCGACACATCGCACAGGCTGGCATGGCACTAAGTGAGGCTGGTAAGGTTCTGGAAAATGTTGGCAATCCACTTTCGGGTGATGTATCGCTCTTGAAAATATACAATGCATTCATAGAGCATGTATCAGATGCATATGCTGAGATCTCTGCAGCACAGGCATCAGTTGATAAGATAGCTGTAACTGATATTCCGGAGAAATACAGAGAACAATTTATTGAGCTAAAAGAAAAATTACCGATTATACGCGGTGCACTTGAGCGATTTCAAGATAATAGTCATATTGTTGCTGATCTTTTGGGTGCAAATGGGCCGCGCAAGTATCTCTTTCTTTTTCAAAACAATCATGAAATGCGTGCAACGGGTGGTTTTATAGGCAGTTATGGGCGTCTTGATATTGCACATGGCAAAGTGCAGAAGTTCTTCATTGATGGTATCTACAATCCTGACGGACAGTTGCATGAAAAGATTATCCCACCACGTCCCATTCAAAAAATCTCTGCAGCATGGAGTCTTCATGACAGTAACTGGTTTCCGCATTTTCCAACGTCAGCTGAGGAAGCAATTGTTTTTTATGAGCGTACGGGCGGTCCGACAGTTGATGGTGTAATTGCCATTACGCCCGTTGTCCTTGAGCGACTTCTTGAGATTACAGGTCCGATACACTTGCCGGCATATGAGACGGATATTACCGCCAAGAATTTTATGGAGCGTCTGCAGAAGGAAGTTGAGATTGACTATGACAAAGGTGAAAATAAGCCAAAAAAGATCTTGAGTGATCTTGCGCCATTGATTTTGTCGCGTGTCCTATCCCCAAAGAATGGCAGTAATCTGAAACAGGTTATCGATGTATTTGGTCAGATGCTTGTTGAAAAGCATATTCAACTATATGCGCGCAATAAAGAAGTTGAAAAATGGATTCTTGATGCGGGATGGGGTGGTGCGATTGCTGATGTGCCGTACGATTATCTGAGCGTTATTAATACAAATATTAACGGCTTTAAAACAGACGGCGTTATCGATGAAACAATTTATCATTGGGCTGATATTAAGGAGGATGGTTCTATCGTAGATACGGTACGTGTTGTACGTAAACATACAGGTGGCCATACACCTTATGAGTGGTGGAATAAGGTTAATGCCGATTACATGCGCGTGTTTGTGCCACGAGGGTCACGTTTGATAAGTGTGTCTGGTCAAACGCGAGAGTTTGTAGAACCGCCACTGGACTACCGCGCGCTTGACTTTCAGAGCGACCCTCGTGTTGTTGAGGAAGAGCAGGGCATGATCGTAGACGATAAAACGGGCACGCGTATTTATGAGCAAAACAACAAGACAGTCTTTGCAAACTGGGTGTACGTGTCACCGCAGGAGACGGTAACGATTGAATATACGTACGAACTACCATTTCGCATACGCCTAGCACAAAAAGGCGGCGCCGATACATATAGTATTCTTTTCCAAAAACAAGCGGGATCACGCGGAAGTCGTCTCATCTCGAAAATCAATCTTCCTGAAAACATGCGCTATGTGTGGAGCTATCCTCAGAACACTGGTGATACACAGTGGAAAACAACACTAAAGACGGACCAATTGCGTGGTGTTGTCCTTGTGCCATCTGGTCAATAAGGATGGTTGGTGGTATACTTGAGCGTTATTTGTAGTAAAATCTTGTTTAAATAGTTATCCATGGGCACTTTGCTGATAAAATTTTTTCGATATCCGCCAATTAACTCCATTACTTTCGCCGCCTTTATTATGGCGATTGCCGGTATCATGAGCAGGATACTTGGCTTTGTGCGTGATCGTCTTCTTGCGTCAGCATTTGGCGCTGGCGATGTTCTTGATGTTTATTATGCGGCATTTCGTATTCCTGATTTTATTTTTGATTTACTTATAGTGGGCGCGCTAAGCTCTGCATTTGTTCCTGTTTTTACAAGTCTCATCACGCGAAAAAAAATAAAAGATGCATGGCGACTTGCCAGCGGTGTATTTATGATGCTTGCGGGTGCGCTCATCGTTATTGTTCTTGTGCTTTATGTGTTGGCGCCGCATATCATCACTCTTCTTGTACCAGGATTTGATTCCGAAAAAATCAACATGACGATAACGTTTACGCGCATAATGCTTCTGTCACCGCTTTTTCTTGGTATGAGCGCGCTTTTTGGTGGTATTCTCATGTCATTGAAGCGTTTTGTCATTTATTCGCTTGCGCCAATCTTTTATAATATTGGCATTATTTGCGGTATCATCTTTTTTGTGCCACATTTTGGACCGGTTGGTCTTGCATGGGGTGTTGTTTTTGGTGCATTTCTCCATTTCGTTTCTACGATGCCAGCTGCCATTTTATGTGGTCTCGGTCACTATTTTATCGGCGTACGTCGCGCGTGGCGCAATATACACGTACGCCGTGTATTGAAGCTTATGGTGCCACGTGTGTTTGGCGCTGCGTCTGTTCAGATTAGCATGATTGCTGTTACATTTTTTGCATCGCTAACAGCAGCTGGCACACTTGCAGCATTTACGTTTGCAAACAATATTAGCTCTATTCCCATAGGGGTTATCGGTGTGCCGTTTGCTGTTGCTGCTTTTCCAACGTTGAGTGCGTACTTTGCGCAAAAGGACTATGATAAGTTTACGGCGCTTATCATTAAATATATCCGTCGCACAATATTTTTAATTGTGCCCTTTGTTGTTGTGCTTATCACGTTACGTGCACAGATTGTGCGTGTCGTATTTGGCACCGGAGCCTTTGACTGGCATGATACGATTATGACATTCCAGATTCTCGGTATCCTTTCGTGCGCTATTTTTTCACTTTCGCTTATTCCGCTGTTGGCGCGTGCCTTCTATGCCATGCATAATACAGTAGTGCCGGTCGTTGTCGGCTTTATTAGTGTTGCTGTAACAATTGTCACGATTGTATTCCTCCTGCCACGATGTGACGTCTATGCAATCCCAATCGGTTTTGTTATCGGCTCATTAACAAACTTCGTTCTACTGTTTATTCTCCTCGAAAAGGCGCTTGCACATAAGACGTTAACGAAGGTGCATAATGCTGTTCTTGGCGCTCTTGGCGCAATGGCGTGCGCAACTGCTGCAACGTATGTACTGGCGCATTTTGAATCCATAGCGCTTGATAATATGACTGCACTCGTTTTTATTGGTCTTGTTGCAACGTGGCTCAGCGTCTTTCTCTTTTGCACAACACTTTTGCGTGTTGATGTTTTTTATGTGCGCATTATTGCCATGGCAATGCTTTCGGCAACAGCGGCGCAGGTAATTAAATATATTATTGGTACGGTAACGGACTTGAGTACTTTTGGCGAGGTTTTTGTGCAACTCGTTTTTGCTGGTGGTGTAAGCATTGGCGTCTATCTTTTCTTGGGTTATGTGCTGCATATTGATGAATTTTTTGTTTTACGTGCGCGTGTAATTAAGTTTATTTTGCGCAGAAATCTCCAAGAAGAAAAGTAGACAAAATTGTATATTTATTGTATACTGCACGTACGTACATTACTAGGAGGAAAAAAGATGCAAGTACAATACGTGAGTGTTAAACGCACACAACGCTCACAGCAGTACCCCTTTATTATGATCATTAGAATTAATGGTAAAGAGAAAAAGATTTATCTTTACTATTATAATGGTCGTTACTGGGCAAAATCTATGTCGCGTGGCGTCAATATGAAACCGCTTATCAAACGCGCTAATTGTGATATTGCGCGGCTGGAAAGAGAAAAGAGTGGCGAGTCGCTGCGTAAAAATAATGCTCTTATCAGGCAGGCAGCGGCATTTGCGCGGCGTCACCCAAATGATTGATTACCATTGTCAATGGCTCTACTGCGCGGTAGAGCCTCTTTTTTCAGAGTGAAACATATATATCTAGTTTAGTATGACACGACAAAAACATGTAAAGAGACACCGCTACTCACCATATGCGACTTATGGCTACAGTGGTATTTTTGGCGGTGTAGTCCTATTTTTGTGTGCACTGTATTATGGTGTTGTGTGGTGGGTGGCGTATTTTATTGCCATTAATAGCACGGCATTTGCTCTCTTTGGTTTTGATAAAGCGATTGCCGGTGGACGTCATATGCGTGTGCCGGAACGTGTATTTTATATCCTCGCCATTGCTGGCGCATCACCGGCACTCTTTGTAGGGCAGTTCCTCTTTCATCACAAGACAATCAAGACGTCTTTTCGTATCGTATTTTTTCTCATTATTGCCGCGCAATGTGTTGCTGTGCTATATCTGTTTTCTCACTATGATATATTTACGTTTTGATGGCAATTTTTGCTCTTAACATGGTACAATAGGGGAAGTGAGTAGTTACAGTTCTATTCTATGCAAAAAAAGACTGTTATAAGAAGTGTTTTAATCATCGTTGTTGTCATTGGTGCGTTTTTACGTTTCTGGCATCTTGGCGCCGTACCTTTTCGTGCTGATGAATTTCTGGATATCAATGCGACAGTTGGCTACGTGCATACGGGCATGTGGCAAGCATGGGACCATAATATGGGTGATGTAAGTACGCGTGTTAATTCGGCGAGTGACCATCGCGCATGGCTCTATCGCTGGCAGGTTGCATTTCTCTTTAAATACTTTCCGCCGACAGAGGCGGTTGCGCGCAGCGTAAGCGCGTTGTGGGGTGTGCTGACAATCATTCTTATTTACTTTGTAGCGGCGTCACTCACGCAACGACGAGCAATCGGTCTTATCAGTGCTGCACTGTATGCCGTAAGTGTAAGTGCAATTGAGGTTGATCGTACACTGCGCATGTATGCCATGTTTGCGCCGGTTTTTTTGGCGTTCTCATGGGCAACATTTTTGACACTTGAGCGTACACCAAAAGTTGCATTCCTGAAAAAAATATGGCGCATTTTTGGTGTGCATATTGGTTATGGTATCGTTGCGCTTGTACTCGGCATGCTTTCTTTGCATTTGCACGCCCTTACAGCAAATATTGTGTTTGTAATTGTTGGATATATTGTGTTAATGGGGTTCGTCACATGGCGCGCCGGTGTCACATGGCGTGACAATCGTTACGTGAAACTTCTTGCTCTTGTTTTTGGTACACTGGCAGGTCTTTTCATTATACTGCCACAGATGGTAGCATCTTTTACTGCCGGTATCGTGTTATGGGAAAATCACTGGCACTATATTGGGCATGTGCTTCGCGACTATGCTCATCCACTCATGGGTGTTGCGCTTTATATTATCGGTATATCGTTTTTGTGGTATGGGGGAACATCTGCACAAAGGCGTGGCGCGGCGTGGATTGATGCGACGACTAGCATTATTTTGTGTGCAGCCATCTTTTTGTGGCGACGCAATGTGGGACCACAGTATATCTTTTTTGTGCAGCCATTTATTATGATGGGTGTTGCGAGTGGTATTTACTATGGCGCACGTTACCTACAAAGAAAAATGCATGATCGTCGCGCGTTTATTGTTGCACTCCTGTGTGCGGCGATTTTTGTGCCGCATTATGGTTACTTCTTTCGCGAAAACAACACATACCATATCACGTCACATGCAGAAATGCCTAATTACCGCAAAGTTTTTACATATATTACAAAACACGCTAAAGATGGCGATGTTTTAATTACACGGAATTTTCGTAATTACTACTGGAGTGGTGCTCACATAAAAACATTTGATTTTGGCTCCGAGCGAAGCGAAGAGGCGCTTAAAGCTGAAGGGAAGGTTGCAAAAGTTACACGCGCATATCTTGAGAGCATTGTTGAGAAATACCCACACGGATGGTTCGTTTTTTCTGAAAATGATGAAAAATTTATTACTAAAGAGGTGCGTGCGTATGCCCAAAAGCACTTTGAAAAAGTGTCACACGCAAATGTACGCGGTCCTATAACAGTATATCGGTGGGACATATCTAATCGTATGTAATATGGAATTATTTGATTTTTTGAAGCAAAAACGCATCTATATTGTTGGTTGCATAATTTTCTGTCTCGCTCTTTTTGTACGCTTTTTTCATGTGGGAGACTGGCTTCACTATGAATTGGATCAAGCGCGTGATTTTCGCATTATTCATGCCGCAATAGAATACGGTCCGGGTGATCTTCCATTGCAAGGTCCGAAGGCTGCCGGCAATGTTGTTATCCCCGATGAGAACGGTAACCTAACGGATAAGACAACACTTCGTCTCGGCCCACTTTTCTACTATATTGAGTATGTGAGTGCACTGCTCTTTGGCGCAACGCCCCTTGGCGCGGTTATATTGATTGTTATTCTATCAACGCTCACCGTGCCACTCTTTTACGTTTTTGCGCGACGCTTTTTTACGCAATCTATAGCACTTGGCTTGAGCGCAATTATGGCAAGTAGTCTCTTTTTTGTAACATACAGTCGCTTTGGGTGGAATCCAAATCTTATGCCGTTTTTCATGCTTCTTTTTGGCTACAGTCTTTTGCGCGTAACGGATATACATAGCACGTGGCGGGGGTGGTGGCTTGTGAGTGCGGCCTGTGCACTTGCCTTTGTGGGACATATGCATTTTCTTGCGTTTATAGCAGCGCCACTTATAGGTATTGCATATCTTTTATGGTCATGGAAACGTCTTGTCGGGCCGCATCGCATAGCGCTGCGCTTTTGGTGTATGGCGTGTGTTCTCTTTGTTTTTTTACAAGCGCCTCTCATTATCAATGACATAAAAACGCATGGTGAAAACACGAAAGCATTTATTGCCGCTCTTACACAGAAATCAAGTAAGGATACTCACACATTGCCGGAGAAGATTATACGTAACATTGGCAATCATGCAAAATACTACTGGATTATTGTTACGGGCGATCAACGTGCGGAACTGCCAACAATTAAGGGGCATGACATCAAATGCGATCAAGTATGTCGTGATGGTCTTGCACGCGGTGGTGTTGCTTTGATAATGATTATTGCCGGCATTGTTGCATGGGCATTGCTCTATCAACGTGAAACGGATACACGGAGGAGAGATTTTTTGCGCCTTACGATTTTGTGGGCCGGTATTGTGTTTGCGCTCTATATTCCACTTGCTTACGCAATGGCACCTCGCTTCTTTCTTTTGCACGGGGTGGTAGCACTTATATTCTTCGGCTTTGTCGTTCAGTTGCGCTTTGAGAGTGCGCATCGTTATAGCCGTGCTATTGGTTATGCAATCATTATTCTTTCTGTTATTTCCAACCTTATCTACATTGCGCAAGATTTTGCGCAGCGTGCGCGTGCTGCAACAGATGAACATCTACGCATTCAAACTGACTATATTCTCAAAGAAAAGACGCGCATGCCATTTGAGCAAATGGTGGCTATTGTTGACTATATTGCGCAACGACATAAAGAGACCGGTATGCCGGTATGGCTACACGGACAACCAGAGTTTAAGCGTGCTCTATGGGAACGTCTTGATACTGCCGGTGTGCCGCGTTTTAGTGCGCCGGTGGATTTAAAGCATGCTTTTAAGCACGGTCTTTACTTTGTCGTCATTCGTTCTCAATCGGATCATGATGCATATTTGCGCAAAGTAAAAGAAAATGCAGATATCTTACAGCGACGTACATTCGGTACATTGACGCTTTACGAACTTGTACCACACAGTGATGTTGCTATAGCTAAGAAGCCAGAGATTTATGTCAAACAAAGAGATCCTCACTTTAGCTCCAGTGCACAGAAGCGTTATCTCTGGCGACAAATTTTTGAGAATAAATAAGATTCTTAGTGCTATCTGTCTTCTCTTGCCACGCGCATCGTATTGAGCGCATTGAGTGCAAGCGCCGCAAGTGCCGCAAGTGCAAAAAGAATTTGCAGGTTGATTGTAAAGAAATACGTCAATATAATAACGATTATGAAAAAAATACTGCGCCCAATCTGTTCTGCAACTTCGCGGAGGACAGAGTACTCATCAACGTAATGCCCGCTGCGTTGCGTAAAATCGTACGTTATAGCTTCAAACGGTGTGTTTACAAAAATGCGTGTGATGCGATGGTAGAGGTCGGCGACAAATATGTGAAAAGCGGTAGTAACAAAAAGTTTTGCAATCCAGCCAAGTGCGTAGAAGACACTCCCGATATGAAGAACATTCCTGCGCGGTAACTTATCTGTCAAGCGACCTGTAAAAAGTTGAAAGATGATGCTAAGCATGATAACGGCGGAGGAGAGAATACCGATGTCCATATATTTCCCATGCAAAAGAAGATAAACAACAATCGGCCATATAACAATTTGAATACTCGTTTCTATGCCCTCTGCAATGTATGCGCCGACAAAAGCGCGGTTTTTTCGTGCGACAAGTTCTTGCCACGTTTTATGTATGGTCCATGTAAAACATTCTTTTATGCGCGGAAGGAGAAAAATAGGGATAGCAGCGGCAACGTGGACAATGATGCCGATGATAAAAAGTATCTCAAATGACCATGTGCTTACAATAAATGCTGCGACGAGTGGTGTAATAATATTTGCGAGACTCATGAGCGATTCGCGCAGACTCGCTTCGCGCGCACGATTATCTGCATCGGAGAGGATGGCAAAGTCCGTAAAGTACGGTACCCAATAAAAGAGGCGAAACGCAATACTTGCAATGCATAAAATGGTGAAAAAAAGAAGAGTATTGTGTGTGTGGTCCATAAAGGCACTGATGCCATAGAAAACTGCACCAAGAAATGTGCCGAGAATAAGTGATGTGCGCATGCCGATGCGTGTGACAATAAAGCGCATAACAAAAGGCGCAAGTACGCCATAAAGGCCGTAGCTGAAAAGGTAAAATGTTGCAAGAAGAGTGATGTTTTCATTCAGCGCCTTATAGAGAAAGATTGGTAAAAAAATACCAAAGAGGCCGGCAGCAAACGAAAGAATCACTCTATGTATAATGAGCGCGCGCAGTGGTGTTGAAAGTTTATGATCTGTGTAACGGATGTGCATAGTAATCTATGTACGTTGTTTAATGTATGTAATATCGTCCAGTGTAAGCTCTCTTGTGACGATGAGGATTGCTGTGTATATGAGCAGTGCTATGAACGCGCTTATAACGAAGAATATGTGCGTATGTGTCAGTAGCCATGCGCTATAAGCGGTGATTGTGCACGCAAAGAGAACGCGTATAATTGTTCTGAGAGGGATAGCTGCTCTGAATATTTTGTACGTAAGAAGGAGACTAGCGCTTCCCATAAGAAATGACGTGAGAGAAAAGATGAGCGCTGTCGCGGTGATGCCGTAGTGCGGCAGAAAAATCATATTTGCACTGATACTTATAACAACAGCACTTGCTGCAATGGATGCCGTGATGTATGTGTATCCGGCGCCATTAAAGACAGCAGCGAGAATATAGAAAAATGCTCCAAAGACGGTACCGCCAATCATGAGCGGTACAAGTGCTGCACTCGAGGCAAACGCCTCACCAAAAAAAAGTGTGACAAGTGGTTGTGCAAAAAACGTTATAAGAATTGCAGATGGCATTATGAGCAGAAAAACAAAGCGTAAGACGGCTTTAATGAGAGATGCTGCTTTTACGTTTAGTGTTTTTGTGCGCTCTGATATGGTAGGGAAGAGCATGAATGTAAGTGCAAAAAACAAATAGTAGGGTATGAGGGAAATGGTCATTGCCGCACTGTAGATACCTGTTGCCATATCACTCTTAAGAAGTGCTTTGATAAGATAGATGTCTGTGCGTACGTAGAATTCATAAAAGAGAGTAAAGAGCATGAAGCCACCAGCATATGAGAGGATTTTTTGTGGTGGATAAGGAAACGAAAAGAGAGAGTGTTTCTTTGTTTTTTTCTCGTGCAGTGGGTGGATGCTGTCAATAATAAGGGCAATGCCAAAAACACAGAGTGGTGCAATGATCGCGCCACTAAGTGCGCCCTTTACGCCAAAATAGAAAGCGAGACCGAGAATCCAAGCAACACGGAAGAGGCCGCGTGACATCTTAAGCGCTGCCATGGCACCAAAACGTTTGTAACCGTTGAAAATGAGAACATGAAATGATGAAAGTGCAAAAGCGGGAATGATGAGGGCGCTCAAATGAAAAAGTGGTACAAGTGTGTAATCACCAAGCAGATGTGCGATCAGTGGTGCCGCACTGTAAAAAACGATTGTGAGAGTGGCTATGAGTACAAGTTGTATAATGGCCGCAGTTCGTATAATGGCATGTGCAGTTGTAGCGTCTTGTTTATGTTCACTGAGTCGCTTTGCCATTGCAGTTGGTATGCTGCGCCCGACAAAAATGATGACCATTGTTGTAAGCCCGATAACAATGCTGTAGCGACCATAATCAGCCGGCCCTAAAAGGCGCCCAAGGCCGGCGCTTACGATGTAGCCAGAAAGTGTAAAAATAATTTCGGCAAAAATAAGCCAAAGTGTAGATGTAAGAAGTGACATGTCTTTATGTTAAGTCTCTTTGTTTTATGGTGGTAAGAATGTCATTAAAGACGGTATCCCGATCGTGTGCTGCATCAATAGTATGCATATTCCAGATATCTTTCCGATCCCGAAAGAGTTTTGTTTTCGCTTCGAGATACGCGGCTCCCTGTTCCGGCACACGATCACGGCACATAATTTCTTGCACGGGAATCGTAAGGAGGAGAGAAATGTGTGGTTGCGGAACAATATACTCGAGAATGCTGCGCCTATATTTCCGCGAAAGGTAGCGAATATTGATTACCGTGTCAAAGAAGAAGCGATCGGAGATGAGTACATCATAACCGTTACGTTTAAGACGTGCAACGAGGTAGTGAAAGCGTATTATGTCAATGATGAGTGCAATTTTACGTAGAACGACTTTGAGCCATGATGCATGCGTTTGCGAAAGTCCTGTGTCAGCATATGTTTTTTTGTGATTTTTTTCTCTTGGTTTTTGTGGAAGAAGCTTTTGCGCAATAGAAAACGTCACGGCATGGAGATAATAGACCTTTTTGCCGTGCGATGTGTAGTATGCGATGAGGCGTTGCACTTGCGTACTTTTGCCGCTTCCATCAACGCCGGAGAGTGTGATAATGTGCATAAATCTTGTAATAACACCCTACTTCTAGTACATAATTACAGCGACAGGTTGGAGTTTTACGACCATATGCAAAACATTATTTGCAGTAATATCCTCCACTGCTTTTTCTACATTTTTGTACTGCGATGCATCTTGTTCAATGACTTTTGATGAGCGCGCATTATAAAGCTTGACGCCATAGCTCTCCATTTTCTTCAGGAGTTCCTCGCGATTTTTTGGTTTCGCGTGTGTATCCGGATTGCGAGGTTTTCCGGTGCCGTGACTTGATGAGAAAAATGATGTTTCGTTTTTATCTGTACCAACGCCGAGATATGCAGCTGTTGCCATGGAAGATGGAACAAATGCCGGCTCACCTGTTTGTGAAAAGAGGGGATGGTCTTTCATGCGTGAAGGCCCAAAGGCACGTGACGTGCCATTACGGTGCACCCACGTCTGTTCACCATAGTGCTCTTCGCGTTCAATGTCGATGTGTGGCATGTCGTAGAGGAGGTCGAGTTCTGCATCATGTTGCAAAACGTCTTCAATAGCGGTTGCAATATTGTGTGTAATAACGGCACGATTGGCAACGCCAAAGTTACTTGCAGCAGCACGCGCTTCCATGTACATCCGACCCTCAAGGGAATCGCCATCATAAGTAAAGAGTGGATCGGTATCAATGGTGCGACTGTGAAGTGCGCGTTGAATACGGCGATTCATGCGGTGAAATATGCGTTTCTTTTGCGAATTAAATGTAAGACGCCCAAGAGCGACCATAAGTGACTGTGAGAGGTGCTCGCGCTTCTTTGGTGTGTACATGTACATTGTGTACTGTCCAAGTAGACCGCTTCCGGTGTGGATGAGGAAAACATAATCACCAACTTTAAGATTAAACTGTGCCGCGATTTTTGGATCAAGTAATTCTGTCACTTTCATCATGTCAAGAAAGTGATTACCGGCTGCGCCGAGAATACCGAGACGATATTTTGCAATGTGAAGGAAGAGTTGCGGGATAACATCAAGAACGCGTCGCCGTGATACACTTTCACCAAAAAAGTTGCCACGCGACATGGAATTTTCAATTTCATTGCGTGTTGCGATATTGAGATAATCAATGACTGCTTGTGTACCTTTGGCGCAAATATCAAGAACTGTGCTGTATGGCACTTTTGTTCCGACCAATTTTTTTGTAGGAATGGTTTCTGTCAGTCGTTGAAAGAGGGTGTCAATTTCTTCTTGCGTAATATTGTTTTCGTTGAGATTTGTACGTACCATGCGCATACCGCAGACGGGATCGGAATCGTTCACTTGTGGGAGAATTTTGTCCTTAGAAACAACCGTTGTGCCGGTGGCATTTTTGCGACCAGGTTTTGAGTGTACGTCAATCATTGCTGCCGTATGGTGAAAAAGGCAGTCATTTGATGCAATGCTTTCAATCTGTGCAAGTGTTGCATCATTTGGCATCATTTCGTCACTACAATGAAAAATGGCGGGAACCGTCATTTTATTCGTGCGGAATTCCTTTTTGTGTGGTGTGATATCCTTGATAGCATCACGATAATTTTCTGTAGATGTGCTCATAATGTTTAGCTGTTTTAGTAATATCAAAATGTCTCTCAGCGAAGGCGCGCGCGGCATGTCCGAGTCGTGCACGCTGCGCTTCATGAGAGAGGATGTGCGCAATCGCATCAGTGAGGCGCGCAGTATTTTCACTCTCTATGATAACAGAGATATCAGTGTTCGTGAATTCACGAAGACGCGGAATATCAGAGACGATTGTCGGCTTTCCACACGCATATCCCTCAATGAGCGCGAGAGGAACATCAAATTTTCCGTGCATGTTTGCGACGGGAAAGATGATGATATCGGCGAGATTATAGAGGCCGCGCATATCTGCAAATGTATCTGTGTAGCGCACATGATCAGCAAAGCCACGACGAGCAAGCACTTTTTTAACGTGAGCTTTTTTGCGTGCGTCCGCTTCATTTTTGACGCGTAAACCAAGAACAAGTAACGTATTGTGTGCTGCTGGATGATTGCTGCGCCAAAAAGCGGTGAGTGCATCAATAATCATATCTGTCGCGCCGAGTCGTGTATACTCGCCGGGATAAAGAATGACAAAAGCATCTTTTGGTATCGCAAAATGTTTTAAAAGTGCCGGGTCCTTATCGTCCGGTGTGTAGTGCGCAAGATCAATGCCGGGATAAGCATATGAAACATTTGTGAAACCCTTGCGTTGGAGTAGTTGTTGAGCGAAGCGTGTATATGTCACAAGATGGTCGGCAAAGAGGATATTGCGAATATCCTTTGCAGAAAGAACGCTGTCGCGCAACGTGGCGATCGTCTGAATAGTACGTGTTTTTTTTGTGCGGAGAAATGTACGAATGATAAAAGCATTAAGTTTTGTCGGTGTGAAAAAGTAATGCGCAATGTCAAAGTCGTGGCGCACTTTCCATTGATAAAAGAGAGATTCCCACTTTTGGCGTGTACTAAATATGCTTGGTGGTGCTGGCGAGTATATGTGTGCTTGTGTGACGTGTGACGGCATATCGTCAAGGGTGCCGGATGTCATAACAGTCACGTCAACCGCATGTACATGTTTTGCAAGATTATAAGCAAAATTCTTACTTGCCTCATCCCAGGGTGGTGTGAGGGCACGTGACACGTAGAGAACTTTCTTTTTTTGCCGTGTATTCATGTGCGTAGTATAGCATGTCTTGTATAGTGGGAAAACTATTTTTTGAGAACGACTTTTTCATCATTGTGGTAGACAGTCACTGTGGCGCTACCGAAGGAGTGAGGATGTATGATCGTTGCTGTCGTGTGCGGCATGACAATAACATTTGTACGCGGCACAAGCACGGTATCACCATTTGTAATCGTGTATGCAAATGTCTTTGACGGTGTTTCATTTGTAATCGCAAAATCGTACGAAGAGTATGCTGAAGCGTCTTTATGTGGGTTTATAAACGATGCACTCCAGTAGTATGTGTGCGTAAAGGTATGCTCCAGTGTATATGTGAGAAAAATTGCTGCACAAAGAAAAAGGAATGCGATTGCGATAGTAATGCTCCTGTAAGACATAGACGTGTATTAGTGACGGTAAAATACTGTAACGTGTTTGCTTGAATAGATACGATAGAATTGGTCTGATGTCATAAACTGCGCTGCGTCGTGTTGTGGTGAGACAATAATGTAGCGTACAGATAGATCGTTAAAGCAGTGCTGTGCATGTGTACTTAGTGGTGCGCTAATCATGTCGCGTGTGCATGTTTCGCGTGTCCCGGATTCGTAACGCTTAAAATAACTGCGTGAAAGAGGATAGCTGTAATCACGGAGAAAGAAGAGTTTCATCCATGTATCAGCCGTGAGATAGTTATGATCTTTAAGTGTCCACTCGTCTTTTGCAGTATGACTTGCAACGTAGCGTGCAGCGGCAAATGATTCGCGCGCTTGTGCGAGTGATGGTGTGGTTTTGAGGGATTGACTGTTGTCGTACATACCCGTTGTGATCGCAAAAAGAATAATGGTGATACCTGTTGTAATTGCAAAAAACGGTGCAAGATATGTTCGTGCTGTTGCAATAAGCCACGCAAGGCCAATGCCGCCAATGAGAGCAAAGGGTATGATCGTGTAATTTGCAATGCGACTGGAGATGATGTTAATGCCAAGATACTGGGGAATTGTACTCATTGCAAACGTCGCTAGTGGCCATGCGATAATAATAGCAACGGCGTAAGCATTCTTTGGAGAAACTTTGTGCCAGATCTTCTCATAAAGTATTTGCGTGATGCATACACGCATTTTGTGTCGGAGTGGAAAATGGTGTGTAACGATATAGAGTGTAAGAATAATGCTGCCAATAACAGCAAAGGTAAAACGTGCTTCACCAATTGTATGCATGAGTTGTACGAGCGTAACGCCCGTGCGTGTTTCTTTACTTGGCGCGCCGGTGGCTGATGAGATTGCGTCTGGATTGAGATAGTGTGGTGTGTATACAAAGAGAAGCAGGATTATTGTGGATATGAGCGAAAAAAGTGAGAGGGGATGAAGAAGGAGATTAATCCACTCTCTGAAGAAGTGCGTTACTGTACGAATGTTAAGAAGTATAAAAAGAAAAACAACAAAAGCGATGCTGTAGAGAAATATAAAAGTACTCAAGTGGTGTGTGTAGATGAGACCTGTAACGATGATGAAAAAGGCACTCAAAAGACACGCTGATTTTTCTGTTAATGCACGGTAAAGAAAAAAGAATGCAAGAGGAATAAAAAGGTTGCCAAAGAGATTGCCGATAACGCCACCGGCGACAAATTTTGCTTGTGATGCGGAAATGGTGTAGAGAGGACCCATAAGAAAAAGCACGGAAATACCAATAGTATCTGCAATGTGTGTGTGGGCAAAAAGCCTTACGGCGAACATAAAAAGCGCAAGAACACTGAAAAGATCAAGAAGGAAGAGGAAAAGAATGGGTTGTGAAGAAAGAACGTTCTTGCCCGTGACGATGCTAATAGCTGCAAGAGGAATATGTTCACCGATAATAAAGTCAGCGATATTCTCTGGTGCACTGATAGCGTACGTTCCGTCATCTTTTGTAATGATTTTTTGTTTTTCGTAGACATGAAGATGGTGTGTCGTGGCAATTTTGTTTACCCAATAGAGGTGATGACCCATATCGGTAGCTGTGGGAAAGAGTGTGTCGGCAAGATAAAAAGTTTTGATTGTAATAGTAAGTGCGATAAGTATAAGTGCGATATAGGTTTTTTGATGTGAGCGTATTGCGCGTCGCGTTATGTTTTTTGTGGCTAATCTGTTTGTTATGTGACTTGTAATGTGTTGTATTTTCTTTATGTTACATATGGAGAAATTTGTGAGTATTTTTGCGGCAATAAGTGGCACAAGAACAACAAATGGCACAAGGAGAATTAGTGTGCGTGTGATGGCAAGGTGAAAAACTTTATCAGCGACAATGAGAGTAATATCAAGCAACACGACGCCGATGCCAAAGCCGGCAACGGCGTACTCAAGCAATGAAAATGTTTTTTTTCCTTTAAGAATGGAAAGGAATGCTATGCCGGGTATAAAAAACAACCAAAGAAGCGTGAGAAAAAAAACAAATTGATCAAAGATAATGTGCATAATCATCTGTATAGAGTCTCAATATTGTAGATTTATAATTTTCTCTAGCGCGCTTTTGTCTTTTCTATGACGTCAATGTAACGCTGAGCAATAACATCCCACGTAAAAGTGCGCTTGATGTATTCATGTGCTTTTCTGCCAAAGGCCTTACGATCAAATGTATCGGCGAGAAGTTCTGTAAGTTTTTCCCTCCATGCCGTCGGATTGCCATGTTCTACAAGAAAGCCATTTTTACCATCATGAATAGCATCTTTAAGACCTTCCAATCGTGAGGCGACAACGGGAATACCACTGCTGCCCGCTTCCAGGACAACAAGACCAAAACCTTCCATGTCACCCTTGACGGGTATGTTCGGCTGAATAAAGAGATCGCATGTGTGGAGAAGAACATCGCGGTCTTCGTTGGAGATGTATCCGAGTAATATTACACGTTCTTGCATCTTTGCTTTTTCGATAGCATTTTTGATGTTATCAAAGTCCGGTCCGGCGCCGGAAACAACATAGATAACATTTTGTGGCAATGTTGGCAAGACATTTTCTATAAACCATGCAACACCCTTGCGGCGCACGAGGCGACCGCCAGTGAAGAGTACGTGTGTGTCATCTTCAAGTTTTCCCTTAATGAGCTTTTCCAGGCGTGTACGTGGCATATCTTTTGGTACAAACTTTTTCGTGTCAACGCCATTCGGCACAAAAACAAATTGTTCTTTCTTGATGCCGCGTGCAACTCCCTCTTTGATGGTCTGATTGCCGACAGCAATAAGCACGTCAGCTTCGGGAATAAAACGTTTGACCCAAATATTCTGGTAAAACTCGTTTTCAAATGTAAGATCAAGTCCGTGTACAATACACGCCACTTTCTTTCTTTTGCCGTAGAAAAGTTTTACAAATGAAATAACGATACCCAAAACCCCATCACCGAGCAAAAGCACGTCATATTTGCGCATGTAAAAGAGTGCCGTAATGAGTGCCCATGGCAAAAAGAGGGGAAGGAGCCTCTTGCCATCGGTATTTGCAATAACTTTTACATCTGCGATACGTGAGAGCGCTCGTGAAATCTCATAATTCTGATTTTCAATGCCACCAACAACCGGTGGGTACGCGCGCGAAATAAAGAGAATTTTCATAGATTTACTTTTTAGAATTGCTTTCTTTAAGTTCTCTGCGACGAAGACGATAAAGAATTTCTTCATTGAGAAGGCGACTGCCTCTAATCATGTCTGCAATGAGGCCGAACGTGAGAAACTGTATACCGACAAGGAAGAAAGCAAGCGTTGTAAGTGGATAAGCACCCTTGAGAGCGATAAAAGCGGTGCCGGATGCGAGTATGAATAATATGCCGGGTATGGCAAAGAATTTCATCGGCTGAATGTCGCGAAAAGCACGAATAATAACACGCGCACTGTTTGTGACGTATGTCATGATGCTTTTGACAACGCGTGATTTGCGTGCGTCATGATAGGTAACAACGACAGGTATCCATACAAGGCGAAGGTTTTTACCAATAGCATCAATGATCGTTTCTTGCGTATAGGTGAAACCGCTCGGGTCTGCAAGACGTAGCAACGCTTCGCGATTATGCGCACGGAAGCCACAGGTAAGATCAACAACTTTTACGCCTGTTGCTTTTGCCACGAGCCACGCACCAAGGCGATTGAGCTTGTCTTTGAGAAACGGGATATTCTTGGCGGTGCTGCGCGAGAAACGGTCGGCAATAACAATGTCGGCCTTGTGTGCGAGAATTGGTTTGATGAGCGTTGCAATATCTTTCGGATCAAACTGTCCATCGGCATCAATATTGACAAGAATGTCGGCACCGTTTTCCAGTGCGCTCTGACGCATTGTGCGAAACATGACACCGAGACCACGGTTTCCATCATGAGAGATAATAATGTCCGCGCCACCTTTACGTGCTTCTTCTACGGTGCGATCTGTGGATCCATCGTCAATAACTTGTACAAGCACTTCATCAACACCATCGATTGTGCGGGGAATGCGTCGAATTGTCTGTGCAATATGTTTTTCTTCATTGTAGCCGGGAAGATTAACAATCAATTTCATAAGGTTTGCTTAAATGCTTATAGTTTCATTCTAAAGGAAAAATCCTTTTGTGCAAAATAAAACTGCGCATAAATAATACACAGTCTTATTCTTCAGTACATGTGCTTTGCCTTAGCGTCCGATACCGCGATAGACGACACCCAATGCTTCAATTGCATCTTTATCCATACAATTTTTGCCGTCCAAAACAACTTTTATGTTATTTTTCTTGAGTAATGAAAGGTCCATATTAACAAACTCGTCGTGGTTTGTTGCAATGAAAATATGATCAACACGTGCAAGAATATCTTCAAGGGATTGACTGTCACATTTATGAAGGACGTGTGGATCAAAACTGATCACATCAGCACCATGTTTACGTAGATGTTTAATAATCTTGAATGATGGTGATTCACGTGTATCATCAACATTAGCCTTATATGCCAAGCCAAGAATACCAATTTTTTCACCTTTAAGTGGCAGTTTGATGCTGTTAAGTGCGTCTTGCATGCGTTCTACCGCATAGATTGGCATAAAGTTATTGATACGTCGTGCGTTTCGCATAAATTCGTGTTCAAAACCGCTTCTTTGAGCACTTTCTATCAGATAGTATGGATCAACGGGAATGCAGTGACCACCGACGCCGCAACTCGGATAATGTGCCATGAAAGCATACGGCTTTGTTTTTGCGCCCTCAATTACATCAAGAACATCAATGCCAAGACGATCGAAACTTTGTGCGATTTCGTTGATAAAAGCGATATTAATATCGCGGAAAGAGTTTTCCAAAATTTTAACTGCTTCTGCCTCACGAATTGATTTCATTTCACGTACCTCTGCATCAATGATGGAGCGATAGAAGGCGGCGGCACGTTTTGTGCCCTCCTTTGTAAATGCACCGACAACGCGTGCGGTATTGCCAATATGATAGCCGGCAGAAAAAGATGATTTGCCGGGATCAATACGTTCCGGACAGTGTGCAATAAAGACATCTTTGCCAATAATGTGACCCTCACGTTCAAAGAGAGGGCGCACAATTTCTTCACATGTGCCGGGATTAACCGTTGATTCAAGAACAACAAGGGTGCCTTTTTTCATTGTGCGGGCAACCATTTCTGATGCGGAGATAACATAGTCATATACGGGATTTTGGTCCTCATCTACCGGCGTTGGCACAGCAACAAGGATAATATCGCCTTGAGTGATATCATCTTTGTCATATGTTGCTTTAAAACGAAACTGTGCAAACTTTTTTGCAACCTTTTCATCATCGCCAAGAGGGCAGACGCCACCGTTAATCATATCGACCCACTCTTTGTTGATGTCAAAGCCAATGACATTATACCCGCTTTCTTTGGCAAGGAGTGCGAGAGGAAGGCCGACATAGCCAAGCCCGACAACAACAACGGTTTCTTTTTTTGATGTTTTCGACATAAAGGTAATATTATAGTACTTTTTAGCGTACGGCATCATACATGCGTATTATACACAATATGTACAATAAAGGAAGGTGTATATATGAGTATATGTGCCATTTTGTTACAAAAATGGTATACTGGCTATATGTAATTCCTGCGTATTTGAGGTGTATATTCTACATTAATTAATGCAGAAAACAAAAAATATTATGAAAATCGGTATCAATGTATCGTTTTTGCGTAAACGCGGTACAGGTATAGGAGAAGTAACACATCATTTTCTCACAACGCTTGTTCGCCTAGTACAAGATGGTGTTTTTTTTAGCAATACGCGGTTTGTATTATATGCGGAAGAATATTTTACTGTACCGGCGCTTGACGAGGCACCTGCGACAGTGCGCGCTCGTTTTAAAAAAAAAGTGTTTTTGCCACGTTTTTACAAGCGAGATGATCTTGTGCGTAAAATATGGTGGGAGCGGTACAGTTTGGCGTGGCATGTACGTATGGACGCGTGCGATGCATTTTTTTCACTCTACCAGTGCCCCACACAGCTTGATGGTATAGCGCATGTAATGCTTGTTCATGATCTTATACCACGCTTGTTTCCACAATACTTAGATAACGCACGTAAAAGATTCTACCAATGTCTGACCGAACGTGCAATTGTGCATGCCGATCACATCACGACTGTTTCCGTGCATACGCAAAAGGATATTATTCGCGAGCTTGGCTGTGCTCCGAAGAAAGTTACAACGCACTATATAGATTGTGATCCACTCTTTAAAAATTATCATGTACATGCGCGTAATTGTGCACGTGTTTTAGAGAAATATAATTTGTCTGCTGGCTATCTTTATTATGGTGGTGGTCTTGATCTACGTAAAAATGTGGAGCGTCTTTTGCGCGCATATAAAAAGTTACTCACCACGTCACATGGCAAGCGTTCTTCACGTCACCGCGTACCGCCTCTTGTCATCTCTGGAAAACTTATGCCACGCCTTGCGCCACTGATTGCCGATGTGGAAGCACTAGTAAAAGAACTTAATATAACGCGCCATGTGCATATTCTTGGTTTTGTGCCACAAGAAGATTTGCCGGCATTGTATAAATCTGCTGCGATATTTATTTACCCGTCGCTCTATGAAGGATTTGGTCTGCCGGTGCTTGAGGCAATGAGTATGGGCACACCTGTGATTGCAAGTAAAGCATCGTCAATACCGGAAGTTGGTGGTGATAGTGTACTCTACTGCAATCCATATAGCATTGATGATATTGCACAAAATATAGCCATGCTTCTTGAGCGTGAAGATCTCCGCGATAAACTACGTGTGCGCGGACTGCAGCGTGCGGCACGTTTTTCATGGGAGGAGTGCGTGCGTGATACGATGCGCATTGTTATTGAAAAGGGGCGAGAAACGGCTCTTTGTAAAAAATAGCAAAAGGCCGCCAGAGTTGTTTCTCTGACGGCTTTTTTACAAGGTGTCAATTTCTCTAATTACGGTACATGTCTGTACGATGATATCGTACTTTTTGTACCGGTGCCGGTGGTATGCGCACACGATGTGTGCGATGTCCTTTTTCCGGCGGTCTTGTTTTTACGGCAGTTCTGTTTCTTGTTTTTTCTATGATAAGCAGAAATATAATGAGAAGAAGTGATTGTTTTTGTTTCATGATAACCCCCGTCGTGATGTTGTTGACGTGCATTTTTTTCTCATGGTGAATATGAATCTGCGTCTGCGACGTGCGCAAATTGCCTCCGTGAGAGTTTTATATGCGTTCCGTTGCCTGTACCGTTTCCGAAACATAATCTTTTCCTCCTTTTTTGTAAAAGAAATGGTATACTAAATATAGCAAAAGTGAACTTTTTTGTACAGATAATTATGGTTGAGCGCTTTGTTGCACGTATGGTAAATCATGCGAATACTTCCACACAAACACTCCTTGTTGGCGTGAACGTCTTTGTTGCGGTAATAATGCTTGTTTTTTGGCACACCAGCGTTATACCAATTGTACATAGTGGCACGTTCGTGTTTTGTGTATTCCTTCTTTTTCTCTTTGCGCTCTATCGGCCACGGTGGCTTTTTTTCTTTTTTGTTGGCATGTTGCCATTTGAAATTGTAAATCTTGTACCGGACAATGTTGGTGTACATGTGCGTCCTTATCAACTTATAGGTGTCGTGTTGTTGTGTGCGACTGTTGTACGTATGTTGAGCGGTCGCGCGCCACGACGCATGTTTCGGTTGCGTTGGTGGGATTTTATGCCTGTCGTGTTTATTTGCAGTAGTTTTGTGGCGGTCTTTTTTGCACACGATACGCACAATGCCATGATGCAAACAATAATTGCAGGGTCGTTTGTGGCGTGGTATTTTCTTGCGCGGTATTATGTGCGCGGACCATTAACTGCGCGTACGGCACTCGCATTTTTTCTTTCAAGTAGTATAGTTACAGTGCTCTACGGTATATGGCAGAATTGGCAATTTCTTTCCGCTGGTGTCGTTGGTGTAATGGCAGCACGTCCGCATGCGACGTTTGCCGAGCCGGATTGGTTCGGCGTCTTTCTTGTTTTTTTAAGTGCGCTTATTTACGGCATCCTTTATGCTTTGTACGTACAGTGCAACAAGGATTCTCGTACTAAATGCGGCGTTCGCTACTGGTTCTTTAGCGGTACGATGCTTTTGTATCTACTTATTGTGTATATTGCACTTATTATTACGGTGTCGCGCAGTGCGTGGGTTGGTGCTGTTGCGGTTGTTTGTGCTTTGTGCATGTACTGTGTCATACGTGCGCAATGGCGCGTATTTCTCTATACACTGGCAACAAGTAGTGTTCTTGCATTTAGCGCATACCTGATTGTCGTCACTGTTCCGTTGACAACATTTGATCTGGCTGATCGTGCCGTAAGTACAAGTAATGGTTTACAGGAAATTACTGTTGCATGCGACACGCAATTACAGGCAGATGCGGTAACACGTATTGGACGCATTGAAAATATTGCGCAGCTTACTGATTTTAACTGTCGCCATATTAATCTTGAAGAAGTGGCTGCATTGCACCGTGCCGGCTACAGTATTACGCATGTTATGCGACCAGATCCGTCTAGCAGTGTACGCAGGGAGATTTATGCGAAAGTATTTTCTTTATTGCAGGAGCGGTGGACGATTCCGCTTTTTGGTGTAGGATGGGCACAGGCCAATCTTGGCTATGATGCGCAAGGTATGCGTCTTAACACAAGTAATCTCTTTCTGGAAATATGGCTTGGTGCTGGCATTGCTGGTCTCTGTGCTTTCTGCGCGCTTCTTGGAAGCATCGTGTGGCGTGGCATACGTGCTGCAATTTACAGTACTAGACGTGCGATATGTTTCTACGGTCTTTTTGTAGTTATCGGCACTGTGGCACTCGTTGTACCAAATCTGTTTAATGCTGGTGTTTTTCTCGGTTTCTTGTGGGTGTTCTTAGGAAGTGTTGCTACTGTACGCAAATGATGTTTACGATATGGATTTTGATTATTTAGATTTATTTTTTGAGCCATGAATAAATTGATTATTGTGTGCGGTTTGTCCGCTACCGACAAGACAACAATTGTACGTTTTGTTTCTGACAACAAGGAGGTGTAGCGTAAATAAAAAATATAAGAAAATTTTTTTATGAAAATTGCAATTGATGTGCGCAACATTGGACGCCACAGAACAGGAAGCGAAGTGGTTGTGCGTGAGTTAACAAAACACATAGTAGCGATTGATCGTGAAAATGAGTATTTTCTTCTTACTGATACGGATGATGATGCTGTTATTGGGTACATACGAGAAAAGGTTGCTGTGGCAGATAGAAAAAATGTCCATATCGTTTCACTGTGTGCGCGCAATAAATTTACGTGGTCGGCGTGGCATGTATGGCGGTGGGCACGGAAAGAACGTATTGACATTTATCACACGGAGTATATAGTGCCATTCTTTTTGCCACGTTATGTAAAGGTGTTAACGCACATTCACGACGTGTCATTTGCTGCACTGCCGTCATATATCGGCAAGAAGGATTTGTTCTTTTTACGTTTGCTTATTCCGTACTCTTTGCGTCGTGCAACACGTATTATCGCGATTTCACAATTCACGCATGATGAAATCATAAAATACTATCATATACAAAAAGAAAAAATTGTTATTATTAGCAATGCGCTTCCACCGCTTTTTGAGCGTCATGCGACAGACCGTGACATTGAACGTGTGCGTGCACGTTATAATCTGCCGCAGAAATATATTTTTACGCTTGGCACGATGCAACCGCGTAAAAACATTCCATTCTTGATTGAGGCATTCGCACGAAGAGCTCATGACATGCCTGATATCGCACTGGTATTGTCAGGGAAGCGCGGGTATCATTTTGATACGGTAATTAATGAAACAATTGCACGTTATGGTGAGGTTGCAAAACGTATTATCTTCACCGGTTTTGTTGACGATGATGACTTGCCCGCTGTCTATGCCGGAGCTGACGTATTTGCTTTTCCATCGCTTTATGAAGGTTTTGGTCTACCGCTCTTGGAGGCCATGAGTCAAGATGTGCTGGTTGTTGCGAGTGATATTCCTGTCTTTAGAGAAGTGGCGGGTGACGCGGCTATATATGCCGATTCATCAGATCTTGATAGTTTTGCAAATGCACTTTATACTATGGTTATGTGTGCCGCACCTGCACGTGCGCGCTTTGTGCGTGCGGGGCGTGAGCGTGTACGATTGTTTTCGTGGCGAAAATCTGCACAAGAGATGCGTGCACTTTTTGCGCAGATTTCTCGTATAAATCTTTGATTTTGATTATTTTTATGAAAAAAATTGTCATTCTTGCAGTATTTGTTATTAGTATTGGTCTCGGCGTTTTTTTGTGGAAGACAGGGGTTATTATGAATAAAGTTTCGACAAATATAAATGTTCTTGGTTCAATTGCACAAAACTTGCCACTAAAGAATAAAAAAGTGCTCAAAGGTGAGGAAGAAGGACGTATAAATGTCGCGCTTCTTGGTATGCGCGGTAGGGGTGTTGATGGTGGCGGCCTTCTTACGGATACAATTATTATTGCGAGTTATTTTCCGCAACGCAATGAAATGACAATGGTCTCCATTCCGCGCGATTTAGCTATCAATGCACAAGGTGAGCGTATCAATAAGGTTTACTACGATGGCACACAAAATGGTGGTGGTGATAAAGGTGGTTTTGAGGCAATGAGAAAAGTTCTTTCCGAAGTAACAGGTCAACCGATTCACTATATTGTGCGTATTAACTTCAAGGGTTTTGAGCAAATGATTGATGCGGTTGGTGGTGTTACGATTACACGAGACACACCGTTTATTGAGCCACTACAATTTCATGAAAAGCGTGTTTGTGATGGAGATAAAGGTGGCGTCTTTACTGTGCCGAGTGGAGATTATGATATTAAGCGTAATAAAAAGGGTCGCATTGTCGCGCAATATCCACTTTGCTATAATAAAACGGAAGAGTGTGGCGGTGTTTTTCGTGTGCCAGCGGGTACGACAGTGCTTGATGGTGAAAAGGCGTTATGCTATGCACGTGCGCGCGTAACGAGTAGTGATTTTGATCGTGCGCGACGACAGCAAGAAATTATCAATGCTTTTCAGGAAAAAGCATTGAGTGTCGGCACGCTAACGGATTTTTCAAAAATAAATGCGCTTCTTAATGCGCTTGGTGACAATGTGCAGACAGATATGCAGTTGTGGGAGATGCAGCGCTTCTTTGATCTCTATAAGGAAAATGGCTTCCCACGTCTTGTGGATCAACGTGTTTTGGATAATGCGGAAGACGGCCTCCTCTACGCGCCAAAAGGTGCTGGCGAGAACGGCGCCCCGTATATTCTCCGTCCGCGTGGTGATAATTACGAACGTATTCATGAATTGTTTGCAGAAATTGCCAAAGAAAAAGAATAAAAGTAGCGTTTTAAAAGCATGACAAAGTCGTCGGAGCACAAACCGTACGTAACAATCGCTATCAATAGCTATCGCAATGCACCGATGTTGCGCTTGTGTATCAAATCTGTGCAAGAGACAGCAAAAGACCTTGATTACGAGCTCATTGTTGCAGATAGCGCAACACAAGATGATACACGTGATTTGATGCGTCAGGAGTTTCCGAGTGTTACTTTTTTACCCGATAAGAAAAACATCGGTTTTGGCGCGATGGTAAACAAATGCCTGAAACATGCGCACGGAAAATATATCTTTCTAATCAATTCCGACACCATTTTAGAATCAACAACGTTACATGATTTATGTGCGTATTTTGATGCGCATCCTCACATTGGCATTCTTGCACCGGCTCAAAAATCTTTTAGTGGTGAAATTGTACCAACGTACTTCCGCTTTTATCATCCACTTACAGTTGTTTATCGACGCACGCCGCTGGGACGTCTTCCTTTTGCGCAGAGGCATCTTGCTCGCTTTGAAATGCGTGACTATGACCGACGTGTACCAAAGGAAGTTGATTGGGTAATTGGCAGTGCGATGATGGTGCAACGTGAAAAAGTAAAAGAGGTTGGTGGGATGGATCCGCGTTTCTTTATGTATATGGAGGACGTTGATTGGTGTCGTCGTTTTTGGGAAAGAGGATATTCTGTTGTGTATGTACCACACATCACTCTCTATCACTACTATGGCAAGGGAAGTGCTGCCGGAGGATTTTGGCGATCTTTGTTGTTAAACCGTTTAACATGGATCCATATTGAGAGTGCGTTGAAGTATTTTATAAAATACTGGGGCGCGAAAAATCCTCGGAAACAGTAGTTTTTTTACATTTCTATATAGAAAAAAGATATGTATACAAGTGATCCTTTTGAAACAATTGAACAAGAAGGTGTCCACCGTACTTACAAACGTGTTTTTTGGGCTACACTTTTTCTTGTTGCCGTTGGTCTCAGTTATTGGCTTGGGCGTCTTCATGCTTATTATGATATGCCACCGGCTCGTAGTACAGCTGCTTCAGTTGCAAAATATGACAACAATGCATCTAATGCATCCGTGGACTTTAGTCTTTTTTGGGACGCGTGGGATGTTCTTAAAAAGAGATACGTTGATCGTGGCACTCTTGATGATCAAAGGCTTCTTTATGGCGCAATTGATGGCATGCTTGCAGCTACTGATGATCCGTATACAACATTTTTTGACCCGGAAGAGCTAAAAAGTTTTAATGAGGAGATTACAGGTTCATTTGAGGGGATTGGTGCTGAAATTGGTGTGCGTGACGGTGTTTTGACTATCATTGCACCGCTGGAAGGGTCGCCGGCGGAAAAAGCAGGATTGCGTCCATCGGATCTAATTCTCAAAATTGATGATACGTTTACGGCTGATCTAAATATACAAGAGGCAGTTGATCTTATACGTGGTCCACGGGGAACGCCGGTTGTGCTTTCCATCTATCGCAAAGGCGCTGATCATGCAAAGGATGTTACCGTCATCCGTGACAAGATCTTCGTCAAGAGTATAACGTATTCTGTTGAACAAGGTCATATTGGTTATATACGCATGCGACGTTTTGGTCCGCATACAGCAGATGACTTTTATCGTGTTGCACGGGAGATTGTCGGTAATCCTGATATAACATCACTTGTAATTGATGTACGTAATAATCCTGGTGGATATCTTAATAGCGCTGTTGACGTTGCTGGTATGATGTTACCGCAAGGAGCTGTTGTTGTTATGAGTGAGGATGCCGCTGGCGAGCGAAAGGTGCTCCGTGCGCGACAGAAAAACTTTTTAGGTCACTTGCCAACAGTTGTGTTGATCAATGAAGGAAGTGCAAGTGCATCAGAAATTCTTGCAGGTGCATTGAAGGATAATCGTAATGATGTTCGTATCGTTGGACGCAAGTCATTTGGCAAAGGGTCTGTGCAAGAGCTTATACCACTTAAAGATGGTGCCATTAAGGTGACGATAGCGAAGTGGCTCACGCCAAGTGGTAAACAAATCAATAAAGTCGGTATTACACCGGACGAAGATGTTGAGATAAGCGACGAGGACTTTGATGCAGGGCGTGATCCGCAAAAGGAGCGTGCGCTTGAGATTGCGCGCGAAATGGCGCAATAGCGTTTATGTAATACTTGACTGCATAAATGCTTTTGATATTATAGAGGAGGAAGAGAGTAATCCGTAATAATAGAAGACAACACAATGAAGACGACAAAAATACAACCACTTGGCAAGAATGTTCTTATTAAAGTACAAGAACAAGAAAAGAAGACAGAGAATGGCATATTCCTTCCAGATACAGCAACGGAAGAAAAACCGCAACAGGGAATTGTTATTGCGGTTGGTACTGACGAGAATATTTCTGTCAAACCACAGCAAAAAGTTATCTACAATCGTTACGCTGGGACAGACGTTGTTGTAGATGGTGAGGAGTATCTCATTGTAAAGGATGGCGATATTCTTGCTGTTATTGGTTAGAATAAATACTTATCTCTTTTAAAGAAAAACATTCTCCATGCGGAGAATGTTTTTCTTTTTGCTAACGGTTTTCTTTTGTATGTGACGGCGATCGTTCAATGGGATTTTTGCCACGTACCCAATCAATATACCCACCCTTAAGTGTTTTGGTTGTGAAATTGAGATCATAGAGACGAACGCCGGCACGAAAGCTATCCAACGATGTTGAGCCGTAAACTATAATATCTTTTGTTATTGGTATGGAGGAACGTCTACGTTCAATGCTGGCAAGAGGGATATTTACAGCATAAGGGATGTGACCATCATTAAACTGTGTGCGCGACCGTACATCTAAAATGAAATAATGTCGTCCTTCACCCTTCTTTTTTTGTTCAATAATCTCACGGAGCTCCTCTGGTGTAATGTAGGTTATTTTTGAAATATCAACAATAGATTGTGGGTTACCGGCAGAGATCATAAGACCGCCAGCTCTCTTCCACGCATCTATGCCGCCAGAGAGAACAACAACGTGATCATTATTTTTCTCAAGAATCTTGACGATCTTTGAGATCGTCTCAGCATTTAATTCATCAAATGCCACAACAACCATGTCAGCATCATAATGAGGCGTGATATTGTTTTTTACAATTTCATCTGCGGGAAGATTTGTTGAATCAACAATATGCACTTTCTCAAATTGCGTTCTTCGACGCACATCAACAATGACAACACTCTTCGGATTTCTGCGCATTTTTTTGCGAATAATAGCAGGTTCAATCTCTGTGTAATCATAATCAATAAATGACTCATCATCTATTGATTCTGTAGTCGCAATATCGCGGAGCTCTTCACTTTTCTTATTTACGCGCATGAGGGAAAGAAAAATGACAACTAAAATGAAAAAAACACCGAGTGCGAGAACTTTTTTGTTTTTTACTGGCATAGTATGTCTATATAAATGTAAATATTATGTTTCTCTTTTTATTCTAACACATCTCATACATTTGCGCAGAGAGAATATCGTGGTAACCGTTTATAAGTGCATGTGCGTCCATTTTTTTCTTACCTTCGATCTGAAGCTGTTCAATGCTTAGTGTACCATCAACTGTCGCAATGCAAAAAGGATATTTTTTTAAGGAAAAAACCGTACCGGGGGCATGCGTTGATATGTGTTGTAGTGGGGTAATGGCAAGTAACTTGATGCGGAGCGGTTTTGTTCCTTCTTTTCTTTGCCACAGTGTAAAAACACCGGGCCACGGGTCAAATGCGCGGAATTGATTGTAAATATCGCGTGTTGATGATGTCTGCCATTTAATACACCCGTCGGTGCGCGAGATCACCGTGCAAAATGTTGCCTCTGCATCGTTTTGTGGTTGTAACGTGCAATTACCTTTAATATACGCTGGCAGTGTTTTGCGTAACAGGCGTGCACCGTCATCTGCAAGAAGCGTAAAGAGTTTCGGTGCGTGCATATCCGGTCCGATGGAACGCGACGCCTGTGCAATAATAGGTCCTGTGTCAAGGTTAGCGTCCATTTTCATAAGCGTGACACCCGTCTGTGTATCACCGGCACGTATGGCACTCTGAATTGGTGATGCGCCACGCCAACGAGGCAGGAGGGATGCGTGTATATTAACGCATCCATAACGTGGCAAATCGAGAACTTTTTGCGGTAGTATTTTGCCATATGCTGCGACCACAATAATAGCAGGTACGTATGTTTTAAGATTTTTATAAACATGTGGCGCTGTGAGTTTCTCTGTCGGGTCGTTGATAGGGATGTTATACTTTGCGGCAAGTGTGCGGACAGGATTAAGTGCACTTTTTGATCGACTGCGCTGTTTTTTGAGTGGTTTCGTATAAACGGCGACAACATTGTATCCTTCATCAAGCAATGCTTGCAATGCCGGCGCCGCAAAAGGACCTGTTCCCATAAAAATTGTGCGTACGTTTTTCATTGTGGTAAACTTCTTATTCTATGCGGTGATTTGGTGTGGAGTCTGTAATGTCTTCTGAAAAGTGTGAACGTATGTGCGTTTGTTGTTTATAGCGGTCAATAATAAGAATGCCATCGAGATGATCAATTTCATGCTGGAATACAATGGCACGCAAGCCCTGTGCAGTAAGCGTTTGCTGTTTTCCATTTATATCAAAATATCGTACACGCACCTCCTTATTACGCACGATTGGAATAAATGTATCCGGTACAGAAAGACATCCTTCTTCTGTCATAACAAGTTCACGCGACGCTCCTGTGATTGTGGGGTTGATACATATCAGCGGTGTATTCATACGTTCACTTGTTGTATCAACATCAATAACAATAACGCGCATGAAATCGGCAACTTGCGGTGCTGCAAGACCGATACCTTTTTGGGCACGCATAATGCGAATCATGTCATCAACAAGCGTGCGAATTTCCGGCGCTGTCGGATCATTGACACGCTGCGCCTTTTTATGCAGATCTTCAAGATGGTCTTTTACTGTGATAAGTGCATGTGTCATACGGTTATTATGTCTGTGTAAGCTTTAGGATATTGTAACACACAATTATGTCATAAAGTTGTAATAATGTACAGAGAATATTACAATTAACGGGTGTTTCGTGGCAATGTTACATATTTTGTATTATACTTACAACAATATGCATTGCGCTCTCTAATTCTAGATAAAGACAAAAAATTAACTTCACCATCGTGTATATATTTTTTATAAAGATACATAAGCATAATAGATTTGTTAGTATTGTCTTTTTTGTTGCGCTCTTTACGGCATTATTTGTACCAACGAGAGTTTTTGCTGTGCCGCCACCAGATATCGTTGTTGGTATTGCATCATCAGTTGTGCAGATTTTCTCGTTTATTGCGGTGTTCATTGTTGGTGCCTTCTTCAGTGTTGCGCGTTTTGTTGGTGAACTGTGGCGCGTACGTCTCCTGCGTTTTCTTACCATTCTCATTCTTGGTGCTGTGATTGGCATTGGTGTGCTTTATAGCGCAAACGTGTGGAAGGCACGTCAAGTAGAACGTACATTGCACGATATAGATAAGGAATATACTGCAATGTCTGGCAATAGTAAAGCGCCTTCACAATATAATGCTACGATTGGCAGCAATACTAAGGTTGCGGTAGCGCATCATAGTGCAAGTGATGAAGCGATGATAGATGACACTACTTCCGGTGATTATGATCGTTTTGTGTCATTTGTGTCGGCGCACAACGATGCGCGTTTTCACTTAGTGGAGGATTTTTATCATGCAATCGTTAATGGTGATCTTGATTATGCATATACACTTTTTGTACCGACAGTGCCACAATCTGTTTTTCAGGAGCGCTTTCGTAGTGTAGAGCGAGTCGTGATCTATCGTTTGTGGTCACTTTCTGATATATATATTGGTGGCGATATTGCGTTATGTGAACAAACTCTGTGTGTGCGTTACGAAGTGCGCATGTTTCTAAATATTGATGCACAGGGTAAAGTGCACAATATTAGTGCATATACAATGTATGTGCGTGACTCATTTGATCCTAATCAGCATGTAGTGCCGGACGCTGGTGGCACAAAGCCAATTACCAATAAAGCGCTGCAAAAAATTTTAGAAACACAATCAAAAGATGCATATATTGTATTGGATGCACGTGAAGATGCGGAGTACAAAAATGGTACGTTGCCGGGCAGTGTGCACATTCGACCAGCTGACATTCGTGCTGGTGCATGGCAAACGTTACCGCGCGATGTACCAATTTATGTGATGTGCTGGTCCGGCATTCGTGGTAGACAAGTAGCGATGTTTTTGCGAAGAAAGGGGCGTATGGCTGACTATTTGGAACATGGTGCGAAGAGCTGGGTTGATAGCGGTGGCATGTGGGAAGGTGGAATTTCTTTTAAAAAGAAGTATTCCGCAAAGCGGTACAGTTATGTCTTTTCTCTTGCAGAGTTAAAAAAGGAAATGGCTGCTGGTGCCATAATCATTGATACGCGAGAAGTTGAACGCTTTGATGCGTATCATATCCCGTACAGCACCAATATCTCTTTCTTTGAAACACCGCGCCGTGACCGCGCACTTCTTTTGGCACAAGTACCAAAAGGACATCGTGTCATAACAGCGTGCGATGGGTATGTTAATTGTTTTGATGCGCGTATTACCGGCGTCGCGCTGGAGGAAGAGGGTTATACATTTATCGGACGTTTTGCGCCAGTCGCCGCTTACAAAAAAGTACAATGATACAGGATGCAAAATATACACGCCTTGTGCGATTACAACATATCGTACCAGTGCCACCGTTTACCTACATTCGACGAGGTGATGTTTTTGATGAAAAGACTTTACCAAAAGGTGAACGCTTTATTGTGCGTGGTGTAAGCGCACACGAAGATGGTGTCACGTCGTCGCATGCCGGACAATTTATTACAATCGGACCGTGTGATGTTGCGGCAGTAAGAGATGCTGTGGCAAAAATTTTTTCTCATCCGTGGGCGATTGGCGCAATTGTGCAGGTGTTTGTAGATGCGCCAAGTGGCGTGGCATTTTGCTTTACGCGCGAACGTCTCTATGTTGAATATGCGCGTGAGCACGAGGGTGTGACAGCTGGTACGGTCAATCCTTCTGTTGCTCTTTTGCCGAGTGTATTGCAGCGATACAATGCGTTGACGCGCTCGCTTCAGCGCATTTACGATGTATTCGGCGCGTGTGATGTAGAGTTTGTCGGTATCGAAAATCCTTCTTTTGTGCAGGTGCGACCGATTACGCAACTGTTTAATGTTGATGAAGATATAGCGCGATGCAAAATGATGCTTCAAGAAATGGTACCGGCACAGTGGGTGGAGAACGATCTCTCAGAAACAATTGCCGAACGCAGTGCAGATGCAGCGCGCTTTTGGCACGTCTATCGCAAAGCAATGGCACGTTTTTGTCATGAGGTTCTCCATGAAGAATGTGTCATTCCGCATGACGCGGTTGTGCGTATTGGACAGCAGTATTTCGTGCGACGTGACCTTATTCAAATACAAACACTTACATTTAAGCGCATGATGAAGTTTTTGCTGTATTATGCGCGTTATAAGGATGTTTTGCATGATGTGCGTGCGTGTGATGATGCGCCACTAGATGTGATAATAATGCGCAACTACTGTATTGCTATTGCGCATTCTCTGTGGCATACTCGCTTTTTCTTTGCACTTCGTCAACGTTATCGTGCTGTTATTGACGTGCGATTACGACGATATACTGCGGAGAAGAATGCGGATGTGATAGTAACATTTCCTCTAAAACAGGCACTTGCATCACCATTGCGTTATAATCGCCAGCGGCTGTGCTGGGATGCGTTTACACCTCGTACGGGCGCCGGTACAGCTGTTGTAGAAGGTGAACTTTCCGATGGTCCATTTTTTTGCTACGAACCGGGTGCGTCAATCCCGGACGATGTTGTCGTGCTTACATTACATCTTTATGCGGAAATCGGTGCTGCGTTACCACGTATTCGTGGTGTAATTTGTGCGCATGGCTCTCTCAATGCACATGTGGCAATTCTCGCACGAGAAACGCGTACACCACTGATAATTAATGCGCCACTCGAGCGCTACAAAAAGTGCGCTTTTGCGTCGGAAGCGAAATAGTATAGACATTTTTTATGTCAAACAATGCTTATCGGATCAACATCAATGATTGTGCGTGGTGGTGTTGCGCGCAGAAGTATGGAGAGTGTTTCAGGGAGTGGCGCGGTATCTTTTGTTTTGTTTGGGATGCGTATGATAATTTGGTAGCGGTAGAGACCACGTCGCTTTGAGAGGAGTGGTGTATGTGGATCGCTGACGCGCCATGCGTTTTTTGTATTACATTTTGTAATTTTTGTGTGCCATGTGGTAGCGTATGCGTTCGCTTTATCTTTGTCTTTATGTTGAAATATAAGCTTGATAACGCGCCAGTACGGTGGGTAGTGGAGGAGTTTGCGCTCTGCGAGCGTATCTTTGCGAAAAGCTGTGTAGTTAAGTGTTTTTGTATATGAAAAAAGGTGATAATCCGGCTTGTATGTTTGCACAAAAACCGTTCCGTTCTCCGCATTTTTATGTGTGACAGCCGCAGTGGCATTACTAATAAAAGCAAAGAGGCGTTCATCGGCGCTAATATCCGGAATGGATAAAAGTGCATCCGCATCAATGATGCCAACGACACTTAAATGTGGATTGCGCCAATCTTTGAGCGCCATTTGCGTGCCAATAATAATGTCAATTTTTTCGTCCTCACACTTCTTGAGTATTTCCGTTGCTGCATGTGTGGCGCGCATGCTGTGGCCATCAATACGTACAATGCGCGCAGTGGGAAAGAGTTTTGTAAGCATGTTTTCAATCTTGCTCGTGCCGTAGCCGATATTACGAAAACTCATATTTTTACAATGTGTGCACTGCGGAAAAATAGATGTTGTATACGTGCAATGAAAACATTCATAATGTCCTTCGGCAGTGAGAACAAGTGCGCGATCACAGTCGGGGCAAGCGAGAAGTGCGCCGCAGTCAGTGCAGAGTGAAAACGCGCTCATACCTTTGTGATTAAAAAAGAGAAGGGATTGTTTCTTGCGTGCAATAGCGCTGCGTATTGCCTCAATAAGTGTTGGTGAAAAGAGAGCGGGCGCTGGCTTTTTGCGCTTCTTTTTTTGCGCTTCTTTAACGCGCTCAAAGTGTACGGCACGCATGTCAATAATATGTATTGATGCTGACGAGAATTCTGGTCCGAGTGGTGTTGGCACTTTTTTTGTAATGCGTGGTGCGGCACTAACGGCAACAAGCTGGCAGTTGTGTATGCGCGCAAGTGTTTGTGCGACGGAGCGCGCATCAAAGCGTGGTGCGCGATCCCATTGTTTAAAACTTATATCGTGCTCTTCATCTACAATAACAAGGCGCAAGTGTGCAAATGGTTGAAAGAGTGCTTTTTTTGTACCAATGATAATGCGTGCCGTATTATTACGTATTGCTTGGTGAGTGCGCCACAGTGTACCCTTGGCAATTTTGTTGTGAACGACAACGATTTCGTCAGGATTAAAGTATGTACGTAGTGCAGAAGCTATCTGTTCTGCAAGGAGGATTTCCGGCAAGAGAAAGAGGATTTGCGCTGTTTTTTGAGCAGTAAGGATTTTGTGTATAAGGTGCAGATAAAGTGCATCACGTGCTGTTTCTTGCGTATCGCGTAAAAGATTAAATGTGTATTTCTCTTGCGCAAGAATATCCGTGCACAGAGAAGTTGTTGTTTTTGTAAGTGGTGGGATATTTTTTGTGTGCGTATGTGATATTGTTGGTGTATCTTGTATGCGTGCATGTGTTGGCGGTGTATAGAACTGTGCTATTACTGTACCGAGTGAAGTAAATGTTGTTTCTGCAATGTGCGATGCTAATGCAATTTGCTCATGTGTACAATAATTTTTATGGATGATGCGCGTAATTTTTTTAAGTTGCATTGATGTGCTTTTGCGTGGCTTTGTGACACGACATTGAAGAACGATGCCGTGTACGGTACGGCGAAAAAGAGGAACCGATACAAGTGTGCCCGGAGAAATTGGTCTATCACTTGTATACCAAAAAAACTGCTCTCGTGTGAGCGGGATGGTTGTAAATGGTACGATATCGCAAAAGTAATTGTGTGGTGTTTTCTGTGACATTGCTCCATTTTACCATATGCCATAAAATATTTAATTTCTATGACCAAACGTTAGCTCCTATGTGAGAAATACATGAATTTATACGATTCTTATCAGAGTGGGAAATTGACATCAATACAGAGACTGACAAAAAGTAGAATGTAAGCTCGGCGGTGCAATGTTATAAATTTTGACAATTATTGCAGTATATGTTAAATTGAATATCGTTATAAACTTGTGAATAAAGTATGTCAAAAGAAGGAAAAAGTGGCACTTATGAAGGCTTTTTTGAGCAAGTCGTGCATGATTTGCCACAGCGTTCGCGCGAAGTTTTGCGACGACGCTTTGGTATTGAATCTGGTGAACCGCAGACACTTGATAGCATTGGCAGACAGTATGGATTAACGCGTGAACGTATCCGACAAATCGTTGATAATAGTATAGAAAGTGTCAAAGAAGCGGCATCGCGTGATATTGCGCAAAAAATCTATTCTTCTCTTGAAGATGAGATTCGCAGACGTGGTAATATTATGGTTGAAGAGGAATTGATGAAAGTTGTTGCATCGGATAACGTGACTGAACGAGGCGCTGTTCGCTTCTTTTTAGAAACAGCAAAAAATATCAGATATCTTAGGCGTAAAGACGTTTTTAAAACAGTTGTCCATGTTGAGTTTGATGAACAACAGTGGGAGCGCGTGAAAGATATTGTTAAGGCAATTCTCTCTGAGGTTAAAGAGCCGCTTGCACATGATATTTTACATCAGCAGTATCGGCAACATCCTGAAGCGCACGAAGACGTTGATGAGGAGCTTCTTCACCACTATCTTCAGCCGGTTACTGATATCAAGAAAAATCCATTTGGGCGATGGGGTATGGCGCATTGGCGTGATGTAACACCGCGCGGTATTCGTGAGAAGATCTACTTGATTTTGAAAGAGCATGGTGAGCCGATGCACTTTAGGGAGATAGCGGCATATATTGATAAATATGGCCTTAATAAACAGCCGGGCAAAAAAACGAATGTGCAGACTGTGCACAATGAGTTGATTAAAGATCCGCGTTTTATTCTTGTTGGCCGCGGTCTTTATGGGCTTGATGAGTGGGGATATACACCTGGTACGGTGCGTGATGTTATTACAGCAATTCTAAAGAAACATAGTGGTGGTCCTATGAAGACGGAAGAAATTGTTGAAGAGGTGTTGAAGGTGCGCAACGTGCGAAAAATGACCATTATTGTCAATCTTAATCAGTTCTTTAAGAAGGTTGGACGCGGTCTCTATACATTACCGGACGATACTGACACAACGCTTCGCACCAATGGTGACGCATATAAAAAATAATACATTCTATAGAGTGCACTACGTATGTTATACTGGAAAATGTATAACTTTTGTGTCAGTAGTATATGGAGGAAATTATAGTTATTTATAAACAGTTATTCAGTGCAATACCGCACGTTGCTGACATTTTGCGGTATGTGTGGTTTTTTATTTTACCTCCATTTCTTTACAAAGTTTTCTATATTGTGTGGATGGATTATGCCAATGATGTATATCTTTCAAACACACCATCTGACATGCTTGAGATTATTCCACCACACAATACGGAGCGTTCACCGCAACCAATGGAGTCAGTTTTTGCCGGTCTTGAGGGAACGAGCGCATACATTCCGGCGTATGACGAGCTCTGTATGGGTGTTATGCCACCAACATTTAACTTTGAGATTGTCGGCACTAATGGTAATGTGCATTTTTATGTGCTGTTAGAGCGGCGATTTCGTTCTGTTTTTGAATCGCATTTTTATGCCCAATATCCCGATGCCGAAATTCATGAAGCGCGTGATTATACAGGTGATGTACCTGCGATTGTGCCAAATAAGAACTGGGATTTATGGGGCGCTGATATTACACTTATCAAGCCGGATCCAATTCCGATTAAAACATGGCAATACTTTGAAGAGGATATTACCGGAAAAATGATTGACCCGATGGCAGGTCTTATCGAAGTGATGGGACATACGCGTAAAGCTGAGCATCTATGGTTTCAAATTATTGCTGAGCCGATGCCAGAATCCTGGCATGACCAGGAAGGTATGGCGTACGTTGAGGAACTTAAAGGTCGTAAACCAGCACCGAAAAAGGGTCTTATTGCACGTTTTATGATGGCAATAACCGGATTTTTGTCACCGGGTGGTGATGGGAGTAGCGCTTCCGGTGAAGCTGATGCACCACTTGAATTTCGTCTTTCACCAGGAGAAAAGAAAGTGCTTGAAGCCATTGAGGAAAATGTCGGACGTTATATGTTTAAGGTAAAAATGCGTATGATTTATCTTGCGCGGACGGAAGTTTTTGACAAAGGACTTGTAGCCGGCTTTTTTGGTGCATTAAAACAGTTTGCCGATTTTAATCTTAATGCTTTTAAGCCATATGAGCCATCAATAACATACGCACTCTATGTGGCACGCAAAATACGTCTGCGTTTTCGTCAACATAAAATTCTTTACTCATATCGCAAACGTAAGATGAGTGGTGTAAAATTTGTTCTGTCGGACCGTGAATTGGCGACAATATATCATATGCCGGATATGAGTGTCGTTGCACCGGCAATCGCGCGTTCCAATATTACAAAGTCAACAGCGCCTGCTAATTTGCCGATTCCGGATGATTCTTTATTTGATAACAAGTAATAACATCTATGTCAGAAGAGATTACTTTTTTTGCACAAACACGCTTCCGTGATCATGATCAGATTTTCGGTATCAAAACAGATGATCGGCGACGTCACATGTACATTATTGGAAAGAGTGGCATGGGGAAGACCACGCTTTTGGAGCAAATGGTGACGCAGGACATTATGAACGGACATGGTGTGGCATATATTGATCCACATGGTGATACGGCAGAGAAGATGCTTGAGATGGTGCCACCGGAGCGTGTTAAGGATGTTATTTATTTTAATCCCGCTGATCAAGATTTTCCAATTGCATTTAATGTCCTGGAACAGGTGGAGCCGAGATATCGCCATCTTGTGGCATCCGGTGTTGTTGGTGTGTTTAAAAAATTGTGGGCGGATTCATGGGGGCCACGCTTGGAGTATATTTTACGCAATGCAATTCTTGCGCTTTTAGAGACACCAAATACAACGCTTCTTGGTGTGATGCGCATTCTTATTGATAAAAAGTATAGAAAACGCATAACAGCAAACATTACCGATCCTGTCGTGCGCTCTTTCTGGATAGATGAATTTCCAAAGTGGAATGATCGTGTCTTGCAGGAGGTGATTGCGCCAATCCAAAATAAGGTTGGACAATTTCTTACAAGTTCTCTCATCCGTAATATTGTTGGCCAAACAAAAAGCGCTTTTAGTATTCGTGATGTGATGGATCAGCGGAAAATTCTTATTATGAACCTGTCCAAGGGACGCATCGGAGAAGATAACAGTGCGCTCTTGGGGGCAATGATGATTACAAAAATTCAGATGGCGGCAATGAGCCGTGTTGATACACTGGAAGATGAACGTCGCGATTTTTATCTTTACGTTGATGAGTTTCAGAATTTTGCAACGGAATCATTTGCAAATATCCTTTCAGAGGCACGTAAATACCGTCTCAGCATCATTCTTGCTCATCAATACATTGCGCAAATTCAGGAAGAAGTGCGTGATGCTGTTTTTGGCAATGTTGGCACAATTGTTACGTTTCGTGTAGGTGCAGTTGATGCAGAGTTTTTGGAGAAAGAGTTCGACCCTGTCTTTACTATGAATGATATTGTTAATTTACCGAAATATCATATTTACTTGAAGTTGATGATTGATGGCGTTGCTGCTGATGCATTCAGTGCGACGACGTTGCCGCCGGTAAACGAAGGTCATACGTATGGACAAGAAAAAGCAATTATTGAGTATACGCGAAAGATGTATGCATCAAAGCGTGCAGATGTAGAGCGTCGTATAGCGGTCTGGAGTGGTGTTGTGCCTGAAGACTTGCCGCAACACATCGCGACATCTTCGCAAAATAGTGACGATATGCCACAACAAGCAGTATCGGAAGACACTGATGCGAATGGTGATAGTGTTCAAAAAGAAGAGCAAAAACAACAGAGTGGTGATGCGCGTAGTACTGTCGCAGATATGCGACCGCTCTTTGACGCAAAATGCGATGCGTGTGATATTGATATCCGTGTACCGTTTCAACCGGACGGTACGCGGCCTGTTTTCTGTAAGGATTGTCTCGCAGTACATCGTAGCAATATGATGAAAGCTACAAGACAATCGCCAACAGACACAAAGGAAAAAAGTGGCAATAATAATGGTGTACGTGCAACTACTGTCGGCAAAAAAAAGAAAAAAGAGCCGGTTGTGGAGAAAGTTGAATATAAAGCATTTACACCGAAGGAACGACCACTTTCACTTTCGCAGATAACGCACATTGCGCCGAAGAAGTTTAAGCGTGCGTCAAACAAACAGCCGCATATTCACGGTATACAAGCAATCCTTAACAACGTACGTGCAGGTATTGCCGAAAAAGACGAAAATGTGCAAGAAAAGAGTGTTGATAAGGATAATTCATAGGAATTTTATTCGCATAACGCCCTATATTATATATCAGTAATCTGCTAATATATCTACAATGTTTCTAACACTTTTTTGGATTGTTGCCCTTATCTTTTCGCTGGCACTTCTTGTAAAATCTGCTGATCTCTTCTCTGCTGCTGCCGAAAAAATCGGTCTTGCTTTTGGTCTATCCAGTTTTATCGTTGGCGCTACGATTGTATCTGTTGGTAGTTCATTGCCGGAAATTGCAACAGCCATCATAACGGTACTTTCAGATGACAGCGCACTGAACGCATTTGCTGTAGATACCATCATAGGATCAAATATCGCAAATTGTCTACTTGTTGGAGGTATTTCTGCTATAGCAGTCGGGACGTTAAAAATAAAGGAACAACTTATTGATATTGATCTGCCGTTTTTCTTCATGTCGAGCGCCATATTCATGCTCTTTATCATGGATGGTTCATTTACATGGCAGGAGGGAATTGTGAGTATTGTATTTCTTGCCATCTTTGTTCTCTATACAGTTTTTAATAGCGGTAATGATGTTGATGAAGAGGTAAGCAGTACAAAAAAGGATAACAAAGACAAGAAGCGTTTATCATTGATGACGCCCTTTTTTCTTCTCTGTGTCGGTGCGACTGGCATCTATTTTGGTGCAGATTGGACTATCACATCTGTTAAAGAGGTTGCTGTAATTTTCGGCATTCCTACGTCAATTGTTACGATGATTGTTGTGGCAATCGGTACGTCTTTACCGGAACTTATTATTTCTGTGCAGGCAGCGCTTAGAGGAAAGCATTCCATTGCACTTGGCAATATTTTCGGCTCCAATACATTTAACGCACTGGCCGTTTCTGGTGTCCCATCGTTCTTTGGTGTACTCACGGTTTCAGATGTGGCAATGAAAGTTGGTATGCCACTCTTTGTTGTTTCGACGCTTGCCTTTATTTTTACAACATCGGATGACAAAATTCAAAAATGGGAAGGGTATGCGCTGATTGTATTGTATTGCGTATTTGTCGGCAAGTTAGTTGGCTTCTTCTAGACAAATCAGTCGTTTAGTGACATTATAAACATAAGACAAAAAGAGAAATGTATGCAAAATGATAATAGAAATATTTTACAAAAAAAACGTCAACAGTTAGAATATCGTCGGCGCATTGCTATAGTTGATGCTGATCTGCGAAAAATGAAGAGAGAGCGGCAGACACATGCTATAAACTTGCGTCGTCTCAAGACGAAGCGTGACCAAATTGATGCACAGATTAGAGATGTGGAGCGTGAGATAGAGAAGCTTGATGGTACTATACGCTTACTTGCAAATGAACTAAAGACACAAAAGAAGCGTCTTGACCGTATTTCATAAATTAGAAACGTATGACAAAGTTTGCTCCAAAGGTTATTAATTACGTAAAAAAAACATATCCAGGTGTGCTTGGCAGCACAAGTCTTTCAAACTTGAATAGCACGCTCTATCGTTTGCACCGACAAGAAAATGTTACCGTGCGTGATGTCATGACGCTTGTTGAGCGCAAGTTTGCGTCGGCTGGAAAGTACTTGTCAATAGCGGAGCGTAAGGCGTTTGAGAAAGAACTTGAAAAAATACTGCGATAGAAGTTGAGTTGATGTATTATTTCTAGGATAGGAACGTTTATGAATACACACGATATTCGTGCAAGGTATCTTGCATTTTGTAAGAAAAATGGTCATGCACTCATGCCATCAGCATCGTTGCGACCGGAAAATGATCCAACGACACTCTTTACGAGTAGTGGTATGCAACCGCTTGTGCCGTATCTTATGGGTCAAAAACACTCTCTCGGCACACGTCTGGCAAATAGTCAGCGTTGTTTCCGGGCGGAGGATATAGACGATGTTGGTGATAATCGGCACACAACGTTTTTTGAAATGCTCGGTAATTGGTCGCTGGGTGATTATTTTAAGAAAGAGCAGTTGCCGTGGATTTTCCATTTTCTTGTTGATGAGGTTGGACTTGATCCATCACGACTTTATGTGACGTGTTTTAGTGGCGACGATACCATGGATATTCCGCGCGACGAGGAGTCTGCGGCTATATGGAAAGGGTTATTTGCTACCAAAGGCATTGACGCACCCATTGTAGATATTGGCACAGAAGAAGATGGTGCGCGCAATGGCATGCGCAATGGTCGCATTTTTTACTACACTGCAGCAAAAAACTGGTGGAGTCGCGCCGGCGTACCGGAGGATATGCCAACGGGCGAAATTGGAGGGCCGGATAGTGAGATTTTTTATGATTTTGGCACGCCACATGATTCCAAGTATGGACAACAGTGTCATCCAAATTGTGACTGTGGCCGCTTTATGGAGATTGGCAACAGTGTCTTTATAGAGTACATCAAGAATGATGACGGTACATTTGCGCGCCTGTCACAGCGTAATGTTGATTTTGGAGGCGGATTGGAACGTATTGCGGCAGCATCCATTGATACGCCTGATATCTTTGCGCTTGATATCTTTGCGCCAATGATTGCGGCGCTTGAGAAGGAAAGTGGCAAAAAGTATACGGATGCATCATATGTGGAGGCATTTCGCGTTATTGCCGACCACGTGCGTGGTAGCGTATTTATGATTGCTGATGGTATTATGCCGTCAAATAAGGAGCAGGGTTACATTTTGCGTAAACTCTTGCGGCGGGCCGTGCTGTATAGCGATCGTCTTGGTATTACGCGTGGTCGTCTTGGTATGCTTGCCGAGTACAGCGTGCGCGCTTATGAAGATGTGTTTGATGATGTGCGTAAAAAGCGAGAAGATATTGTTTCCGTTATTTCTGAGGAAGAGAAAAAGTTTCGGCGTGCGCTTACAAAAGGGTTAAAAGAATTTGAAAAAATTGTGCAGCGTACAGAGAAAGAAATTAGTGGACATGATGCGTTTATTCTCTTTACAACATATGGCTTTCCATACGAACTTACCGAAGAACTTGCGAAGGAGCGAGGTTTAACCATTCATCGTAAAGATTTTGAAAAAGAATTCAAGGAACATCAAAAGCTATCGCAATCTGCAAGTGAGCAAAAGTTCAAAGGTGGTCTTGCTGATCATAGTGCAATTACAACAGCGTTTCACACTGCAACGCACTTGATGCTTGCCGGTTTGCGCAAAGAGCTTGGTTCGCACGTGCACCAGGCCGGTTCAAATATTACAGCTGAGCGGACGCGTTTTGACTTTACACACCAAGAAAAAGTGCCGCGTGATGTACTTGATCGTGTTGAGCGCTATGTTAATGATGTGATTGCCGCTGATGCAAAGGTGATTGTTGAGGAGATAGATAAAGATGTTGCTCGTGCTGATGAGAGTATAGAGGGTAGTTTTTGGCACAAATATCCAGAACGTGTTACTGTCTATACTGTGCGCAGTGACGATGGAACTGTTTGGTCGCGTGAACTGTGCGGTGGACCACATGTCACACATACGGGAGAGATTGCACGTTATGGACGTTTTGCTATCACAAAGGAAAAATCTTCCAGTGCCGGTGTGCGTCGTGTAAAGGCTGTTTTTGTGCCGGTGCAAGAATAACTGCATTTGTTAAGAAAAATATATGAGTAAAAAAAGAGAAGCGCAGACGGAAAATACGGGAGTTGTCAGTGAATACAGAGACCGTTGCGCAAAAGTTGCGCGTTTGCTAGAGATCGGCATTGATCCGTATCCACCAGATGTGCATCGTACGCATACTATAGAGCAGGCACTTGCACATTTTGAGGCGCTTGCATGCGATGATGTACATGATGATGCATGCGATGATACACATCGCATTACACTTGCTGGGCGTCTGCGTTCAAAAAGACAGCATGGCAATCTGACATTTGCTGACCTTGAAGATGCAACCGGCACAATACAAGTTGCACTTTCCAAGAAAGACGTCGGCGCTGATGCATATAAAACCTTTGTTAAATTAGTTGACCAGAGTGATTTTGTAGAGGTTACCGGTACACTGTTTACTACAAAGGTGGGCGTGCGTTCACTTAAAGCGCATACGTGGCGACTCTTGGCTAAAGCATTACGTAGTGTGCCAACGCAACATTTTGGTCTTGCTGACGAAGAGGAGCGCTTGCGCAAACGCTATCTTGATATTCTTGTTAATAAAGATATTGCTGACATGATTCGGAAGCGCTCGCAGTTTTGGCAAACAATCCGCTCTTTTCTTTTGGAGCGTGGCTTTATTGAGGTGGAAACGCCTGTGCTGGAAAATACGACCGGTGGTGCTGATGCGCGTCCATTTGTGACACATCACAATGCGCTGGATATTGACGTCTATCTACGCATCTCTGCCGGAGAACTGTGGCAAAAAAAGTTGATGGTTGCCGGCTTGGAGCGTACCTTTGAGATTGGACGCATTTTTCGCAACGAGGGTGTCTCAAAAGAACATTTACAAGATTACACGCAAGTGGAGTACTACATGGCATATGCTGATTATCGCGATGGCATGGCAATGACACAAGAGTTGTACAGACGTATTGCGCAGGACGTGTGGGGAACGTTGCGTTTTGATATTCACGGTCACATAGTTGATTTTAGCAAAGAGCAGTGGAAGGAAATTGATTTTTGCAAAGCGATCAAGGAGCGTTTTGGCATTGACCCACTCAACACGACGTCGGATGCTGTACGTGCCGCTCTTGAAGAGTATGCTATTGACTACGAAGAAGATGGTTTTAATGTTTCGCGTGGTGTTGATACGCTATGGAAATCTTTGCGCAAGGAAATTGCCGGCCCCGCATTTTTGGTTGGTGTGCCGGTTTATCTTGAGCCGCTCGCAAAGCGCTCTCGGGACAATGCACAAGTTGTAGAGCGTTTTCAAGTCCTCATTGCCGGCAGTGAGGTTGGCAAAGGTTTCAGTGAACTCAATGATCCGCAAGATCAGCGTGAGCGTTTTTTGGCACAACAAGCGCTACGAGATGCTGGTGATGATGAGGCACATATGGCGGATATGGAGTACGTTGAAGCACTGGAGTATGGTATGCCACCAACATTTGGTTTTGGTGTTTCGGAGCGTCTCTTTGGCTTTTTAATGAATAAGCCATTGCGAGAAACGCAGATTTTTCCGCTGATGCGCCCGAAGGAATAGTTGAGATGTAAAATTTTGGGTACACCAAAGTAATAATATATGATATTATACAAAAACATGAAAAAGGTAATTTGAGCTAACAAAAAGCGATATGATAAAGAAGTTAAGAAAAAGGAAACATACAGAAAAGGAGAATGTGAAAGAAGGAAACAAAGAGTATGTAAAAGAAAATGATGCGTGTTCTGAGAAGGAATGCGCGCGCGTAGATACGTGCTGTTGTACATCAAAACGTGTTGTTGCTTATCGTGATGAGCGGTTTCTCTTTGGTTTTGTAAGTGGTCTTGCGATTGCAGCGATTGCCGGTTTCATTATTCTTTCAAATACTGTTGCAAATACTGGCACAAAGGAACCGCGCCTGGCGGTAGAAATAACAAAAGAAGATTGGACATACGGCAATCCTGATGCAAAGGTTGCAATTGTGGAGTTTTCTGATATAGAGTGTCCATACTGCAAAAGTTTCTATAAGACCCTAAAAGAAATTGTTGATAATTCTGACGGCAAGATTAAATGGGTTTATAGACATGCACCACTTGACAGTTTACATCCAAATGCGCGTCTTAAAGCACATGTTATTGAATGTATCGGCGCACAGGGTGGTAATGATACGTTCTGGACAGCACTTGATGACATCATTTTAAACAAGGTTGAACTTGCAACAATGGACGACTTTGATGCGTTTATAAAGAAACTTGGTGCTGACAACGAGAAGTTCAAGACGTGTATGGAGAGTGGTCTCTATGCTGTAAAGATTCAAGAACACCTTGAAGAATCGCAAAAACTCGGTATGAAGGGCACACCTTTCTCCGTGATTGTTGCAGGAAAGAAGACAGTTCCTATCCCGGGCGCACTGAAGAAAGAGCAGGTCATGTCACTAATTAATCCGTTCCTCAAGAAATAGGGTGTGATGATACGTGTTATTGTAGAAACGATACGTACTACTCGTTACGGTCTTGTCAGCTTTGGTGTTGCACTTGTCTTTGCTCTTGTGGTTATTACTATGCCGCAGTGGGCAACGCTCTCTACAATTTTTGGCATTGACAGTTATAGTTTTAGTGAGAAAGTTGCGGTGGGCACTTCGCTTATTGTGGGCTCGCTAACAGCGCAGCACAGTACGCTTGATATTTTTGCACTTGCGGTTCTTGCTCTTCTTACTGCTGTTGCGCTTGCTCTTACTTTGCGTGACATGCATGAGCGTATAGCGGTAGGACGTATGACGGGTCTTGGACTGATTGGCGCATTTATTGGTGCACTCGGCATTGGGTGCAGTGCGTGTGGTGCGGCATTTCTTGCGAGTATTGTTGGTGTCTCTGGTGCTGCGTGGATTGTGAGCACGTTACCGTTTCATGGCGTGGAACTTACTCTTGGTGGCATTGTTCTTCTTCTCATTGCAATTTACATGCTTGCCAAGAAGCTTCGCGCGCCACGTACATGTAATACGCGTAAAAGAAAACCAGATAAAATGTAAAAATATGAAAGGTATTATTCTCTCTGGTGGTAGCGGCACACGTCTGCGCCCCTTAACAAAAATGACATCAAAGCAGCTGTTGCCTGTATACAATCGTCCCATGATTTACTATCCACTCAACACATTGTTGCGTGCCGGTATTACTGATATTCTTATTATCATTGCACCAGAACATGCTGGTAATTATCTCAATCTTCTCGGATCGGGAAAAGAATTTGGCGCTCGCTTTACGTACGAGATTCAGGATGAACCGCGTGGGTTGGCGGAAGCGTTTATCATCGGAGAGTCGTTTTTGGATGAAGAGAATGTTGCAATGATTTTGGGCGATAATATCTTTGAGGATGATTTTACGGAAGATATTAAGAGCTTTCGTAGTGGTGGTCGTATCTTTGCAAAGCAAGTGCCTGATCCGGAGCGCTTTGGTGTTGTGACGTTTGACAAAGAGAATAGAGTAACTTCTATTGAGGAAAAACCGCAGAATCCACAGAGTAATTATGCAATTCCCGGGCTCTACATTTTTGATGGTCGCGCTGCACAGATTGCGCGATCAGTGCAGCCAAGTGCACGCGGAGAGTTAGAGATCACAGAAATGCATAATTATTACCTGCAGAGAGGAGAATTGGATGTACGAACATTTGACGGCGCGTGGGTTGATGCTGGTACATTTGACTCTTTGCTCAATGCGCAATTCTTGGCAAAAGAAAAATTGCAAGATAAGATGATAATTTAGAATATTTATGGCACGGAAAATCAGAAAAGCTATTATGCCGGTTGCCGGTTTTGGGACACGCTTTTTGCCGGCAACAAAAAGTCAGCCAAAGGAAATGTTGCCGGTTGTTGATCGTCCAGTTATTCAGTATCTCGTGGAGGAAGCTGTTGCGAGTGGTATTGAAGAAATTGTCTTTGTAACGGGACGCGGCAAACGTGCAATTGAAGACCATTTTGATGTATCGTACGAACTCGAGGAAACGCTTGTTGAAAAAAATAAACAAGACCTCCTTAAAGAAGTGCAGAAAATTGCGCACCTTGCAAAATTTTCATATGTACGTCAGTCACTGCCACTTGGTGATGGGCATGCCATTTTGCAAGCGGCGCATCTTGTTGGTGACGAGCCGGTACTTGTTCTTTTTGGTGACTGTATTTACGACAGTAAAGTGCCGGCAGCAAAACAGATTATTGAAACGTACCATCGGCATAAAGGAAGTATCATCGGTACAGCAACTGTGCCACTGGAAGAAGTCTCGCAATTTGGCGTTGTAGCAGGGGAGCGTATCGATAAGCGTACTGTCAAGATGACACATATGGTGGAGAAACCGGCACCGGAAGATGCGCCGTCACAATCTGTTGCTGTGGGGAAGTACATTGTTACACCCGAGATTTTTGCAATTTTAAGCACAATGAAAAGCGGGGCGTCCGGCGAGATTCGTCTTGCTGATGCGTTTGAAATCGCTCTCAAAAAAGGACATGAAATTTATGCATATGACTTTGATGGTATATGGCTTGATACGGGTGATAAATTTAACTTTTTGCGCGCAACAATTCATCTCGGTCTAAAACATCCGAAAATTAAGAAAAAGTTGACGGCGTACATAAAGGAGATTGCAAAAAATCTTTAGGCGAGATAATCTTTTGAAACATGTACTGGGTTGCACTTATCTTTTTTGTGGTAGGGGTGCTGATGCCTGAAATTATTCAGCATGATTACTTTGTTTTTCGTGAGGAAGAAGTGGAAATCATGGCACTTATTATTTGCAACGGCATGCTCTTTTTCGTGTATTTGTGGACTGATCGCGCCCTGCGCGCTCTCCGCGTTAATACGCGTACGGTGCTGCGTGAGGCGCGCACGGTCACAAAGGATCTTAGTAGTGCCTATAATTACATTGGTGAAATGAATCGCAAAGTTGATATTGTTGAGCATTTTGTTACCGCTGTGGTGTGCGATGACAGCATCAAGATTGACAACACTAAAGTGTGCACCATGTTAAGTGAAACCGTGCAACAAATTATGCGACGTGGTTCGTGTCATGTTTATTGTATTAATAAAGCGAGCGGACACATTATATGCTCACCGCATACATTACGACTAACAAAAACACAATGCGATGCTCTCAAAGTTGGCAATGTGAATGTGCTGCGTGCTGTCATTAGTGAAAGTGCGAAAAGTGATATGCGTATTATTTACAGCAAACAAACATCATCGCATGCAGTCATTGTCGTTATAGGTGGTATGAAGGAATATCCATCACACAATAGCGAACTTATAGAGATAGCGGTAGCGGTTGCGCTAAGTGCTTTAAAATGTGATACTATAAAGAGTAAGGCATAGCGTACGAAAAAAATGCTAAATAAATTAACGAAAAACATATGACGGAACAAGAACGTACACAGAGTACGCGAGATGATTGGCGTGAAGTTGCTTTTTCGCTGGTGGCGAATGCAATCAGACAATCAAGTGCAAACATTATCCATACAATCCGTGAGTATATTGATAAGGCGGTACATGCCGTCATCAAAAGTATTGTCATTACATTTCTTATGCTCGTCGGTGCCGTATTTGTTCTCATCGGCGCTGCACAGCATGTTGGTACGTTGTTGGGTATGAGTGCATATGGCTACTATGTTGTTGGCGGTGTTGTGCTTATTGTTGCCGGCTTAATGCACTTTGCACGAAAGGAGTAGTGATGTATAATAAAAGGGAGAGAATAATGTTATTATATTGGTAAAAAGTATACGATTATGGATACAGAAAAAAAAGTGCAACAAGTTGTGAAAACTGCACAAAAACACGTTGATAAGGCGAAGGCGACTGCTGAAAGGGAGGCGCAAAAAGCTGCAAAAGCTGCAGAGCGTGAGATGGCGAAAGTGAAGAAGCAGTTGGCGCAGGTTGAGAAAAAGGCACTTGCGTATGTAAAGAGCAATCCACAAAAAGCAGCTGCGATTGCAGCAGGTATCGGCGCTGCTCTTGGTGCTGTGGCAGCCGCGCTTGTCACAAGTAAAACGAAGAAGAAAAAGTAGTTTTTTCTAAGTCTATAAAAAAGGAGCGATGTAATGTCGCTCTTTTTTGTGGTGTTCGTGTCATAAGAATGTTATACTCTACTTAAAGAATGAGTTGATGTGTGTACGGCATTGAATTTTACTATAAGAAATCTTGTATTTTATGAAACAGATTGCCAATATAGATGATGTTAAAAAGCGTGCAGAAAAGTTGCGCGCAGAGATTAACAAACATCGCCATGCATACCATGTATTGGATGCGCCAACGATCAGTGACGCTGCATATGATGCTCTTTTTGCGGAATTGGAGTCTTTGGAGAAAGAGCATCCAGAGATTATAACGCCATCGTCACCAACGCAACGTGTCGGAGATGAGCCGCGTGATGGTTTTGAGAAAGTGGCGCATGCTGTGCGGCAGTGGTCATTTGATGATGTATTTAGTTATGATGAGCTTGTTGCGTGGGAAAGGCGTCTTGTGCGGTATGGTCATCTTAAAGAGCCGCCATCGTATGTTTGTGAAATGAAGATTGACGGTGTAAAGGTGGTTATGACGTATGAGAGTGGCTCTCTTGTGCGCGCTGCAACGCGTGGTAATGGTATTGTTGGTGAGGACATTACAGCAAATGTGCGCACAATTCGCACGGTTCCGCTACGATTATCAAAAAATATTGATATTATTGTTGTTGGTGAAGTATGGATGCCGAAAAAGGAATTTAAGCGCATTAACAATGAGCGTAAACAAAATGGTGAGCCACTTTTTGCTAATCCACGCAATGCAGCAGCCGGTTCATTGCGCCAGTTGGATCCTCGCATAACAGCGCAACGAAAACTTGATGTCTTTGTTTATGATATTGATATGATACATGGTATTAATGCGCCGCGAACGCAATGGGATGAGTTGATGCTTTTAAAAGACCTTCACTTTAAAGTAAACCCACACAGCAAAAGATGTGCAACACTTTCCGATGTGGAAGCATTCTATCAGTCGTGGATTTCGCGCAGAGATAAGGAGGAGTATGATATTGACGGTATTGTTATTAAAGTAGATAGTGTTGAACTCCAAAAGAAACTTGGCTATACGGCAAAAAGTCCGCGTTGGGGCATAGCGTATAAATTCCCGGCCGAGCAGGCAACAACGGTTGTTGAGGATATAGTTGTGCAGATTGGTCGCACAGGTGTTGTAACACCTGTGGCGCACTTACGGCCGGTACGCATAGCCGGTACGATGGTTTCACGCGCGACGTTACACAATGAGGATGAAATAAAACGTCTTGACGTACGCATTGGTGATACAGTTATTGTTCAAAAAGCAGGTGATATTATCCCGGACATCGTTTCTGTTGTAAAAAGTTTGCGCACAGGAAAGGAAAAGGTTTTTGATATGCGTGCGGCAGCGGAAGCAGCGTGCGGCGCACCGGTTCAAAAACGCGTTATAGACGAAACATCAAGGAGTACAAAAACGAGCGTTGCTTATTATTGCACAAACACAAAAAGCTTTAGCATACGGCAAAGGCAGCTTGCGCATTTTGTAAGCAAAAAGGGTCTTGATATTGATGGGTTGGGTGAGCGTATAGTTGCTCAGCTTATGGATGCACAACTACTTGATGATCCTGCCGACTTCTTCTTTCTAACGTATGATGATGTAATATCTTTGGAGGGTTTTAAAGAGAGAGCTGCGCGCAACCTTATAAACGCGATCGCCACACGTAAAAAGGTGTCACTTGCGCGCTATATTTTTGCACTTGGCATCCCGTACGTTGGTGAAGAGACTGCTATCCTCATAGCAAACTACATCGCGCAGAAAGTCCGTGCGCGAGATGGGGAGACAACAACACTGATGAGCGTTGATGATTTCTTTGACATTTTTGAAACTATTACCGATGAGGAACTTATGGCGATAGATGGCATCGGTCAGAAGGTGGCACACAGTGTGCGCGCGTGGTTTATGGATGAACACAATCGTCATATGCTTATGCGCATGGCGCATGCCGGTGTCCAACTTATTCTGCCACGTGTTGCACAGAGAAAACTGGCCGGTAAAACGTTTGTTCTTACGGGAGCACTGACACATATGACACGCGATGAGGCAAAAGATAAGATTCGTGCTGCCGGTGGTATGGTAAGCTCCAGCGTAAGTGCAAAAACAGATTACGTAGTTGCCGGGCAAAAAGCTGGATCAAAACGTGTGAAAGCTGAGGTGCTTGGTATACCAATTCTCAGTGAAAGTGAATTTCTTACGCTGCTTAAATAAATTTGTGCGCGTGCCTTTTCTTTGGTATGATGAGTGTGTATTATTTATAATAGAAGAAATTATGGCTGTAGAGTTGACAGAAGAAGAGGTGCGTCATGTTGCCTTTCTTGCGCGCGTTGGCGTCACAGATGAAGACGTTAAAAAATACCAAAAAGATCTTTCAAGCGTTCTTGCGTATTTTGATGAGCTCAATGCCGTCAATACAGATAATGTTGAACCCATTGGGCATATAACGGGCATGACAAATGTTTTTCGTTCCGATAACGTGCATGACGTCGATGAAGATACGAAGAGGCGTATCATGGAAAATGTACCGGAAACAAAAGATGGTTATATCAAAGTAAAGAGTATTTTTTAGGGCAAATACTATGATCAAAGAGCTACACGACAAGATTGTCAATGGTGAGATTACAGCTGTAGAGCTTGCACAAAAATACCTTGATGTTATTGATGAAAAGGATGGACCAGAAGGTCTTAATGCGTTTCTTACGGTAACGCGTGAGGAAGCGTTGGCAAAAGCGCGTGCGGTTGATGAAAAAGTAAAGAAAGGAGAAAAGATTGATTTACTTGCCGGCATACCGTACGGTGCAAAAGATGTGATCTGTACGAAGGGTATTCGCACAACAGCTGCGTCAAAGATTCTTGACAATTACAAACCGCCATACGATGCGACGGTGATCACAAAACTTCAGAAGGTTGGTGCTGTCATGCTCGGCAAAACGAATCTTGATGAGTTTGCTATGGGCGCGAGTACGGAAAACAGTGCCTATGGCTATGTGAAGAATCCGCATGATCCAGCACGTGTTGCTGGTGGATCCAGCGGTGGTAGTGCTGCGGCGGTTGTTGCAGGTGAAGTTGTATGGGCGCTTGGATCTGATACTGGCGGCTCCATTCGGCAACCGGCTGCGTTTTGCGGTTGTGTTGGTCTGAAGCCAACCTATGGACGTGTTTCCCGTCATGGTTTGATTGCCATGGCGTCAAGCCTTGATCAGATTGGTCCGCTTACACAGAGTGTGGAGGATGCTGCCATTGTGCTATCGCGTATTGCTGGGCAGGATAAAATGGACGCAACGAGTGCGCACAGTGGTGGTAAACTATACGAACGTTACCTTACGCGCGATATTGTCGGCAAGAAGATTGGCGTCTTGCCGGCAGAGGTTTATGACAATCTTGATCCGCGCATTACTGAGAGCATTACGCGTGCCGGTGAGTGCCTACAAGAGCATGGTGCAGTGTTGGAGGAAGTTGCGTTGCCACATTTGAAGCACGCATTGAGTGTATACTACATTATTATGCCGAGTGAAGTAAGTTCAAATATGGCGCGTTTTGATGGTATTCGTTATGGTATGACTGCTGATGATGGTGTGGATAATGCACCAGGTGACGGTATTCATGAGCGTTATCAGGATACGCGTCGCATCTTTTTAGGTGAGGAGGTGAAGCGACGTATAATGCTCGGTACGTACAGTCTTTCTGCCGGCTACTACGATCAGTACTACAACAAGGCGCAACGCGTACGCAGATTAATTCACCAGGATTTTGTTGATGCTTTCAAGAAGGTGGACGTAATTCTGCTTCCAACGGCACCGGAAGTTGCATTCAAAGCCGGTGCAAAAACAAGTGATCCACTAACAATGTATCTCTCAGATATTTTTACAGTCGCCATCAATCTTGCTGGGGTGCCGGCCCTGTCGCTACCTGTTGGTACACTGGAATATGATGGCACAGAACTTCCTATTGGTGGGCAACTTATCGGAGAGTGGTTTGATGAAGAAGGTCTTCTTGCAATTGGTGATGTGCTTGAGCACGCATTAAAACGCTAACGTAATTATATGAAATTTGCCGGCGAGGTTACGCAAGATACAACACTGTGGCAAGATATTAGTGCTGTTTTGTCTTTTATTTTTCATTCACCACTGTTTACTGTTATCAAAGTTCTTGCAGCAATCTACACTGCCGTACTTGTTGTTAATATTATTCTTCTCATCATCCTTAACGGTGCACAAAAGAGTATCCGCAAAGAGCGTCGTGGCGCAAATTTGCCGACATATGCAGAAGCGCGGCGTAGATGGCGACGCATTATGTCGTACGTTAAGAAAGGAACACAAAATTACTACAAAGCCGCAATTCTTGAAGCTGATCAGATGGTTGAAAATCTTTTGACGGATACGGGCAGTAAGGAGCCGACAATGCATGAGAAAATTCAGCGCCTTAAAGAGCAGTATATAGATAGCGCGGAAGATTTGGAAAAGGCGCATGCGATGAGTATGCGCATTGTGCGTGAGCCGTCATTGACTTTGTCGCGCAAAGATGTTGACGAAACATTGGCGCTGTACAGACATTTTCTTGAGGATATGGAGGTATTCGGCTAATACGTTTTTAAGCATGGGTGTAAAAAAGATAACAATTTGTCATAAGCGAGATGACTGTATTGGGTGCGGTTCGTGTGCGCTTATTGCATCGCATACATGGGAGATGAACAAGAAAGATGGCAAGGCTGTGCTTAAAGGTGCGCAATGGAAAGGTAAGGAGTTTATGGTAGCGCAAATTGATGATGACGATGATGTTCTTGCCGCAAATAGACAGGCCGCTGATGCATGTCCGGTGCGTATTATTCGTATCGCGGGATACAATAACTAATTTTTTAGAGGAATTTGATATTTTTGCGCATTTATTGTAGTATGCCTTGTGTGTACTTTTTAAAATCAGTCTAAAAGACTGCCCATGCCTGAGGGGAGACGGTGAGGAGTATAGAATGATCTCTGGTTCTTATGAAGGTGTTGTACAAGATTTTTTGAGCACACATGAACGCCACAAAAGAGATTTTGGCATTATTGAAAAAGAGCAAGTTGAAGGAAAGTGTGTGCTTGTAGTTGAGTACCGCGTCGCACCGGTAACAATGCAAAGAGAAGTATACGTTCTTGATGGTAGTGGTGGGTATCGAGTAATTGCGGCCGAAACATTTTGTGCAAAAACAGCGCAAACGAAACTTCATATCAAAGAAATTGATGATAGCGCTGTTGTAATACAAGATCAAAATAGTACGCGACGCATCGTTCTGTAGGAGAATCGTCATTTTTATAAGCCGTGCATTAGTAACTATAATGTAGTCATGACTGTGCGCGGTTTTTTCTTTGGAAAAAGAGTAATAGGTGTTCTCGATTTGCAAAATTATGGTACACTAAGTGAAAGTATTTGTATTATATGGAGACGAAAAATATTCGCAATTTTTGTATTATTGCTCATATTGATCATGGCAAGAGTACGTTGGCTGATCGCTTTTTAGATATAACGGGAACGGTTGAAAAGCGAAAGATGAAGGAGCAACTTCTCGATCAAATGGATCTTGAGCGTGAGCGTGGTATTACGATTAAGTTACAACCAGTGCGTATGCACTATACGCACGGCGGTGTGGAATACATGCTCAATCTTATTGACACGCCGGGACATGTCGACTTCCAGTACGAAGTAAGTCGCTCGCTGGCTGCTGTGGAAGGCGCGGTTCTCCTTGTTGATGCATCACAAGGTGTGCAGGCACAGACACTGTCAAATCTTTATGCTGCACTGGAACAGGATCTTGAGATTATTCCCGTTCTCAATAAAATTGATCTGCCGAATGCGGATCCCGATAAAGTTGCGCATGAAATCATGCATGTACTTGGTTGCTCGCGTGAAGATATTCTTTCTGTCAGCGGTAAAACAGGTGAAGGTGTACATGAACTTTTGGTGGAAATTATTGAGCGCATACCGGCGCCACGTGGAAAGCGTAATGTGCCAGCGCGTGCGTTGGTTTTTGATAGTGTATATGATTCATATAAGGGTGTTTTGGCGTACGTGCGCGTTGTTGATGGTACGCTCACGGCACACAAAGATCTTAAGATGATGGCAACCGGCAATACGAGTTCCATTGTTGAATTGGGCGTCCTTAATCCACACTATACCGTACAACCGACACTGCAAGCTGGTGAGATTGGCTATGTAGCAACCGGTTTTAAGACGGTTGCGGAATGTCGTGTTGGCGATACAATTACGATGGCAACGGAACCGGCACGCACACCACTGAGTGGTTATAAGCAGGTACGACCGATGGTATATGCAAGTTTCTATCCGGTTGATGGTGCGGATTATAATGTTATGCGTGACGCGTTGGAAAAGCTTTCTCTCAATGATGCGGCGTTTACTTTTGAGCCGGAGCATAACAGTGCTTTGGGGCGTGGTTTTCGGTGTGGTTTTCTTGGCCTTTTACACCTTGAGATTATTCAGGCACGTCTGGAGCGAGAATTTGATATAGTGCCGACAATTACGGCGCCAAGCGTTGTTTACAAGGTCGTACGGACGACGAGCGAGGAACTTATGGTGTATGCACCGTCGGAATTACCGGATCCGTCAACGATTCAAGTAATTATGGAACCCTACGTGCGCCTTGAGATTTTAGTGCCGTCAACATACCTTGGCAATGTTATGGAGCTCCTTGGACGTACACGTGCAGAGTATAAAAACACGGACTATATTGATCAAGATCGCGTGCAACTTATCTTTGAGGCGCCGCTGGCCGACGTGATTGTTGATCTTCATGATCAGCTTAAGAGTGTCTCCAGTGGGTATGCCTCCATGAACTACGAGTTGATGGATTATCGTGTGTCGGATTTGGTGAAGCTTGATATTCTTGTTGCCGGTGAAAGAGTGGATGCATTTTCGCGTATTGTGCCACGCGAAGCGGCACAACGCGAAGGGAAGCAGATTGTGGAGAAACTTAAAGAAGTGCTTCCGCGCCAGAATTTTGCCATTGCGCTACAGGCGGCAATCGGTGGTAAAATCATCGCACGCGCAACGATTAGCGCATTTCGTAAAGATGTGACGGCCGGTTTGTATGGTGGCGATATTACACGAAAGCGGAAGTTGCTCGAAAAACAAAAAAAAGGGAAGAAACGTATGCAGACAGTTGGTAACGTTGATATTCCGCCACAAGCGTTTCTTGCAGTTATGAAGCGCTAACAACAGTAGTGTGCTATAATGAGTAGAGTATAAGGTTATAAAATATGAAAAGGAAGAAAGTTGTTAAAATTTTTTGGCTTATCATGGCGACGTTGATGATTTTTGCCATGATCATCTTTACGATTGCGCCGGCTTTTTATTCCTACTAAAAATGGTTCGCTAGCAAAGTGTGTCATATGCGTATCTCTCTCATTTTCCTTGGCGGTAGTATTATTGTGGTGGGCATTGCCACGTTTTTAGGTTTCTCTGGTGTAAAGGAGTACAAACGCGTGAGTGCTATTGATCGTGAAATTGCCTCTATGAAGGCGGAGGTGGAGCGTCTTGAGCGTCATAATGCCGATTTGGAAGATCGCATATCATATTTTTCATCAGATGCTTACCGTGAGCGTGTAGCAAAGGAACGTCTCGGTTACAGACGTTCTGATGAGAAAGTTGTTTTAGTGACACAAAACAATGATGCTACTTCACTATCTGATGGCGCTAGCAAAGAGAGTAGAGGTGATTTTTTTGACGACGACAGTAATGATGTTGTGTCTCGTGAAAATACTACGTATGGGTGGATTGAGCGTTTGCTAAATGGTAAAAATAAGAATGAAGAATAGATATTGATTCCACATAGAATAAAAAAATTTTATGAAAAAAACAATGTTTAAAAATAAAGTATTCAAGAAGAAGACGCTCATTCGCAGCATGTTTATTGCGCTCTGTTTAGGTGCGATTCTCTTTTTTGTGTTTGCGGTGACACTTGTGTATCGTGGAAGTGATTCTGTGCTTGCACGCGGTGTTGAGCGTGTTTTACCGCTACCTGCAGCGATTATTAATTGGACACACTTTGTCTCCATTGCTGATCTAAAGCGCAATCTTGAGGCGACACGCAATTTTTACGAAAATCAAGATTTTGCAAGCATCGGCGTACGTATAGATTTTACAACGGAAGATGGGCGCAAGAAACTAAAGCTGTGGGAAGCAACGCTTTTGGACAAACTTATTGAAGATGAGGTCGTTTATATCCTTGCTGATCGGGCTGGTATTGAAATTACTGATGCGCAGGTGCACGCACGTGTAAAGCAAGAACTTGATCGTTATGGTAAGGGACGTGTTGTGCAGAAAAATATTCGTCGTCTATGGGGCTTTACAATGAAAGATTTTGAAGAACGTATTGTAAAGCCGCAGATTTACAGGGAGGCGCTTGAACAGTATGCGCAAAAACACTATGACACGACTGCAATGCGACAAAAAGCACTGGAAGCGCATACAGCTCTGGATAAAGGTATGGATTTTGTCGTTGCTGTGAAGACATATTCTGAAAGTCCAGAGGCTGCTGAGGATGGTGGCAATGCGGGATGGTTTTCTTACGACGATCTTGCACCGGAGATTGCGGATAAAGTGTTTAATCTTGACGTTGGCGCATACAGCGATGTTATTGAAACGGATAACGGCTTTCACATTGTTAAGGTTGAAGATCGTCACACTGATACACAAGGGACAAAGGTGCTGTTGCGTCATATTATTATATTTAAGCCGACATTTGCACAGTGGCTCGATGACCAGATGCGCGCTTTCACAGTGTATATACCGCTGTCGGCATATACATGGAATACCGAAACACGTCATGTTGATATTGCCGATCCAGATCTGAAAGCTTATGTTGAAAAACTAAAACAAGAAGCCGTGACAAATCTTGAAAAAGCGGGATATCAAGAGAGCACAGCAGAGACAGATAGCTTATAAATATGCGTATTACAGATGTCTATAAAACAAAACTAGCACTCTCACTTGACGAGTGCTAGTTTTGTGTTTTATACTTTAGTATAGAAGACAGTAGTTGCGTACGATGTAGCAATTTGTTTTCATATAAAAAACTATAAAAATAAAATATACTATGAATATTGATAAATTTACAACAAAAGCACAAGAAGTCTTGCAGAATGCGCAGGAGGCAGCGTTAGCGCGTGGCCATCAAAGTATTGGTGCGCTCCATCTCTTGTTTGCACTTTTGCGACAAGGCGATGAAACAGTGAGTGCTGTACTAAGTGCGCATAATATTGATAAAAGTGCATTAACTGAAGCTGTGGAAAGTGCACTTAAACGAGAGCCGACAGCGTTAGTATCTGATAGTTCACAAATGGTTTTCAGTCGTGAGTTGGCGCAGATTTTGGAGAGTGCGCAGAAAGAAATGGAGAAACTTGGTGATTCCTTTGTGGCGACGGAACATCTGTTTTTAGCGATTCTTGACAATCCGTCAACAGCATCGGACATACTCAAGCATTATGGCATTGATGCAAATGCAGTGCGCACAACACTAAATAACGTTCGTGGCAACAAGAAAGTTGACACGAAAGAAGGTGGCGGTGATACGCAGGAAGCATTGAAGAAGTATACACAAAATCTCACACAGCGCGTACGCGAGGACAAGATTGATCCGATTATTGGGCGTGATGCGGAGATTCGTCGCGTGATGCAAATTCTCTCGCGACGCACAAAGAATAATCCTGTCTTGATTGGTGAACCGGGTACGGGAAAGACGGCGATTGTGGAAGGACTTGCGCAACGCATTGTAGCCGGTGATGTACCGGAAAACCTTAAAGATAAGGAAATTATCAGTCTTGATATGGGTGCGCTGATAGCGGGCGCGAAGTATCGCGGTGAGTTTGAGGATCGCCTCAAGGCGGTGATTAAAGCTGTTGATGAGTCGGCGGGGAAGTACATTCTCTTTATTGATGAATTGCATATGCTTATCGGTGCTGGCGCTGGCGGTGATAACGCAATGGATGCTGCCAACATTCTCAAACCGGCACTGGCGCGCGGGCAGATTCGCACAATTGGTGCAACAACGCTCAAAGAGTATCAAAAATACATTGAAAAGGACGCGGCACTGGAGCGTCGCTTCCAGCCGGTTATGGTAACGGAGCCATCGCCGGAGGATGCGATCGCCATTTTGCGCGGTATCAAGGAGCGTTATGCGGTTCATCATGGTGTGCGCATTACAGACGATGCTATTATTGCTGCGGTTAAGTTATCGCAACGCTACATCACCGATCGTTTCTTGCCGGATAAAGCGATTGATCTGTTGGATGAGGCAGCCAGTCAGTTGCGCATAGAGATTGATTCTATGCCGGCGGAAATAGATGAACTTGAGCGCAAGATTCGTCAGTTTGAGATCCAAAAGGCAGCGTTGGAGAAGGATTTTGGCGGTGACAAGAAGGGTGGCAAAAAGACAAAAGAAGATGAGTCAACGGAGAAGAAGCTTGCAGCGATTCAAAAAGAGCTGGCGGATCTTCGTGAGCGCGCACAGGCACTCAAAGTGCAATGGAAAGCGCAGAAAGACGCAATCATGGCAGTGCGTACAAAGAAGAAAGAACTTGAGAAATTGCGCGCTGAAGCGGAAGCGCTGGAGCGTGAAGGCGAGCTTGAGAAAGTTGCCGAGTTGCGTTATAGTCGCATTCCATCTCTTGAAAAAGAAATTGCGCAAGCACAAGAAAAACTTGCTGCGCTACAGGGTGAGAATCCAATTCTGAAAGAAGAGGTGACAGAAGAAGATATTGCACGTGTCATTTCACAGTGGACAGGTATACCGGTATCAAAGATGCTTGCAAGTGAGATGGAGCGTCTTGCGCATTTGGAAGATGAACTGCGCAAACGTGTGATCGGGCAGGAGGAAGCGGTTGAGGCAGTTGCAAATGCTATACGTCGCTCACGTGCCGGTATTGCACAAGAAGGACGACCAATCGCATCATTCATTTTTCTTGGACCGACAGGCGTTGGTAAGACAGAACTTGCAAAAGCGCTTGCACAGACTCTTTTTGATAGTGAGAAAGCGTTGGTTCGTCTTGACATGAGTGAATACATGGAGTCACATGCTGTTGCGAAGATGATCGGTTCGCCACCGGGTTATGTTGGCCATGATGAGGGTGGACAACTAACGGAAATTGTACGGCGCAAACCGTATAGCATTCTCCTCTTTGATGAGATTGAGAAAGCGCATCCTGATGTTTTCAATATCTTTCTGCAAATTTTGGATGATGGACGTCTCACTGATGCAAAGGGGCGTACGGTTAACTTTACCAACACAGTCATCATCATGACATCAAACGTCGGTTCTTCAAAGATTATGCAGATATACGAAGACGCTGATAAGAAAACGGTTGATGAGGAAGAGATGCGCAAGCGCGTTATGGAAGATGTGCAAAAGACGTTTAAGCCGGAGTTTATCAACCGCGTTGACGATATCATCATCTTCCATCCTGTAAATGAGGAGATGCTGCGCAAGATTGTTGATATTCAGATTGGGCAAATTGTGGAGCGCCTTGCACAGCGTGATATCACTTTGACGGTTGATGATAAAGCGCGTGCATGTCTTGTTAAGAAAGGTTACGATCCGCTCTATGGCGCACGACCACTCAAGCGCGTTCTCCAAAAAGAAGTGCTTGATCCTGTCGCACTTGCGATTGTTTCTGATAACACGGGAGCGAAGAAGGCTTTTGCTGTAACGTGTGATGAGAAGGATAAAATTATAGTGCAGTAATAGTGGCCTCCTTGCGCACAACAAAACCACCGCTGATGGCGGTGGTTTTGCGTCTCTCCCATAAAGTGCACTATTGTGCTATACTGTTTATAAAGGGGTTTGCAGTAAAAAGTAATTATTTAGCATAAAAAATATGCGAGAAAGGTATATGGACCGACTTCTTACGGAGTTTGATCCGGTTGCGGCGGGTATGTCGCACAGTATGATCTCCGCACATACGATGTGGGGCTGGATTAAGACAACACTGGTTGTCATTGTTGTCATCCTTATCGGTCTGTTTGTTGCGACGACACTGGCAAAACTTGCCGGTACAATTGTACGACGTACAAAGATTGATAAGGCATTTAAGAGTCTTGGCTGGGATGAACAGCTTGAAAAAATTGGCCTCGCCGTTAAACCGAGCACGGTTATTGCGTGGCTTGTAAAGTGGTTCGTAATCATCGCCGTTTTCTCCGGTGTGGTTAACTATCTCGGCGCGCAACAACTTGCACGTTTCTTTAATGACATTTTGGCTTATTTGCCGAATGTTGCTATTGCGGTTGTTGTTCTTGTTATCGGTTCTTTGGTGGCGAACTCAGTGCGTACAGCGGTTGCACGTGTGCTTGAAAACACAAAGGATGTAAAGAATAAAAAGCTTGTTGCGTCGGTGCCGTATTATGCAATTATGACGATCACCGTGCTGACGGCGCTTGATCATCTCGGTATCGGGGGCAATATGATTGAGATCTTGTTTACCGGCGTTGTTGTAGCGTTTTCTCTTGCACTTGGCTTGGCGTTTGGTCTTGGTGGCAAGGAACATGCTGCGCGTTTTCTTGATGCGCTCACGCGCAACAAGTAGAAAAAGCACCCGAAAGCGTGCGAATTAAAAAAATACACGACAATCAGATTGGTGATGAAAAGTGCAAAACCACCACGAGAGTGGTGGTTTTTTGTGGATGTTTTGTATAGGAATTATGTTTTGTGCGGGAATTGCCGTAAGAGTACATCCCTTGTGCAAATGCGAAAAAACAGGGAGAGTCTTGCATTATTTGTAAAAATGTGGTATAAATAAAGTGGTTCTTTAAGGAGGTGATTATGGATTTTATTAACACTCTTTTCTGGGTCCAGGGATGGACTCCACTTACTCTGCTCGGCCTTTTGGCCGTGGCAGAGGCTCTACCGATGCGCTGGACGCGCATCGGTAGGATCATCGGGTTGGTCGTGCTTCTGTGCGCGACCAACCTTCTCGGTTTGACAGCCCTATTATTACAATAGAGGGCTGTCTGAAAGATTTTTTTGAAGCACGGATTGGTGATCTGTGCTTCTTTTTTATGTTTGAGATATGTCTTGTGCGCTGTGTTTTTTGTGCCGTGATATTTGACAAAAAAGGTACATCTTGCTAGTATGGACACATGAAACAAACGACACATACAATGTATATTGTGGTTATGTGGGTGATGCTCCTTAGTGGGCATGGCCGGTTTGTTTCACATTCTGTGTAGAGAGAAGAAATCTGCACAAAATGAGAAGTGATAATCGGCCAAAGCGCCGATTTTTTTGTTGTTTAAAAAAGAGGAGGCATTTATGTCTTTTGTTGAAAAGTTTATTTTTGCCGAAAGTGGTCGCGACGGGGACGTTGTTGAATCAATGTTCACACGCAAGATACCACTTTATGTGCGTCCGATGCTCGTAAGACAAATGCTTAATGCTGTTCATCAGTGGCAACGATACACGCCCTTGGAGAATAAAACATGGATTGCCAGAGAGCATAATGTGCCATCACTTCTTGTGCGTGTGGATTGTACAATAAAGAATCCCATATTGCGCAGTTGTGGCAATGGCGTGATGGTTGATGGTGGTGATGTTTTTATTTACGAAGTTGACGATGCGCCGGCCGGTCAGAAGTTGACAATGGTTGTTAATGACCAATTCAGCGAGTTACTTGATTTAATTCAGCAACACTGGCCACCAATGCGTGCGTTTGTATCGGAACGGCGATTTTCCGATATTACGCAGTGGCTTGATCCTTATGATGAGAGCTGGGACGGTGTCATTTGGCCATCTATGCGACCGCAAGAAGCGGATAAATATCCGCACATTGTACACATGGCGGCACATCCGGTGGTACAAGAGGGGAACAAGAGCTGGATGGTCAAAACCGGTCTTGCATATCGTGTGCACAATTCCCAGAAGCTCCGTGAAGTGCTCGATGGTCCTTTAGCGTCATCAAGTGTGGTTGTCAAGCCACTAAAGGGTACGCGTTCGTACAAGATCTACCCCTTGTGGAGAAGAGAGATCAGTGGTAGGCGGCCGAGTGATACAATTATTGATGTGGAAAAATTATACACCGCCGTAGATAATTGCTATGGCGATGAATGGATTGTGCAACAACTTGTTCCGCCTATTGTACTGCCGGAGAGCGTTGCTGATAGACTTGATGGTAGGTACAGAAAGTACTGGTATACTCTCCGTATGTATTATGGCTATAATACAATACATGGGGATTATATTCCGTTAGGCGGTGTGTGTAACGGCACAGATTGGCGCCGGCGTGTAATTTCGCACGGTACATCCAGTGCGCTTTTTCTGCCGGCAAAATTGGACAATCGCCTATACTCGTCAGCGCGTTTTTCTCTGCGGCAATTGTTAAAGAGACATGCCGCACGTATGGAAGAGAAACAAGGGCACAAGGCTCGTTGTACCTCTTAAACTCTTTCTGTGGAATATTCTTGAGTCACTGCGTGAAAGCGTCGTGGCTCTTTTTTTATTATTTTGCTATCTGTAGATACACATTTTCTCTGCAAATTGCTTTCAGTGGTGTTTTTTGGTATTGTGAATGGAGAGTAACGAATGTAATGGGTATGTCTATGCATAAGAGGGGGATTATCTTTCATGTGCCGATAGCGTTGTATGCCATTGTGTATGCGGTTGGTTTGCAGGTACTTGCGCGTTACAGTGCTGAGAGTCTTGTTGTGTTGGCATCTGGTGTTGCTGCGTTTGCAGTGATTTCTGCCGTTGTTGGGCGCATTATCGCACGACACTTCTTTTTTGCGATTGTGCCGGTTATTTTATCTGTGGCCTCACTTACACTTTTATTTTTTATTGACAGTCGTTCACAGCAGATTATTGTAAGTGGCATTGTCGGTATTCTTGTCTACGGTGTGACGCTTGGTTCATATAGATTAAGTCGCTATCCGCGCGATGCAGTCGCGCGTGGTATGGTTGTTGCCGGCGCAACAACGGCGATCTTCTTTTCCTATGCGGCAATTTTTGCCATTTATTTGAACTTTATCGTACCGCTGTGGTTTGTTGGTTTTAGCATATTTATTTTGACGACGGTCATCTCGTGGCAATATTTTGTCATGATTGCACACGGGCGTTTTGTGCAAACGATTATTTATAGCTGCGCATTGGGTGTTGTCCTCTCAGAGGTTGCTGTAAGCGCTATTATGTGGCCTTTTGGCTATCTTACAACAAGTGTTGTTCTCCTTATGATATACTATATACTGTGGGACCTGGGGCAGAGTTTTTTTCTTGAGCGTCTCTCAAAAACGCGTCTTAGCGTGAATGTTATATTTTTTCTTGCTATGGCGGCTCTTGTTTTGTCCAGTGCACAGTGGCTGCCGGTTGTTTAGTTTTTTATTCAAGGAGCAAATCTTATGAAAACCTTTATAAGAAGGGTGATAGCAATTAGTGGCATGTTTTTTCTTGGTGCTCTTGGCGCACTCTTTGTTGAGTCAGCGGTGTTGCCGGAACTTATTGCGCATGAGCGTACACGTCATCTGCCGTTTGTGCGTAATATACAGGAGCGTACGACGATTATTGAACGCACAGAGAATGTGCATGTTACACATGACAAGATGGCACGTGACGTGCTTACGCAATTACGTGAAAGTATTGTGCGTGTTACATCAACCTATGCCGGTACAACACGAAGCGGTTCTGGTGTTTTCGTTACAAGTGATGGCGTTGTTGCTGTAGCCGGTAGCGTGCTTTTTGACGCCCCGCAAGCGAAAGTGACGGTTACACTTGCATCCGGCGATGTTTTTGATGCTGTGCATATTGAACGAGATACTGTGACGGACATTGCTTTTATAAAAATTGACGCACCGCGAGAATATCCTGTAGTATCTTTCGCGCGTGTTGAGGACCTTTTCGCGGGCCAATGGCTCGTTGAGGCAGGTGTTGATATGCGTGTACGAGATCATATGTATGCTTTTACGACGCAAATGCAAGCATACAAAACGGCCGTTAGTGAAAGTACATCATTTACGTGGGACGGCGTGCTTGAGGTGGTAACCACACGTCGTGATGATGGTGCTGTTCTCTTTACACATCGTGGCGATCTTGCAGCGATTGCTTTCTATGACGGTGACAACGCAACTGTCATGCCGGCAAATGCTGTGAGTTTTGCATTACAACGTTTTCTTGATAATCGCTCACAGAACGTTATTGATCTTGGGATTACATATAAATCTGTTGACGGTGATGTGCATAAAAAAGGTATTCACGAAAATAGTGTTATAATAGAGACAGTCAATGCTATAAATATGCTGGCTGGTGTGCAAAGCGGTGATTACATTACAAAAATTGATGGCGAAGAACTTTCTTTTTCTCGCACACTTCCTGTTATCATTGACGAAAAGCGCAACGTGAAGAAAGTTGATGTCACAATTGTGCGTGATGGTATTGATATGATTATTCCTCTTACAATACAAGAAAAAACGCATAATTTGACACCGCGTAAATGAACGTGGTAGTGTATAATATTGTAGAATTCAACATTTAGCTCTATGGCAGAAATCAAACCAGATATAGAAACATTTGCACGTATTAAAGTTGTTGGCGTCGGTGGCTCCGGTAATAATGCTGTAACACGCATGGTTGAAGAGAAAGTTGGTGGTGTTGAGTTTGTTTCCATTAATACTGATGCGCAGGCGCTTCATAATTCAAAAGCATCGGAAAAGATTCACATTGGCAAAAATCTGACAAAAGGTCTTGGTGCTGGTATGAATCCTGAAGTTGGGCGACAGGCGGCAGAAGAGAATCGTGACGAAATTCAGGATGTGCTCAAAGGTGCTGATATGGTGTTTATCACGTGTGGTATGGGTGGTGGTACCGGCAGTGGTGCAGCGCCGATTGTTGCTGAAGTTGCCAAAGAATCCGGAGCGTTGACAATTGCTGTTGTGACAAAGCCATTCATGTTTGAAGGCATGCAGCGCAAGCGCATCGCTGATGAGGCAATTGAGAACATGCGTGAGCGTGTTGATACATTGATTGCCATTCCTAATGATAAATTGCTTAATATTATTGATCGCAAAACATCACTTGTTAATGCTTTTAAGATTGTAGATGATGTATTGCGTCAAGGCGTGCAAGGCATTTCTGATCTGATCACAAAGCCTGGTATTGTCAATGTTGACTTTGCTGATGTGCGCGCCGTGATGGCTGATAGTGGTAGCGCGTTGATGGGTATTGGCGTCTCAAGTGGCGAGGAACGTGCAATAGAGGCTGCGCGCGCAGCTATTAACTCACCGCTTCTTGAACTTTCTATTGATGGTGCGCGCGGTGTTCTCTTTAATGTGAGTGGTGGCAGTGATCTAACGATGATGGAGATTTCTGAAGCTGCCAACATTATCACGGAATCTATTGATCCTGATGCACGTGTTATCTTTGGTGCGACACCTGATGACACTGTTAGAAAAGGTGAGATCCGCGTCACTGTTATCGCTACGGGGTTTGATGATCGCGGCACGTTCGCATCAACGGAACAGAGATTGTCACACATTGCACTTAAGAGATCAGCGCAAAATTCAAATACGCGCAACGTTTCCGTGCAACAAGCAGTACAGCAAAGTGCATCATCTGGCGTGCATGAAAAGGAAAGTGTTGCCACAGGCGGCGGTGATAGTATAGGTTTTGCGTCATCGCCTCAAAAGATATCACAACAACCGCCTGCACCGCAACAGGAGCAGCAACGTTCACCGCAACCACAGTCACAGGTGTCGCAGACACAGCAAGAACGCCTATCTGATGATGCGCAACAAGCACTATCCAAAAAGCCTGCAAGCATTGCACAAAATGATGGCTTTGTGCATCGTGCGGTACAGACAGCATCACCGGACATCAATGAGAGCATGTCTGTGTCAGATGAGAAAGATAGTCGTGATGATGATGGTTCTGCAACACCACTTTTGCAACGTATGACGTTTCCGCGTCGTAAAAAAGCACTTGAACCGGAAATTATTATCAATGAACGTGTTGAAGAAGCGCCTATAAAGGATGATGCACTTCCTGATGAGGATGAGTTTGAGATTCCTGCATTTATTCGCCGCAAACTTGGAAAATAGATTTTTTGATAAAAAACATCTGCGTTGTAGGTGTTTTTTATGTGATGCATTTTTAGTATCTAATTTTTTGAATTTGTATTCTTATGAGGATTATTGCCTCCGTCGTGACACGTGCACGTTCAGTGTCTGTAGAAAAAATGGCAGATGGTATGTATAAGGTGCGTGTGCGCGCCGTGCCGGAGAAGGGACGAGCGAATGATGCCGTCTGTGTGGCGCTTGCAGAATATTTTGGCATAACACCAAGCGCCGTACATATTGTTGCCGGTGCGACGACGCGCAAAAAAATGATTGATATTGATGGTATTGATGCATAAACACGTTTTCTTTGTTGGTTTCATAGGTGCGTTTCTTTGTGGTATCGTTGTGGCTGTTTTTGTGCCACAGTGGGCGTGGCTTGTTGCAAGTTTATGCGGTGTGTGTGCGCTTTTTTATATTCTTTTTGCGCCACGTTTTTATATCGGTTTATATGTTGGCGTTCTTATTATCGGTTGCTTTATCGGGGTTGCACGTGGTAAATCTGCCTATGAATCAGCGCATGCACCTCGCATATATGACAATACGTCAGTTACGGTTTATGGCGTTGTCCTAAATGACCCTGTGGAGAGCGCATACAGCAAGCGAGCAATTATTGGTGTGCGTTCGTGTTCAACAGGGCAACATGCTCCCATCTGTGCTGTAGATAAGATTCTCGTACGCACACACCTCTATGAAAATACTCTCTCTGCACGCAGTGGTGTAAAATTTTCATGTACACTTAAGCGTATCAAAAATTTTACGCAGGATTTTGATTACATAATGTACCTTGCTGCAAAAGGTGTGTTTTACGAATGTGTTCCCAGTGATATAGTGGCGTGGGAGAGTACGCGTCTTAGTGATCGCTTCCATGCTCTTCTTGCGCGTGTGCGTTTGCATTTTGAGCGCGTTATTACGCACAATGTAGCGCATCCGCAGGCAGCGCTTGCTGCAGGACTCCTCTTTGGTGGCGACAAGCGTCTTAGTGAAGCGTGGCAGGATAATTTTTCTGCAACAGGCCTTACGCACATTGTGGCTGTAAGTGGTTATAATGTTACTGTCATTACACATGCACTTATCCTTTTTGGCATTTTTTGTGGCTTGTGGCGGTGGCAGGCACTATGGCTTGCGCTTGTTGGTGTTGTTATCTTTGTGTTAATGATTGGCGCGCCGACACCGGCAGTGCGTGCTGGCATTATGGGCATAATTGTGCTTTTGCTAATGTATAGCGGACGTGTGAGTGCGGCATTTTCATCTCTTCTTCTTTCCGCTGCCATTATGCTTTTTGTTAACCCTCTTCTTGTTCGCTATGACATAGGTTTCCAATTATCGTTCCTTGCAACATGTGGCATTATTACGATTTATCCGTTATTTGAGCGTATAAATATACGACGGAATGCCGCATTTGGCATGTGGGATATTATTTTTGCAACAGTAAGCGCGCAATTGCTCGTCGTACCGATTATTGCTTATCATTTTCACGTGTTCACGCCACTTTCACTTATAGCAAATGTACTTGTTTTGCCACTTATTCCTGTTGCAATGGCGCTGACATCCGGCATGCTTCTTGCAAGTATGCTAAGTCCCCTCATTACACTTTGGAGTGGATGGTTTATCAGTATTCTTCTTGCATGGGTTTTTGGTGTTGTTCATTTTTTTGCACATGTGCCATATGCACAGATAAAAATAGAAACCGTGCCACCATTTTTGCTTGTACTATGGTATGGTGGAATGAGCATATTTATTTTGCTCGATAGATGCAATCAATATAAGTGTACACACAAAGAGAGAAAGAATATATGCGAAAAGGTATAGTATTCATTATTGGCGCAGCAGTGCTTTTATCTTTTGTTATCGCAATTGTTGCGATAGCTGCAGAACAGACACGACAGACGCGTGTTATCTTTCTCGATGTTGGGCAAGGTGATGCGATTCTCATTACACGTGGAACACAGCAGGTTTTAATTGACGGCGGTGCTGATCGTCGCGTGCTTCTTGAAAAACTTGGGCGCTATATGCCGTTTTGGGACAGAACAGTTGATGTACTGATTGCAACACATCCAGATGCCGACCACATCGCTGCACAGGTTGGCGTATTTGATGCATACTATGTTGGTGCTGTTATCGCAACCGATGCTTTTAAGAAATCACGTGTCGCTACGGCGTGGCACAGCGCGTTGGAGAAGAGTCGTGCACGTGTCATTATGGCGAACGAATCTGTTCGTATACATATGAAGAAAGATGACGAGAAGGCTGGTGTTATGCGTGTACTTTTTCCGCGTGTAGCGACAGATGTGCCGGCGATAAAAGATGTTAATGATACAAGTATTGTAACGTTGCTAACAGTCGGTAAAACAACATTTCTTATGATGGGTGATCTATCACAAAAGCAAGAACGCAATATTAATCCAGGTCCGGTAAGTGTTCTAAAGGTTGGCCACCATGGCTCAAAGACATCAAGTAGTGAAGAGTTTATTGCGCGTGTGCATCCACATGATGCAATTGTTTCTGTCGGCGTGCACAATCGCTACGGACATCCGGCGCAAGATGTTCTTGCACGCCTTAAAAAGTATGGCGCACATATCATACGCACAGATAAGCAAGGTGATATTGTTTATATGTGTTTTTTTGAAAAAAATGATGTGTGTGAGCGGTTATAATTATTTTTAGAGAGTGCTCTTGACAACGTACAAAGTAGTGTTAGTATAAATATGGAGTTGACAGAGAATGTTGTATTGGAATGAGTTTTTTAAGGGGTTGACAAGGAAAAAAACTTTGCTACAATACGTAGTGCAGTGTATAGATATGTCGATTGTTTGACGATCTATTCTGCTCTACAGAGGAAGGAGAATGAAATTACATTCTTGTACATCATGAGTTGTGATGTGTTGGGATGTGTTTTTATTCACTCTGTAAGAATAGGAACACAGTAGAACATTGACAATGTGATTACGTTTATTCAAGAAATGATAACCTTCTGAGGTTAGTCTTGAGACTAAGAGCGAGGACCTATTCTCTTGTTGCATTTTCTTTTGGAAAATGCGGTGTTCCCCTACATCTCTTTATCTGCATCAGATAGAGAATGTTGTTTCTTACCAAGCGATAGGAAACATCTTACAATAAGTGTAAGAAGGGATTCGCGTATCCGTAGGCATCTTTGTCTGTGTATTGTGGAAGCGAGCAATACACCGTGTACGGTCGCTTATATATGAGAGTTTGATCCTGGCTCAGGATGAACGCTGGCAGCGTGGATAAGGCATGCAAGTCGAACGACGCTTCCTCTGCTTGCAGAGGAATGACGGAGTGGCAAACGGGCTAGTAACGCGTGAGAACGTACCCCAAAGTCGTGAATAAGCAGGAGAAATCCTGTCTAATACACGATATGCTCTACGGAGTAAAGATTTATCGCTTTGGGAGCGGCTCGCGTCCTATCAGCTAGTTGGTGCGGTAACGGCGTACCAAGGCTATGACGGGTAGGGGGTGTGAGAGCATGACCCCCAGCATTGGCACTGAGACACTGGCCAAACACCTACGGGTGGCTGCAGTCGAGAATATTCCACAATGGGCGAAAGCCTGATGGAGCGACGCTGCGTGCAGGATGAAGGCCTTAGGGTTGTAAACTGCTTTTATCAAGGAACAAGGTATGTCCTTCGGGTCATACTTGAGCGTACTTGATGAATAAGGGGTTACGAACTCTGTGCCAGCAGTAGCGGTAATACAGAGACCCCGAGCGTTATCCGGATTTATTGGGCGTAAAGCGTGTGTAGGCGGATCTATTAGTCGTGTGTTAAAACTTCGGGCTCAACCCGGAGATCGCGCACGAAACGGTAGATCTAGAGACAGTGAGAGATCATTGGAACTCATGGTGTAGTAGTGAAATGCGTTGATATCATGGGGAACACCAAAGGCGAAGGCATTTGATTGGCACTGTTCTGACGCTCAGACACGAAAGCGTGGGTAGCGAATGGGATTAGATACCCCAGTAGTCCACGCCGTAAACGATGCATACTAGGCATGTGCCGGGCGACCCGGTGCGTGTCGAAGCTAACGCGTTAAGTATGCCGCCTGGGAAGTACGGTCGCAAGACTAAAACTCAAAGGAATAGACGGGGATCCGCACAAGCGGTGGATCATGTGGTTTAATTCGATGCAACGCGAGACACCTCACCCAGACTAGAAACTTAGCTGCACGCTCCAGAGATGGAGAAGCCTTCGAGGGTGCTAAGCAGGTGCTGCATGGTTGTCGTCAGCTCGTGCCGTAAGGTGTTCCCTTAAGTGGGGTAACGAGCGCAACCCTCATCGTATGTTATACATGTCATACGAGACTGCCCCCGCACCAATTTTTGAGGCTTTTGCTTATCACGCCTGTACAGACTGTGAAGCGGAAGTTTTGAAGATTGTACCGATTTTGTATTATCGAAAATTGGTGCGGGGGAGGAAGGAGAGGATGACGTCAAATCAGCATGGCCCTTGACGTCTGGGGCGACACACATGATACAATGGGTGCTACAGTGGGCTGCGACACCGCGAGGTGAAGCCAATCCCTAAAAGCATCCCCAGTTCGGATTGGAGTCTGCAACTCGACTCCATGAAGTCGGAATCGCTAGTAATCGGGAATCAGCACGTCCCGGTGAATACGTTCCCGGATCTTGTACTCACCGCCCGTCACACCAGGAGAGTCGGTAACACCCGAAGGCCCCGCGTCAAAAACGGGGACTACGGTGGGATTGATGATCAGGGTGAAGTCGTAACAAGGCATCCGTAGCGGAAGCTGTGGATGGATCACCTCCTTTCTAGGGAGTTATGGTAGTACGACTCGTCGCACGACGAGTTAGTCAAACCGAACGGTCGCTTAATCTACTATTTGTAGTGGATTAAATCCTCCTCTTAGATGAGAGACTAACCTCAAAAGATTTGTGATTTCTTGAACAAAAAACCGGCATTTTGCCGGTTTTTTTGTTCAAAGTGTTGTTGTTTGCTAGTTACATATAATTAATTTGCATGAAATATTGTGATGGTGTATTATTATAGTGCGATATAGATATTGTGTTATTCAATATCAGATTAGCAATTATATTTTTATTAGAAATAATAAATCAAAAAGACCTATGAATACCGAAGAAAAACCTACAAAAGATGAACGTGTAAAAAAGGTTATCACATTTGCTCTGGTCGTTGCAATTGGCGCTCTTGGTGTTTTGTATTATACGAAGAAACAAGATGTTAAAAATCAAGTGGCGCAACAATCTAGTCAAGAACAAAGTGCGAGTGATGTAGATACCACCTTTATCCAATCTGTTGGCATTATTCAGAGCAAGTATCTGGATGATGCTGATTTCCAGAAATACATTAATGATGAGATTAATGATCTCATTCACATTCAGCGAAAAGATATCATTGATGATGCTTTCAAGGTTGTTTTATACACGCAAAAAGCACTTAATGCGCTTGACAAGAGAGACAAGGATGCTGCGCAAAAAGAAATTGAAACAGCCCTCGGTAAGCTAGATGCTACGTTGGCGTTGGAGCCAAATGCCACACTTTTGCCTGTTGCAGTTAATGGTGAGGTGAACAATATTGTATCTTTTGATAAGGTGGCAGTAGAAGGTGTGAAGCAGAATGCACAGCAAGCATTGACACGTGGTGATGTACAACTTGCGCGAACACTTCTGGAAGGTCTTCAGAGTGATATTACGCTGGTAGTTGCCAACATTCCTCTCGCCGCACATGGTGTTGCGTTGCGTGATGCGCTGAGGGCGCTTGATGTTGATAATTATGATACAGCAAAAGCTGTACTCTATACGGCTATGACAACGCTTGTGGAGATACGTAAAGTAGTACCAATTCCACTTCTTAATGCTGAATTGCTGATCAAAAAGTCACAAGAAAAACTCAATGCAAAAGAAAAAGTGACGATTGTACATGGCATGCTTAGCGAAGCGAGAAAGCAAATTGAAATGGCACAAGTTCTTGGTTATGGCTTCTTGAACCAAAAGGAGTATGCTGATATCTACAAAGCTGTTGTCGCACTTGAGAAGAAGATTGATGCGAAGGAAAGCACAGATGAGTCATACAAGGAACTCAAGGATGCTGTAAAGAGTTTGCGTGACAAAATCATGGCAAAGGATAGTGAAAAAAAGCAGAAATAGTAACTCTCTTGCACTTTGAAAAAACCGCCATTGCAAGGGCGGTTTTTTTCATTTAATGATATACAACTACCATGCCATAGACATCTGCATACTGATGTGTTATACATAAAACACGTTCATTGTTAAAAGAAGGAGAGTATAGATGCTCAGTAATCTTTTTGTTAGATATCTTTATCTTGCATCTTTTTGTCTTACAGTTGTTGCCATGCTTATAGCCGTTCCAATTGTGGAAATAAAAAAAACACATGGCATTGATGCTGATACATACAGAGTAAATGGCATGTTTATTATTTTTGTTATGTTGGCAGTTTTCTCATTTTTACTTGCATCATGTGGTAATGATGTTATCGCGGATATTCTAGCAATGCCATATGCATGGGGCGTAAAGATGCTTGCTTTTTGCTGTATTTCTTATATGTTGTTAGTTGCAGCAAGCCTTGCGGGCGTTATCGCCATGCTTTCATTGAGAGGACTCATAGTACTGGCGCGAAAAATAGGAGAGTAAACAGAAAATACTTAGTCGGCATGTAACATCATGCCGATTTTTTTAACTTTACGAGAAGTATATAAGAGTGCTGTAATTTATCGGTGGATGGTGCTATTTCTTTTTTGTGATGCGACTGGCAGCAGACGCGGTGCGCTCAACGACATGCTCCAGCGGGCGTGTTACCTTTTCTATGAGTGTATTTTTGTCAGCAAATGTTGGGTTGTGTGCAAGTTGACGTTGATTTTCACGACGCATGTGATAGAGTTTGAGCATTTTAAGCGAAATAACAATGCGCAAAAACGCGAGGTTAAAAAGCGTTGGCGCCAAGAGTGATACAATAACGAGGAGTTGGATGAGTGGGTAGAGTGTAAAGAGTTTTTTGTCTGGTATATATGTATAATAGAGGCGTAGAAGAAATTCTATAAGAAAGAGAATACCAAAAAATACTTCAATTGCGTGGATTGTATGTCGCGTTTCTTTGTAAAGAAAAAGCCATTCAAAATCCTCCATAATGACAAGTGCTGTAACAAAGAGCAGGAAGGTATTGAGAATGAGGAGAATTTCATTGAGACGAAAGTTTTCATAGTTACCCTCGTCAAAGGAACGATCAATTGTGTGGAGAATTTTTTTTAACATACGCGTGGTTTATCATAAATTCTTTACTCGTAGCAGTAAATATGCAAAGATGGAAACATATTTATAATAACATTATACTATGATTGATCCACTAAAAGCGGAAATTATGGCGCCGGCCGGCAGTTATGAGAGTTTGCGCGCGGCGATTGATGCTGGCGCTGACAGTGTATACTTTGGCGTTACGCAACTAAATATGCGCGCTAAGGCGGCAGCGAATTTTACACTCGCAGACCTCGCACAGATTACACAGATTTGTCACGACAATGGTGTTTTAGCATATTTGGCAGTTAACACACTTTTGTATGATCATGATATTACAATCATGAAAAAACTTGTTGATGCGGCGAAGGCGCATGGTGTTGATGCAATCATTGCGTTTGATTTCGCAACGATCAACTACTGCAATGAGATTGGTATACCGGTGCACATGAGTGTGCAGTTTAGTATTTCTAACTATGAAACGGTCAAATTTTTTGCCAAGATGACCAATCGTGTTGTACTAGCGCGTGAGCTCACGTTAGATCAGATAAAAGAAATTGCCACAAAAATTCGCGAAGAGCAGCTTATGGGCAATGAGGGGCGCTTGATGGAGATTGAGGCATTTATTCACGGCGCGCTCTGTGTGGCGCAAAGTGGACGGTGCTATATGTCGCTGTACACGGACAATGCCAGCGCCAACCGTGGTGCGTGTCGCCAAAATTGTCGTCGTAAGTACAAAGTGACCGATGTGGAAACGGGCAAAGAACTTGTCATTGATAATCGCTATGTAATGAGTGCGGCGGATATTTGCACGATTGATTTTTTGGATAAAATCCTAGACAGTGGCGTTCAAGTGCTTAAAATTGAGGGACGCGGTCGTTCACCGGAGTATGTTGCAACAGTTGTGCGCGCCTACAAGAATGCGCTCAAAGATATTGCTGCTGGCACATACACGCCGGAGCGCATTAGGGAATACTATGCACAGTTGAAAACAGTTTTTAATCGCGGTCTCTCAAAGGGGAACTACTACCTTGGCAAAGAAATTGGCGCGTATAGCGATACATATGGCTCAAAGGCAACAGAAGAAAAAGAGTACATTGCGCGTGTTACACATTACTTTCCACGTGCCGGTGTAGCGGAAATTACATTGGATAGTGGTGAGTTGAAAGTGGGTGATGATATCTTTGTTATCGGCGCGACAACAGGTGTTTTGCGCACAACGATAAAAGAGATTCGTACAAATGATGAGAAGAGTGTAAAGAGTGTACATAAAGGTGCTGTCGCAACGTTTTCTGTGCCACGTCGCGTACGTCTTAATGACAAAGTTTATGTCATTAAAAAGAGGGAGGTGCTACAGGAGGCGTAATATTGACAGGTTTGTGCAATCTGCTTATAATAGGCAGTAGTTACATTAAGTGTAATGCGCAACGCGGGGTAGAGCAGTCTGGCAGCTCATCTGGCTCATAACCAGAAGGTCGCAGGTTCAAATCCTGCCCCCGCTACACGTTTGAATGAGAGATTGAGTAGGTGGGTTGTGTGAGTGTTTTTTATCTCACATTTTTCGTCTCTCTTTCTTTTTGTTTCAAATAGATAATAGCCAAGAGTAGCTCAGTTCACGGTAGGACTACAGCGAGCACAGGACTGTGCGACTTCCGGCAGTTAAAATATGTCTGGTAAGACAATAAACATACACATCGGCCAGGGTAGCTCAGTTGGTTAGAGCACAGGACTCATAAGCCTGCGGTCGTGAGTTCGAATCTCACCCCTGGTACATGCTTGCGCTTTTTTGCGCGATAGCATACAATACATGACGTATGGTTGTATATTGGGGGCGTAGCTCAGCTGGTTAGAGCGTCTGCCTGTCACGCAGAAGGTCGCCGGTTCGAACCCGGTCGTCCCCGCAGAAGCATAAAAACACGTAAATTTCTACGTGTTTTTTTGTATGTCGCTATCAGTATTTATGTGTATATGTGTTACTATCAAATTTGACAAATTTGTTGCAGTAATGTACTGTACGTGTGCGCAATGTCGCGCGAGAAAACAGGAGCTTAAAATGCTTTTTATTCTATTCTTCGGTATTTTTCTTTTTTCCCTCTCATATTTTCTTCTTTTCGCAATGAAAAAAAAGAGGGAGTTAGCTACGTGCGATGACTGCCTGAATATAGAGGGAGCATACTCATTCGCGAGATTTGGCGCATGGGTATCTAGTGGTCTTCTTATATTTACAGTCCTGTGGTCGTCCGTTACATTTGTCTCGCCTGGATCAGTAAAGGTACTTGGTACCTTTGGTCGCGTAGACGTGGACGATATGCCCCTGCCTGAGGGGGCGCATCTAAAGCTCCCATGGCAGGCGACGCAGGAGATGTCTGTGCGGCAGCAGACCTTTAATAGGAGCGCTGCGAATGGCAATCAGCTAGAAATGGTAGTCGGTGATGGCGTAACGCTAAAGGCCGATGTATCATTTTACTGGCTGCTTAACCCGGTGGGTGCCGCCTGGGTTTACCAAAGGTTCGGCAGTAATTATGCTGAACACCTACAGATTCCGTCGGCTGCGAGCGCAATCCGTGACGTTGTCGGATCAGTAGATGACTGGCTAACCGTTGTCACGGATAAAGCGCGCATTGAAGAAAGGATTACAGCGCGCTTCGAAGAGCTTGTTGTTAGCAAGCTCATGGCTGCTGATATTGCGACAGATGTCGCAAAGTTTGCATTCACTTTTCCGAAAATGGATATTCGGAGAGTAACGCCACCAAAGGCGATCAAAACAGCTATTGCTAGCAAGAAGGCTGCGCAACAGCAGCTTGAGCGCCAAAAGACGGAAATTGAAATTGCCCAGCGGAAGGCACAAAAAGGCCGAGCAGAGGGGGAGAGGGTTAGAAATATGCTTCTCGGTCTTTTCAAATTACCGAGTGGCGCACAATTGCCGGAGAGCGTTAATCCAGAAAGCATTGCTACCCTCATGTATGCGCTGGCAAAAAAGCAAGAGGCTCTTGCTATAATGCACGCGGTAGAGGGTGGTGATGCACTTAGTCTAACTGTTGTATCTTCTTCGCAACAACCAATAGCGATTGGTGCTACAAAATAAAAGTTTTTGAATTTGCCCGTACGCAATGCGTACGGGTTTTTGTTTTGAGAGTGTGATAAAGCAAATAGAAACTATCATGGAAAGTTTCTATATGGTACACTATACACAATATGTTCTTAAAGAGATAAGCACTGTTGTTTCTGCATATGTAGTGACTAATTCCCAATTGTCAGAGAGTGTTGCAAATATCACAAACAATGGCGTTTACTGGTGCTTTAAATATTTGATACCTTGCCTAAAAATATGCGAGTGAAGATGTTAATGCATATAATGATGAAATAATGAAAAAATATATAAAAAAACAACTATTAACTGCAAGTTTTGTTGCAGTACTTGTTCTCTTAATGATAGTAGTAAATCTATCAAGGCTAATAGAGATTCTTTATGGTTTTATTATCACAGTGTTTATTGAATTTCTACAATTTAATATTCACACAATCATTTTTATTATTTTTCTTGCGTTTATTCTTAAAGGCATTCATTTATGGTGGCGTCGTTATAAAGTGGACCATGACAAGATGTCAATGCAATAAAGTTATTTTTTTGCTTTGTTTTCATTTTAAGAGTGTATGCATTTTTCTAATATAAAAGAGGACAGTTAAAATAACTGTCCTCGTGTAATCTTTTTTGTAATGCTCTGGTGTTTATGTCCTTATAACTTTATGCACGAGACCATAGTAATGAGCATTACGCACGTCTAATGTTGCTTCGTCATTCATGAGGCGCAGTACTCCATCTGTGGTGAGGCGTGTGCGATCAGCGCACCAACGTACAAGCGCGCACTCAGTTTCCTCACCTTTTGCAATCAATTTTTCTAAGAACTCTATTGACCCTTGATACATCTCGCCAACACTCTTCAACAGAGCCAAACTTGCTCGCAAGTGAGGAATTGTGTAATTATTATTTGTGAAAATTCGATGAAAGAAGAATGTCGTTCTCGGTGTGGCGTAACGCTCATTTGCACACAAGTATACAAATACTGCTAACGAATCAATAGAATGACCAGCTAGCGCCGTAAAAAGTCTCTGCTTTGTTGCGTTAGCAAATACGGGGAAGTTATTGCAGATACCTCCGTTTGATGATATATATAGACCATCATGCGTATTTTTTTGGAGCGCACGTAGTACATCAAGTATATCATGCACATGCATTTCGCCTGTGACTTCGTACAAGTTTTTAAACATCTGATTTCTCCTTTGTTGTGTTGAATGCTACTTTATTAAATATCTATATAATAATTTTGTCAAGAACAGAGATGTTATCTTATAGAGAATGAGCCGTAAAAAAACCATTCCGCTATGGAGTGGTTTTTTTATAAACCAAAGGTCTTATTTCTTGACAACAACCGTGTGTGCGATTTTGTCGTGCCACCACTGCTTTTTAGCATTGAAACCGGTTCAGAAGAAGCCGAGTGCGTACACCTATTATATTTGAGACAGGAAAGTGAGATTATATTGATACTTTGAACAATGCCTGCGCAGCGCAGGTATCTAAGGAATATCACTCGTTTTTTACAAATGAACAGGGCGATGGCACTTTGTTATACACGATTAAAGAACCAGGTACCGTACATTCTTTATGTCATGTCTCCTATGATGGTAAGAGGTAATATGTTGTGCAATAAAAAATTTTTAAAGTAGGTGCAAATTTGACATACTCTATATATTACTATCAATTACGTTGAGCTTGTCTGCTTATTGATCTGTCCTGGCATCATTGTTGGTATAGATATGCCTTGAGAAATATGTTTTGCTGAGACAAAATTAATAGTCAAAATTGACGTATGCTCTACACACGGATTGCGTGGGGCGTTTTTTATAAATTGACATGTTAATTATTTTATGCGATTATACTATTATTAAATATCACATGATAGCACCTCGCAGACGGGGCTTTTCTTTTTGATAATGCGAGATGTATGATAAAGAAACAGGGACGGCAAAAGAAGAAAGTGACACTGTCAGTACGCAATGCCAAGAAGGTGCATGAAACATTTGCGCCGAATGGTGTTGTTAACAGTTTTGGTGCGAAGAACTACGCGTGGAAGCCGCGTGGTAAGAAGGCGCGCAAGAAAAAGATGCGGAATGTTTTGACACCAAAAGACTGTGTCAAGAACGTCCGCACGGAGGATCTTGCGGCTTTTGCGCCAACGCACACGTTTGCGGACTTTGGGCTTGATGCGCGCCTGCTGGCAAATGTGCCGTATGCGCAACCGTTGCCGATTCAGGACCGCGCGATCGGGCCGATTTTGGAAGGGCGCGATGTCATCGGTCTGGCGCAAACGGGCACGGGCAAAACGGCGGCGTTTCTCCTGCCACTGCTCACACTGGTGATGAGAGCGCCGCGGCGTGAGCGCGTGCTTGTCATGACGCCGACGCGCGAGTTGGCGCAGCAGATCCACGAAGCGCTTGATACATTTGCAGCGGGTACTGACGTGCGCAGTGCGCTGGTTGTTGGTGGGGCAAATGTGCGCGTGCAGGAGAGGGCTCTTACGCACAATCCGCACTTTGTTATTGGTACGCCGGGCCGTCTCCATGATCTCGTGGAACGGGGTGTGCTGGCGCTTGGTGATATAACGCGTGTGGTCATTGACGAAGTGGATCGCATGATGGATATGGGCTTTATAAAGGAAGTGAAGTATCTACTCGCGCATATGCCACAGCGCGTGCAGACACTGCTATTTAGCGCAACACTGCGCAAAGAAATGCGTCAGGTGGCAAAGGCGTTTCAAACTAATCCCAAGACAATTGCCATCACACCGCGCCCAACAGCGCTGAGTGTGCAGCAAGATTTGCAGTATGTTGATCCTGGTGATGATAAAATGGAAATCTTGCATGACGCGCTGATTGCGCCGGATGTGACGCGCGCGATTGTGTTTGTGCGTACGAAATATGATGCACTGGAAGTGTGTGCTGAGCTTGTTGATCGTGGTTTTCGCGCCGGTGTTGTGCAGGGGGATCTCTCTCACGGTGCACGTAAGCGTGTCGTGAAACAGTTTCGTGATGGTATAATAGATGTACTGGTAGCGACAGATCTTGTGGCGCGGGGTATTGATGTGCCGGATGTCTCACATGTTATCAATTATGACGTACCGGATACGTATGATGATTATGTCCACCGCATCGGACGCACGGGTCGTGCTGGCAAAATCGGGTATGCACTGACGCTGTGGGAGCGTGAATAGGGCAAAATGATTAAAGATATAGTTGCAAAAAGCATTATTGGTGTGATTGTTGGTGTCATGATGAGTGTGGTGGCAGCGATTTTTGCTGTGTATATGAAAGTGCAAAATGTATCACGTGATAGTAATCCTCCTCAACAAGAAAAACAATTGCAAATGATGCAACATAGTGCCTCTTTATTGGATGAAGCGAAAGCTATTTTTGACGAAAAAAAAGAAAATGGCGGTAGTAAAAGTAATGAAATTGTGCGGAACATTCCTCATGAAGGACAACAAACAAAAATTTTTACGTGGACATATGATGGTAAAGCATACACAATTGCGATAGATCTGTATGATTCGCTCTATCATCACTACTTCACACATCAAAAAATCTTTAAATACAGCGGTGATTTACCATCTGATTGGAAAGAGAAATATCTTAAAATGTTTCTCTATGCAGCACCGGGCGACACAACGCTTGACGAACTGGCGCAGCGTTTATTGCGTATTGGACTAGCGCATGATCTCTCCGATGATCAAATTGTAGAACTCGTCGTTTCATTTGTGCAGTCAATTCCTTATGATACACCAAAGAAAGAGCGTATCGCTGCTGGCGTGCGCCCAACAGAAGAGACACTTGTCTATCCATACGAGACACTCTATCAAAATACCGGTGTTTGCTCGGACAAGAGTGTGTTGCTGTATAGGTTATTGCATTCATTGGGATATGGTGTTGCACTTCTTGCATATGATCGTCAACAACACATGTCTGTCGGTATTCAGTGTCCGCAAGAGTATGCGAGTTATGAGAATGGTTACTGCTATATTGAAACGACAAACACACTGCCAATCGGTGTTATTCCATCACTAAATGAGAATAGTAGACGGGCGGTTGCGCCGGTAGCACTTCTTGATGCACAACGACTTTCTGATGATGTGCAGGTTTATTTTCCGACAAAGGGCAAGGTGTATACGGGCATTGTACGCACGCGAACGTATGTTGATGAACTTAATAATATAAGTGTTTCTATTCAAGAACAGAAAGAAAAAATTGCCGCAAAGCGTGAAAAGATTAATCGCTTGAGTAAAACGCTCAATGAGTTAACACGCAAATTACAGAAATATAAGAAAGCACAGGAGTGGAATAAGTACAACGCGCATGTTGACGCTTATAACGACACGCTCAAAGAATACAAAGAGCGCATCAAAAAGATTAACAAGCGCATTGATGAATATAATGCTACAATTAGAAGGTACAATAATCTTTTGCGTAAATTAGTAAGTCACAATTGATAGTACTATGCTTGACGCTATTCTTTTCCTTATACTTATCTTTCTTTCCGGCTTTTTCTCCAGTGCGGAGACGGCGTTTTTCTCACTCTCGCCGGCGCAGGCGCGTCTTTTAGAGAATCATAAGCTTTGGCGCGCACGTGCCGTGTGGCAGCTAAAATCGAAGCCAGAGGAATTGCTCACCACAATTCTTATTGGAAACAATATTGTTAATCTCTTCACAGCATCATACGCGACGGTTGTTGCAACGCGCTTTTTTGATTCAAGCGCCCTTGGTATTGCGACCGGCGCAACAACATTTTTCATTCTCGTTTTCGGTGAAATTGTGCCGAAGTCTTTAGCATATTCAAACAACCGTGCAATTGCACAATTTTCCGCGCCATTGCTCTATGCGCTGCGCATTGCACTATATCCGGCTGTGCGAGCATTGACGATATTTAGCGCGTATTTGCAAAAGCGCTTTGCAACTGGGGAGACAACAAATGTTACAGAAGCGGAAGTGCGCATGATGGCACGCATGAGTGTTGAGCATGGTGAGATGGATTATCGCGAGCGTGAAATGATTGAAAATGTTTTTCGTTTTGATGATATGACAGTACGTCAAGTTATGCGACCGCGCTACAAAATGGTGTTGCTCAACGGCATGGTCCCGGTGGAACAAATTGCGTATTTTGTTGGACATGATGGGCACTCACGCTATCCGGTTTATGTGGGTGACGAAGATAATATCATTGGCTATATTCATGTCAATACATTGCTCAAAGCGCTCAAATCCGATGAACGTCACAAACTTGTCAAAGAATTTGTGCGTCCGATTGCCTCTGTGCCGGAAACACGCAAGATTGAGCGCGTTTTCCGTGCGATGAAGCGAGATCGTGTGCACATGTACCTTGTACACAAAAAAGGCGCACCGTACGAAATCATCGGTCTTGTGACACTGGAAGACATCCTTGAAGAAATTGTTGGTGAGATTGAGGATGAAACAGATAATGTAGATGAATAAAACGAAAAAAACACCACGCATGCGTGGTGTTTTTTGAGAACCCTCAATGCAAAGAGGCGTATGGGTCCCATGAAATGAGATGTAGGAAAAATGATGACATATCTTTCCCTGGTGCTCCAGGTGGGTCCCATAACTCATACCGCAAAGGCGGTAGATTCTTCAGCCTCTTATTCTGAAGGTTCTTCTTCATTATAGCACATGTCTAGAAATATCGCCCTCAGTGACAAGGAGAGGTATATGCTATAATAAAAGTACTTAATATTTTTCTACAAAACATATGACAAAAAACATTGGCATGATTGATCGCTTTGTACGTGTTGTGGTAGGGCTTGGCATTGTGTACTGGGCAGTGCGACATGGTTCGTGGTGGGGCATGATTGGTGTCGTGTTGTTGATAACAGCAGCAATGCAGTATTGCTGTCTCTACAAGCTTTTTGGTTTTAAAACCTGTGGCGCAAAGACGTGCGGCACTGTAAGAGAGAGGAAGTAAGTGATTGTACACCGTGACATGTCGTGGTGTTTTTGCGTGTTCTTATGAAGTTATGGCTTATCAAATGCGGCAAAGTTCTTAATGCAATCAAACGCGACGGTCTTTGGCGCGGCCTCTCCAAAGCTTTGCACGGATTGTGGGCACTGGTGCGGACAATGTATGTACCGGCGGGGGACATATTGATTATCACATCTGGCATTGGCGACAGTGCGCGCTATCGTGCGCATCATGTAGCAGAAGAATTGCGTCACAGCGGTTTTCGTGTGAGTGTGACAGTGCAAGATAACCCCTTTTTGCCACGCTATGCGCAAAAGTTTTGCGTGTTTGTTTTTCATCGCGTGCTCTATATGGGACGTGCACGCGTGCTCTATGACCGTGCAAAAGAACAGAAAAAGACAATCATTTTTGAAACGGACGATCTTGTCTATGATCCGCGTTACCTCGTTCACATGGATTTCTACAACCACATGCAGGCATTTGAGCGTTTGCAGTATAAAGACGGCGTCGGTGGTGAGATGGTGCGCGATCCTTATGTAAAAGTTGCGACAACGACAACATCATTCCTTGCACAGAAACTTCGTGAAGAAGGTAAGAAAGTGTTTATTGTGCCGAATAAATTATCTGACGAAGATGTTGCGCATGCTAAGCCACTTTTTGCACATCATGTAAAGATGTATGCACCACGTGACGAGATTATAATTGGTTACTTCAGCGGCGTGATTAGTCACAATAAAGATTTCGCAGTTCTTACACCTGTCTTGAAAGAACTTTTTAAGCGGTACGCGCATATCCGTGTTGCTATTTACGGGCCCCTAGATCTTGATGACGCACTTTGTGAATACAAGGACCGTTTTGTGCAAAATACCTATGTGCCACGCGCGCAACACTTTGCCAACGTTGCTGCGGTTGACATCAATGTTGCGCCACTTGAGGTTGGTAATCCCTTTTGCGAGGCAAAGAGCGAGCTTAAATTTTTTGAGGCGGGGATTGTTGGTGTACCGACTGTTGCAAGTAAAACGCAAACATTTAATGAGGCAATCACGCAGGGCGTTGATGGCTTTGTGGCATACGATACCCACGAGTGGATTGAGTATCTCTCACTCCTTATTGACGATGCGACGCTGCGACGCAGCATTGGCACGGCGGCGCGCCAGACGGCGCTGCAGTACTACACAACACATACACATAACGAAGCATACGAAGCATTTTTGCGCACAAAAATTGCGGAGCATACGTAAAAAATAGACACGAGCACATTGACAGACATGCAAGAAAGATTTATACTATAATGTCTTTTGTTTTTATGATGAAGAAAGAGATTATTACGCAAAATCTGAAGCGCTTGCATGTACGGTTTTCTAAGTACGTGTCTGTACAGGGCGCGCGTACTTTTTGGCAAAAAATGCAAAAACTGTGCGCACAGAAAATGTGTGTGCGGTACGTTATTGCATTTATACTCTTTACGTGCGGCTTTGTTGGTGGCGTATGGGGCAAGATGCATGCGCGTGAAACAATTATGATCGGTCACGATGATTATTTGATTGTGTCTGACGATCCTACAGCTAAGGTAAAATAACGTGAGAAATATGAGTAAAAAGTGTGCGCAAGAACTCGTGCGACTGCGTAAACAGAGGCAGAATTATATAGCGACAATTATTATTCTTGTCGGTGCTCTGTGTGGCAGTTTCTTTGTAGATGTAACACAGATGATACGCGGCAAGGGTTTCAGTGACCGTGCTGTGCGTACGACGTCCATTATTTCATATGATGGGCGCACATGGGTTGCGTATGCAGAACCAATTGTGCCGTTGACGGTTGTTGCTGATACATCGTGTGAAGATTGTGATATTGATGCACTTCTGGCATGGTTACAATACGCTGTACCGACTATTCGTCCACGCGTTGTAGACTATTCTTCGCAAGAAGGGGCAGCGCTTGTTGAGCGTTACGGACTTACCTATGTGCCAAGCATCCTTTTTGGCAACACAATCACGCGCACACACTTCTTTGATGGTGCGCAAGATTTATTTGCCAAGCGTGACGGTGTATATGTTTTTGATTTGCCACTCCTTGATATCGTGCCACTGAAGTATATACATGCGCCACGCGACACGCACTTGATCACCATAAGGGAATCTGGTGCACCGAAAGTGACAGTAACGATTGTGAGTGATTTTTCATGTAAGGCATGCAAGGAGATTTACGCAACCGTGCGTGCATATGAAAAGAAATATAAAGATATGCGTGTGCTGTTTGCTTATGTGCCAACCGGTCACGATGATGAGCGTGGAAAGCATGCAACGTATGCTGTCTATTGTGCGCAACAACAAGAGAAAGCTGAGTCATATATAGCATATCTTTTTGCCACACGTCACTTGTGGCGCAATAGAAATGACGATGTCATGTTTATCCGTGCGGCGCGCACTGTCGGAATAAAAGATGTCACTGCATTTAAGCAGTGCATGGAGAGTGATAATATTCATGCGCGCTACGATGCAATGGTGCATGATGTGCATGTATTGGGCTCCGTTGACGTACCGATGGTTTTTGTGAATGATCATGCTGTTGATGAAAATGCAAAGCTAGACGATATTTTACGCGATGCTCTTAAATAGCAAATATATACCGTAGTCAAAGACTGGACAATGTTTGTAATGTATAGTACAATGGCTCCAAGAGACAGTTTAGTTAAAGCACTGTCTCTTTCCTTGTTGTGGGGAGAGGCATTGACTAAGAGGTCAAAATACAGTATCCTAGACGAAGTATTGGTAAATTATAGAAATATATGGTGGCAGTAATTAAAACAGGTGGCAAACAGTATCTTGTTGCTGAAGGTGATATTGTTTCTGTAGAAAAGTTAGACGGTGCACCGGATACAACAATAACATTTGATAATGTTTTGTTGTTGAGTGATGGCGCAGATATTACACTTGGCACGCCGACAGTAAAGGGTGCGCGTGTAGAAGCAAAGATTGTTGGGCAAGAGCGTGCAAAAAAGGTATGGGGCGTTAAGTACAAGCCAAAGAAGCGTTATCGCCTTACATTTGGGCACAAACAACCATTGACAAAGATAGAAATTGTCAAGATTATCGCAAAGTAGTACGTGATGCGTTGCGCAAAAACACTCCGTTATGCGGAGTGTTTTTGTATGTTTGATAAAAAAATCTTTAAAAACACATCTTAATATGTTGACAAATTATCAGATTTGTACAACTCTCTGCTGAGCTTGAGAGCGAGACAGATCCTCTCCGCAAGGAGATTATTCGCCGTGATATAGAGGGTGAAAGAAGGCGTCTGAAATCCATAGAGGGCACTATCAACACGCTCGAGTGGAGTGTGCACGAAGTAGGTCCACCGATTGCGGAACAATTAAGAGGGGAAGAAATTATTGAGATCTTTGAGAGGGGGAATAGGATTTGTGAAGATCTCAAACTTACCATATCTGATAATTCTGGCAAGCATGTTGTCAAAAGAATTATAATAAAATATCAGGGTAAAGTCTTCATTTGCCATGTGCAATACCACTACACATACACACCTGGTGGTGGAGAGCGAATTGACATTATGGAGTGTACGGACGACTCATCGTACCTTACGGACGATGAGTTAGCTGCCCTCGCAAAAAAAGGTAGGAATATGTCAAGCCGGGATGGGCATCGTTCGCATCCCGGTTTTTTAATAGGAGCAATGGCATTGTTACCAAAAAACCGCATGTGTGTTTCATGCGGTTTTAATATCTCCTTATCATTTTTAAGGAGCCTTTTTTTCTCTTTCTACAATTCTAAGACGGTCTTCTTCAGAAAGATCGCTAGTCATATGATACGTACCATCATTTCCGCGCATCATGCCAACATCTTCAGCACTAAAGATATGCTCGTCAGTACGGTGCGATTTTTGAAACGGTGGTGTGCGTGTAGCAGCGCTTTTCCTGTACAAATATGCAAGAAAGTTTAGAACTTTACCCATCATTGATATACTCTACATAAAAGAACTACATACAGCATAACATATATACATAACAAAATGTGGTATCATAAGAAATAATTCATAGAAGATTTTAGGAGAAAAATTATGACACAGAGGAAAATACGCACACTTGCACAGACAGATCCGCAGATTGCGCACCTTATTGCAGCAGAAGCAAAGCGTCAAGAAGAAAGCATGGAACTCATTCCGTCAGAAAATATTACATCTGCAGCTGTGCGTGAAGCAATGGGTTCAATTTTGACCAACAAATATTCCGAAGGGTATCCGCATCAACGTTACTATGGGGGACAAGAGTATATTGATGCCATTGAAGATCTTGCACGTGAGCGTGCCAAGAAACTCTTTGGCGTGCCGTATGCCAATGTGCAGCCCTACAGTGGTTCGCCGGCGAACCTTGCTGTCTATGTAGCAACGTGTCAGCCGGGAGATACGGTGATGGGGCAAGCATTGCCCGACGGTGGACACCTCACACACGGTTGGAAGGCGAGCGCATCAGGACACTTCTACAACGCTGTGCAGTACCATGTGAATGCGCGCGGTCGGATTGATATGGAGGAGGTGGAAGCGCTTGCGCGTAAGCATAAACCGCGCCTTATTTGGGTTGGCACGTCGGCGTATCCGTGGAAACTTAACTATGCAGCATTTGCCAAAATTGCCAAAGAAGTGGGTGCGTATCTCGTGGCGGACACATCGCACATTACCGGGCTGATCATTGCTGGTGTGCACCCTTCACCGGTAAAATATGCCGATATTATCACCACAACAACGCACAAGACCCTGCGCGGTCCACGTGGTGGGATAATCTTGGTTACAGACAAGGGGTTGAAAAAAGATCCGGCGCTTGGTGCGAAAATTGACAAGGCGATTTTTCCGATGCTCCAAGGCGGACCGCATGATCATCAAACGGCGGCAATTGCGGTGGCGCTCAAAGAGGCATCAACGGCGGCATTTCGCGCGTATGGCAAGAAAATTGCCACTAACGCGCAGGCACTTGCGCACGCGCTCATATCATATGGCGTGGATGTTGTCGGTGGCGGGACAGATACACACCTTCTTTTGATTAACTGTGGCAATGGTCGCGGTGCGCTTGTAGAGTTGGCGCTGGATCGTGTTGGTATTACGGTAAATAAGAACACCATTCCGCAAGATCCGTCAAACCCATTTTATCCTAGTGGCATTCGCATTGGCACACCGTCGGTGACCACGCGCGGGATGGGTGTGCGCGAGATGCGCAAGATCGCCACGTGGATTAAGGCGGTAATGGATCTGATTGCCGATGAACAACTGCCACAGAACGCAAAGGAACGTGCGGTGTTTGTGACACAGTTTGACCGACGCATCGCACGCAATCGTGCGCTCACAGCGATTCGCGCTGATGTGCGCGCATTGTGCAAGCGCTTTCCGGCACAGCGTTAGCTATATGCAGGATGTGTACAGGGGGGGGTGGTGTATACCTTCGTGGATGTAAAAGGTACGAAGTATTGCATATTTTTGTAATTTTTGTTTAAATGTGTATAGATTGTTTTGTATTTGCTTTTACCGCACATACAAAAATCGCCATCTTAGCTCAGTTGGTAGAGCAACGCACTCGTAACGCGTAGGTCGCCGGTTCAAGCCCGGCAGATGGCTCATTTATGACGATAAAAGAGCTTATTACAGCTACTGAGGAACTGCAAAAGCGCATCACACAGATTAGCGCTGTTTTTGATGATGAAAAAAAGAAGGCGCGTATCGCCGCACTTGAACGTGAAGTTAATCGTGATGACTTTTGGAATGACGCGCAAAAGGCGGGAAAAATAATGCAAAAACTAGAAACACTTAAAAAGGAGCGTGCACGTATGCAATCAATTGTGACGCGATGCGTGGATCTTGCAACATTGCTCACAAACGGCAGTGATGACGAAAGCGCTCTCTATGAGGAGGAATATGAAAATCTTGCAAAGGCGGTTGATGCACTTGAGGTAAGCGTCCTTCTTTCGGAGCCTTATGATGAACATGATGCAATTATTACGCTCTATGCCGGGGCTGGCGGCACGGACGCGCAGGACTGGGTTGCAATGCTTTTGCGTATGTACATGCGTTGGGCAGAACGTCATGGTTTCAAAAGCACCATTCTTGATGAGTCGCGCGGTGCAGAGGCGGGATACAAAAGTGTAACATGCGAAATCAGTGGTGAGCGTGTATATGGTTTTTTGCGTATGGAAATGGGTACACACCGCCTTGTACGTCTTTCACCGTTTAATGCCGATAATTTGCGGCAAACATCTTTTGCGCGCGTAGAGGTTTTACCTGTTTTGGAAGATGCGCAAGAATGTGCACTTAATCCGCAAGATTTGCGCATAGATACATATCGTTCACAAGGTGCTGGTGGACAGAGCGTGAACACAACTGACAGTGCTGTGCGCATTACACACATACCGACCGGCATTGTTGTTACATGTCAAAATGAGCGCTCGCAACTGCAGAATAAGGAGCATGCGCTTCGCGTTCTTCGCGGAAAACTGCTACAGAGGCGTCTAGAGGAACAGGCAAAAGAACGTGCAGCGCTTCGTAGCGAAAATGTAAGTGCCGAGTGGGGGAGTCAAATTCGTTCGTATGTACTGCATCCGTACAAGATGGTCAAGGATCATCGCACGCTCTATGAAACATCGCATGTTGATGATGTTCTTGATGGTGATATTGATGTGTTTATTGGCGCTGCATTGCGGTGGCATTTTCAACGTGAACATGGTATACTGGATATGTTGAATACGACAGTGAAAAAATAAATACTATAAAAAAACAAAGAAATCAATGACAACAGAGGCTGCAGAACATACGGTGCCTGTACACGATAATGTAGAGCAGGATTCAGCTATACCGATAATTACCTTTGAAAATGTTTCTCGCATTTACCCGGGCGAGTTTGTTGCGCTTTCTGATATAAATTTGACGATCAATGAAGGAGAATTTGTTACGATTGTCGGCATGAGCGGCGCGGGAAAGTCAACACTCTTGCGCATGATCTATGCTGATGACATGCCAACAACGGGACGTGTCTTCTTTTATGAACGTCCAATTGATGCAATAAAGCGTCGTTTGTTGCCATTTTACCGACGTAATATCGGTACTGTTTTTCAAGACTTCAAATTATTGCCAAATCGTACCGTTTTTGAAAATGTTGCTTACGCACTTGAGGTGCAGGGTGCGCCAAATGCAGAGATTGAGGAAGAAGTGCCACAGATTTTGGAGATTGTCGGTCTTGAAAATAAAATGGAGTTCTTTCCGGCACAACTTTCTGGCGGTGAACAGCAACGTGTTTCCTTAGCACGTGCACTTATTCACAGACCGCGCGTTATTGTTGCAGATGAGCCGACCGGCAACCTTGATCCCGTTTCAACGTGGGAAATTATGCAACTTCTCTTGCGTATTAATGAATATGGCACGACTGTTGTCCTTGCAACACACAATGATGCAATCGTTGATCGCATTAAGAAGCGCGTTGTTGTCATGGATCGTGGCGTTATTGTACGTGATATTGCACAAGGAACATACTCACTCTAAACCTAAGACTTTCTATGAACCGCATTACTACACGTTTTATTAAACTTGGACGCACGCTTCGCGAGGGTTTTCGCAATTTCCATCGCGACGGATGGTTGTCGTTTGCGACGGTGAGTGTCATGACGCTATCTCTCTACATTATCGCAATGACGTTTCTCCTTGTTACAGCCGGTGGGGCACTTCTAAAGAATATTCAGGATAATGTAAGTATCAGTGCATACTTCTACCCAAGTGTTGCGGAGTCGCGCATTCTTGATATTAAGAAAGAATTGGAGGACATTGTGGAAATTAAAAGCGTAGTATACATTTCACGCGAGGATGCACTCAAAGAATTTAAGGAGTCAACCAGTGATCCTCTCATTCTCAGCGCACTTGATGAATTTGAGAAAGAAGGCGATAATCCTCTTCTTGCTTCTCTTGTTATTAAAGCGACAGCACCGGAACACTATGAAGATATTGCAAAACTTCTTTCACTGCCAAAATATGCAGATGATATTAGTGAAGTAAACTTTTCAAAAAATCAGGGCGTTATCGGACAACTTTCACATATCATCAATGTAACGCGCACACTTGGTATGACACTTGGTGCTATCTTTATTGCAATTGCAGTACTGGTTGTCTACAATACCGTACGCATTACAATGTTTGCGCGGCGACAGGAATTTGAGATCATGCGTCTTGTTGGTGCATCAAACCTCTATGTGCGTTTGCCGTCACTTTATGAAGGGTTCTTCTATGGCGTTGCTGCAGCGTTTATGACGCTCATTCTTCTCGCACTGACGACATATTTCCTTGCACCAATCGCGGAAGGTGTTGCTTTTGGGAATATATCACTCTTTACTCTTTTTGTTCACTATCTTGGGCATATTGCGGTTACAATTTTCTTTATTGGTACGCTTCTTGGCATGATATCAAGTGCAATTGCAATCCGACGTTATCTCAAGGCATAGCGCTTGCATAAAAGGATATTTCTGCTATTATGGTAGAGTATGGTGGGAAGTAGCCAAGCGGTAAGGCAACGGGTTCTGGTCCCGTGATCGGGGGTTCGAATCCCTCCTTCCCAACAGCAATGATACACTTTGCATTAAGCGGTAAAAACGGCAGGTGATACGTCTGTCATTTTTGTTTTTGTGCTATACTGGTACTGTATGATAATTTTCTAGAACACGTTTATGTCTTCACCACAGAAAGATTCTGTTAATTATTCTTTTGTTGTCCCACTTCTCAATGAAGAAGGCAATGTCAAGGAGCTCCATCATCGTATCGTGGATGCAGCGCAAAAGATGAGCGGGACTTTTGAGATCATTTTTGTTGATGATGGCTCTACAGATAAGACTGTTGAAATTGCACGCACACTGAGTCCTCTCACTCTTATAGAACTTCGCAAGCGATTTGGGCAAACGGCCGGTCTTGACGCTGGCATTAAGGCGGCGCGTGGAAAGATTATCTTTACAATGGACGGTGATCTACAGGATGATCCTGCCGAAACGCTTAAACTTCTCAAGAAGTTGAATGAAGGTTATGACGTCGTTGCAAGTTGGCGATATAAACGTAAGGATTCTTTCTTGAAGAAATTGTTTTCACGTGGTGCTGATAAGTTGCGCAAAATCCTTCTTCACGACACAATTCACGATTCCGGCTGTCAATTACGTGCGTATCGCCGTGAAGTTTTTGATGGTGTAGATCTCTTCGGTGAGATGCATCGTTTTATTCCGGCACTTCTTGAATTAGATGGTTGGAAAATTGCCGAGGTTAAAGTTGTGCACCATCCGCGCACGCACGGTACGACGAAATACAACTGGTACCGAACAATTAAGGGTTTTACAGATATGATTGCGATGTGGTTTTGGCAACGTTATGCAACACGTCCCATCCACTTCTTTGGTGGTGTGGGGCTGATGTTCCTGCTTATCGGCTTTATAATTCTTGCATGGATGTTTATTGAGAAAGTTTTCTTTGGTGCATCGCTTTCTAACCGTATTTGGCCACTTGTTGGCATATTCTTTCTTCTTGGTGGGTTGCAGTTGTTTATATTTGGGCTACTCAGCGATGTTGTAATGAAAAATTACTATCGCTTGCGAGGGCGCATGAACTATTCTATTAAGAAAATTACACGCCTATAAAAATACAACATTCTTATGAAGATACTTTTTCTCAACTATGAGCACCCACAACTTGGTAATGGTGCTACAAATGTAGCGAGACATCTTCTCAATGTTTACAGAGAAAAGAAAAATATAAGCATTGATCTCATTACAACTGCGGTGGATAATAAAGAGCACGTAGAAGATCTTGGTGGTGATGTTCGTATTCACTACGTACCAATTAATAAGAATCGGCATACGCTCACGCAGCTATCACTGCGCGACCTACTCGCTTATTCATGGAAAGGGTACAAAAAAGCAAAAGAGCTCATGCAACAACAAAAATACGACTATATTCACGCGTTTTCTGGTATACCATGCGGGTATATGGCACAGCGTTTATCTCGGCGTTTCAGTGTGCCATATATTGTGTCACTACGCGGTGCGGATGTGCCGGGCTTTAGTGAGCGATACGAACACATCTATCCGCTGATAAAACCATTTATTGTTTCCGTATGGCGTGACGCTGTTGCTGTCGTTGCGAATAGTAAGAAACTGCGCGATCTTGCCTTGCAGTCAGCGCCACAACAAGAAATTTTAATTATCTACAACGGTGTAGATACCGATGTCTTTATGCCACCAACTATCAATACATCGCGCACAAATGATCAATTTGTTGTTCTTACCGCTGCACGACAATTGACACGTAGAGAAGGTATTCACTTCGCGGTTGACGCCTTTAGGCAAATTTGTGATTTATATCCACGCTTGAACGCAAAAATGATCATTGCCGGTGGCACGGGTAATGCTGAGGCAATGCTACACCAACGTGTTAAAGATGTCCACCTTGAAGAGAGAGTGCTCTTTGCGGGGCATCTTGACCAAAAAACGCTCATAGAAGCATATCAGAATGCTGACGTCTTTGTATTACCGTCGCTTAATGAAGGCATGAGTAATACAGTGCTTGAGGCACTTGCTTGTGGTCTGCCAGTAATCGTTACGCGCACAGGTGGCTCTGAAATTATTACGGATGGTAGGGAAGGGTTTATTGTTGAGCGGGAGAGTGCTGATGCAATTCGCGTTGCGCTTGAGCACTTTATCAAAAGCCCTGAAGCACTTGTAACGATGGGCGCTGCTGCGCGTGCACTTGCCGAAAAAATGAGTTGGCACGCCGTTGCCGATCAGCACGAAAAACTCTACTATGAAAAATATAATAAAAGGAATTAGCGCATATCTAACACTTGCCTCTTTGGTATGTATTCTTAAAATCAGTATTGCCGGCAGTCTTGTTGCGCTCCTTATTATACGGATTGACTGGGTGCATGTCGGCACACTCTTGCGTGACGTTGATATGCGATAGTGTCTTTTTACGCTGTTGTTATTATGTTTGGCAATCTTCTTTCATCGTATCGTTTTGCACGTTTTTTTGCCAAAAAAATATGCACAATATTTTCTTTCTATAAAAACATATCCGCAACGTACGTTCTATAGCGCTATAATGCTCGGCATGGTGTTCCGTTCCATTTTACCGCGCAAAGATACTGCGCATTCTTTTCACAGTACGAAAAATGGGCGCAAGAAAGGGTAGGGAAGCAAATATATTCTATAGAACTAGAATGGTGATAATAATTAAGATAAGAATTTTTATTTTCTCTAATCCAAAGAATTTTCTTTTGCCAGTTTCAAAAGAAGTAGTTTTAAGACATAAGTATATAGCGCAATAATATTATAATAATGCATTGCATATACACGTATATACGTTTTGTATTCTTTGCATTCAATAAAGTGTAATTTTAACAATAAGTAATAATAAAACCTGTATTATAAAATAAGTAATGATATTTAGTTTTTGCTACCTCTAAATATTTTTAGAAAAAAGCATGTAGGCAGAATTTTCTCTGTGTATAAGTACTAGAGTTTGGTATATTTTTTACCTCAAATTAACTACTAACACAGTACAGTAATACGTATATTATGTATTTACTTGTTGTGTGTATACACAAACGTTTAAAACTGTATGTAGACACTTCTTGTATATATACGAAAGTCACGCATATAGCCAAAAATATGGCAAATTTAAAGGTTTTAGTTGTAAGTACTGAATAAGACTAAAAAATGCACAGTAAAACAGAAAGATGTTTTGTTTGGTATATGTTGGTTAAGTATGTTAAAAGTTAAAATTAGAAGTTTATTTAGTAGTAAGTGTTATGAGTCACACTTAAATAAACAACTCTTTGCGCTGTGCTTTTTTATATTATGTCGCATAAGATACATTGTGCGACGTGTTGTGTATTTTTTGAAGTCGCGTGAAAGCGACTAATAAGCAACATATACTGCCAAGATATTTTGGCTGGTTTTTTAATTTCCTGTCTGTAGTATAGCATACTTCCACCTTTTACGCAACATCAGTTGCGCGGTCGTAGGCCTTGTGGACGTCGTCGTTCTGGATGTTGTAGTAGACCTGTGACGACGCCGGAGATGAGTGACCGAGGAGTTGCTGGAGATACGGCTGGTACATCTGCGCCGAGGCGAGGCGCTGGGCGAAGGCGTGACGCATAGAGTGTGGCGTCTTCCCTGTTATGCCAACGGCGCGACAGCGCGCTCGGAATATGCGCTCTACTTGCCGCGTTGTGAGGCGGCCGGTTCCGCGCAGTCCGACAAACAGCGCGCGCTCGCTCTTTTTGTGCAGTGTAGCGAGTATCGGCAACCAGCCGCGCAGAACACGCTCCGTTTCCGGCGTGAACGGAATGCTCCGGTATCCTGCTGCGTCGCGGCGTTTGCGTGTGATTGCCAGCACTTCCCTGCGGTCCAGGTCCACATCGCCTACATTGAGTGCGACAAGTTCAGAGACGCGCATACCGGTGTCGTACAGGAGCGTGAGGAGCGCCTCGTCACGAATGTCGGCAGTCGTCTCACGCGTGAATGTGCCACGCAGCAGTTGCCATTCATTGGTCGTCAGCGGCTTGTGGTGGCGTGCTCGGATGCGACCGCGAATTGGGATGGCATCGTGGCGCATCTTGAGTTGCAGTCCGTGATGATCTGCCAGTACGCGCTCGCAGAACTTCCAGAGCTGTCGGAGAGCGATGAGGTGGAGATTGGCGGTTGTCTCTGACTTCCCCTCCCTGATGAGCTTCTGCGAGTACGGCAAGATGTGGTCCATCACGGTTACCTCCTCAATGGCAGTGTCACTCGCATAGCATGCGAATTGGCGGCAGATGTTTGTATAGATGGTCAGCGTGCGCTGGGTGTAGCGGTGAACACCCCACGCAAAGAATTGGTCTACTGCTTCGTGTATGGTCATACACGTAGTGTTATAGCGAATTATTGCACATAAAAAAACCAACGGGGGTCTAGTCCCGTTGGCATTTATAGTATAGCATATTCTCTACAGCCGCGCATTCCGGCGCGGCAGCGTATCGCTGCATTGTGCGAAAATATACCATACCTCCCTATGCCGGTGAACTAGACCACGCGCTTTAGCGCTTCACCGTAGTTACTTTTGGTAACAGCGTAATGTACACCAAGAGTCCAATTTTGTCAACCAAAAACACCGGCGATGTGCCGGTGTTCAGTGTATAGCGAATGTGTGAGGGTACCGAAAGTGTGATTGGAATATCACATTTTCAGTTTACTCCTCCTTGTTTTTTTCGTCAACTTTTCGCCAACGCTTTCGCGCGCCCTTTCTTCCAGCAGCAATTACCTGTTCACGATCTACCGGTGATACGACGTGGCGACGGTATGCCATTGCCTGTGCCGGAGTGATGTGTCCGGCACAAGCGTACTTTTCTATGATTTGAAGTTTCTCGGCGTCAGAGCGCGCGTCTTTCAGTGCTTCTTTGATGCTTTTCATATCCTCCTAATTCGTCATTTTATACGCAGTTTCCGAGCCGTAAAAGTCAACCTCTTCATCATATGACATCTCACTCGCGAGGTACTTTCGTCCGCCATCATCTACTTTCACGACATACTTGGACTGATCGTCACTGATCTCTTTTGCCTTTTTCTCGGCCTCCTCACGCGTCTCGTGAAATGACTGGATATTCATCGGTTCATTTGTCCACTCTCCGATGACATAATACATATCTTTATGTTCAATATTCACGTCACCGATGTAATCTACTCCGTCATTCTCGGTCCTCACGCCCCACGTGATGCGACCCCTGAGCACTTCTGATGGAGAGAGTTCGGCTAACATCTCCTGCTCGGTTCCTGAAAATTCAGGATTGGATGAAAGTGAGTACACGAGTGCCCCGTTTTTTCGCGCTTCATCATATTGATCGGAGAACTGGACTGAAATGATTTCTACATTTTTCATAATTTTATGTTTACTTGAATTATACCCCCCCCTCTTTTTTTCAACCACCGCACCGGTACCCGCGTGTGACAGTTGTATTTGTGGATGAGATCTGCGGCGCTTCGCTATTACTTCGCCCGTTCTCATCTTTACATCTCTAGTATAGCGTGCGCACGCTATATTGTCAACCCCTTTTGGTGTATAAAACACAAAGTTCTCTGCGTGTCAAATGTGTGCGGAAAAATAGAAAACCACACGATGCACCACGCGCGCGGCACAGAAATGGCACTAGGTCTTTACCACCAGCGCAAGTAATGCGGCAATCACACCGGTGATCACGATCCACATGATGCGCTTGAGAGAACGCTCAGTCTCTTTTGACGCGTAGCGATCATCCGCATTGCGGATGAAGGTGGAGATATCGTCCAGCTTCTCGCTGATGCGTTCTATATCTTTCTTTATATCTTGTATTGATAGTTCTGTTTTGCGCATAAAATTGGCCGTTTCTTTCGACGGGGACGACTGATTCCGGAAGCCCTGCGTGATCGCCGCAACAATGTCACTGCGTAAATTTTCTCGCTCTTCCCTGTTCATGGTTTTTCCGGTGTCTTGAATGAATCATAAAAGCCCTGCTTTTCTATAAAAAATATAAGATAGATTTTTCACTTCTCGCATAGTTAGTGCGCGGTCATATATTCTAGCCACAGAAATTCTTCCGGAAAACCCGCCAGCATCATTTCCCATCACATTATATGGGTGTCCATCCGGTGTTATGTTGCCTGTTTGAGGGTTTTCATCGAAAAGATCACCCCAATGAAACAGTTTCCAACCCATGATAGGATCATACGTTACAGCGGCGAACACCCACTCTCCGGCGGTAACTTCAGGTCCAGTAACGACATTATTCCAGCCGACGCCCTGACTCAATCTTATCGTATATTGATTGTTTTGTACCACATCACCAAATGTCATAATGAGTTGGCTTTCTCCTTGAAAGCAGAAAATTCTTTGAAAATGATCAAATGGACCATCCGTATTGAAAAGCGCCAATAACGTGAATGAACTATTTCCATCGAATATTCCGATTCTTTCAAAATTTACTGCATCATCCATACCATCAAAATCTAGCGCCAACAATGAGCCATACCCATTCACCGCTGTTGCACCAACAATTGTGCCATTATTATTTTTGCCGGATACATCTATGACAGTATTTGATGCGATTTGTGCGAAATCAAAGTCCAAAACAAGCCCATCTCTGATGTCGTAGAGATTCATTGGGAGCGCGCGTTTTTCTTTCAGCGCGACTGGTTTTAGCTTTACTTTTTCCATTTACTTTACATCCATTTTATGCACTTTTATTGTCACGGATGTTCCTGTTCCCGAAATATTATCGATTCTGAAATTGACATTTTGGGATTTGAAAATATCTAGTGTAAACAGTTTACTTTTTGCGCCGGATACGATAACCGACTCACACTCGTTGTATCCATCGCCTGTCGCATTTAAAAGAAGCGGCGTAATTGTTGCTTTTGGTTCGGCTCCGCTCAAAATGACCTCGACAGGCACGCGTTTATATCCGATTCCTACACCTGTAGAAACCGATGGATTTGATGTGTCATCCGTTGTGACGTTTTCACGAATTGTGATTGATTTTATACTCATATGTTTTTTTATCTGTTAACTTTTTTTGTGACATATTGCGCCAGGGTCTGCGCGACCGGCAGCACGGCAGCAGCAATGGCGACGTTCTGGTCGGTCGCGAGGTATGAGAGGTACGCGACGGTGGCTGCCATGGCGAAGTTCACAAGCGTCCAGCCTGCACGCCTCCAGTCTTTCGCGGTGATGAGTGCAACCGCTTGCTCCGGCGTGATGCCCTGCTCTTTCTGTGTGCGCTGCATGTGCTTGAGTTTCGCCGTGAGCGATGCAATTTCGTCGGAGAGAGAACGGTTCAGTTTTTGGCACTCTGACAGCGAGATGTGCAGTGACTGCGTCTCGTCTTTCTTCTGCGCGTTTTTGAGTGCACGCTCCAGTGCGTCGGCTTGCTCGCTTACCTTGTCGCGTTCACGCGTGACGACAGCAATCTTGCCGTTGAGTGCGTCAATTTTCTCCGTGAGCATCCGTGCGATGTTTTTCTGCTCTCCCTCTGAGAGTTTTGCGCCGAAGTCTACGCCCAGCAGATGCTTGAGCGTTGTGCGCAATTCTGTGATGAGTGGTTGTGTCATATCTTTTTTGTTACTTTTTACATTTTCATCATCTTCTTGGACCACAATCATCCGTCCCCACTTCCCGTTGCTGCCGCGCCCGGTATATGTGTGGATAACGGTCCCGGATTTCACGCAGTACACAGGCGCGTCATAGTCCGCGTTCCCGGCGCCTTTGCCGTTTTCGTCCAATCCCGGATGGAAACACGGCGCTTTTGCGCGTGCAAATGGGATGCGGTTAGAATTGGATGCGTAGTCCCAATACTGCAGCCAGCCCAGTCCCAGGTGGTCAAAGCCCTTCCCAAGTGCCTTTGGGTACTTTCGCGGATCCGCGAACCACTCCTGCACTTTCTGCTTGCTCCAGCCAATGCAGTAGAAGTTCCAGTTTTTCTGTCCGTTTGCGAGCGTCGGGAAGCGCCTCGGATGATCCCGATGCGTGTGAGCATACCACTGACCATTCGCCGTGCCGTTGGTGCCGATTTTCTGCCCCACCAAAACCCGGTCCCCGACCTTGACGTATACGTGATTCAGATGTGCGTAGCGGGTGTACATATACTATATCCAACTATTGCTTTGAGATTAGCATTTTGAGATTTTTATAACCGATTGAGCCGGATGCGTTTGAATTTTTGGCGGTCAGTTTGATAGTTACGGTCTTTGCTGTTGTAAAATCTGCTGTTGCATAAAGAACATCATTTGTGGCAGACCATTGTCTATCACTTGCTTTCCGCGTCCAGTCCACACTGACACCGTCAATGTACAGGTACACATATGCATCAAACGCATACCCAAGATTACTAATCACCTGTGCGTCCAAACGCGCTTGAACTATCAACTTGTCCCCGGCGTTTACTGACACAGTAGTGGTCATATCGGTGAGGTCGTGCTCCGATGTATCGCCAGTTACTGTTGTGCTCGTATTTGTTGCGTATTCTTTTACGAACTGCATTACGCCCATAGTACCAAGTTTATGCGTCCCGTCGGGGTTGTGTTCGGCTTTGAATGTGTCCCAGTTTTCGTTCACCTTCGCGCTCTCTATCTTTGTTTTTGGAACGAATGAATTGATCGTCATATCTTTCGCAATAAAAAAGAGCCCGACAGGTGTGTCGTAACACACCATCATCGGACTCGTAAGTCGTCTTATTTGTTTTCAGTATATCACACTCTAGTCCGCTTTGTCTATAAAAATACGGTAGGTGTAGTCTATGATCACATCCGGGTCCCCGGCGCCGTAGTCGTCATAGAAAAATATCAGATAGATGTTCGTTGCGTCACAATTAAGCGCCCAGGAGATCTCCGTTCCGATAACGAAGTCCCACGTCGGCATCGGGAAGTAATATGTATCAAAGTAGTTGCCGTTGCGGTCCTTTGCGGCCGCCTGAAAGATTGGTCGGTAGCCGAGATTGTGCGCGACCGTCACTGTGTGATTGGCGCCGTCCACCGGCACAGTCAGAGAACCGCTGCCGGTAAGTGTGCGCTTGAGGTTGGGGTAGCGGTTGTCTGTGACAGTATAGCGGCCGTCTGCGGTGCGTGCGTCGTGTGATGCGAGAGATGCTCTGAACATATCATTTGAAAATTACATAGTAGACGATGTCGCCGGGATTCAGGTAGAAGTGTGCTGCATTTGCGTCGTAGCCGATCCACTTGAAGTACTGCAAATATGATGTTCCGGACTCCTGAATGAATGCGAGTGCCTGCGAGACATAGCCGAGGTTGTGTGTAATGCTGGATGCTGTCGTGGATCCCTTCATATGCACATTGGCGCAGCCGTATTTGGAGTGCATGCACAGCTGCTCATCAGTGCAGATGAGCACATCATAGCCCTGCTTGCTGATTTTGATGCCGTAATCATCGTTGCCGCCGGTCTGCGTCGTCGCTGACGCCACAGCAGATGTGAATGCACTGAAGTCGTCCACAAATTGGTACACGGTGAAGTATACCGTGTCGCCGTTGTTGCTGAAACCCTGATCAAAAAACTCATCCACGACAATCTCCAGATAGTTCGGATAGACTTCCACAGTGAGCGGCAGCACATTGTCCGAAAACATGAACGACTTGTTCGTGCCGATTGTCGTGGAGCCGTTGTAGATGACGAAGCACGGCGCAAAATACCCGAGGTTGTGCGTCACGCGGATGCGGTTGTCGGCTGCGCCGGACGCCGGGATGGTCGTGGAGACGTGCGTGACTGAGAATACCTTCAGCGACGGCATATCTGATGACACGACGAGCTCCTGCGGCGCCGCCGTAAATACATCATATCCTTTTTGACTGACTTTGATGCCATATCCCATACTTATGTGAGGTTACCGATGACGACGCGGTTCGTGGTCCCGTCGTGGACCACGATGCGCTTGTTCGCCGCGTCCAAGATGAGTGTAGAATCGCCGATGGTGATCTTGTTTGCGTTCCCATCTATCACGATACCGTTGACGGTGATTTTGTTGTTTGCGCCATCTATGACGGTAGAGCCGTTCGCGAGTTCTATCTTTGTGCCGGTTACTTTCAGGTCATAGTTGGACGGATCCGATCCGCTAACCATTTCAAACTTGCCATTGACAATCTTCAAATAGCCCGGGTGGCTGCTGCCGCCGAGCGTGAGCGAGTACGCGGATTGGTTCATCTTAACAAACGGCATAGTGCTATGTGGTTACGGTTGTTGTTATCGGCGCTCCGGCTGCCATAAAGAGCTCCTGGTTGCGCTTCACCGTCGCGAGGTTGTGCGCCACACTCGGCAAGCGGTCCGAGACCTCTACGGTGATGTGCGTTCCGCGGTACGTGATGCGCTTCACAACAAGCACGCTATCAAACACCTCGTTCGGATGCGCATCCCAGTAACTCTCGTCCCAGTTGTCCTCATCCCACCGCGTGCCGTCATTGCTTCCAGCACGGTCCTTGATGCGGATAGAGTCACCCGGCTTAATACTCTCTATATCATAACCGCGACTACTGAATGCATCGTCCAACACATCAAACCGCACCTCCATATCCACAGACGGCGAGAGGTGCGAGTTCGCGATGTAGTTGATACTTGTGGTGGACGTGAGGCGTCCGTCTATGACGACGCGCTGGCGCTTGCCGTATGTGTCAATGGACGCCTGCGACTTGCTGCGCGCCACAATCTGCTCTTCCCCGTCCGGCGTGCCGCCAATGATGAGCACATCGTTGATGACATTATCCATCTTGGATGTGAATTCCAGGTTTTGAATCTCACGGCCCAGCGTGAGGATGTGGTCCGGCGTCGTGCGCACTTGCCGGATGTGCGCCTTGCGTGTGGCGTCCACATACCAGTACCAATCGTTCGGCAGCCGCTCCATAATCTTCTCTACCGCATCCAGCACATACGCACCGTTCACAGAGAGATCTGCGCTCACGCCGCTGGTCTCTATCGTCCCGGCGTTGATGTTGCCGCCGGAGAGTGTGATGAGGTGCGAGAATAGCTCTGTCGGGTCGTCACCGGTTGCCATAAGGCCCGTTGTGCCATCGGAGAGCTCCACGAGCCGCACGGCCCACTCCTGCACATAGCCGACGCATTCTATACTCACTTGTGACTTCTCCGTGCCAATCACAGAGTTCACGCGCATAATGCGGCCACTGTAGACCTTCGTGCCGCCGTTTTTCTCAGTCACGACGATATGGTTTCCCGGGATGAGGTCGTTGCAGGTGTACACTTTGGACCGGTGGCGGTTTATGGTGAGGCGCAGCGCGCCGAGCCCACCGTTGACATCATACGCGAACACCGGGTGATGATCCGCCACATCCGACAATACACCAACGACATTCCAGCTGAAGTCGTAGATCTTGTACTCGTACTGCTTTGTTTTCGTAATCGTCGTCATAGATAGAGAGGATAGTACTCTACGCTCGCGTCATAGTTCACAGCGTCAGCGGTGATGGTGATGCCGAGTGTGTTGTTGCCGGTTGTCCACGCCGGAATAATGCCGTCGTAGTCTACAGTCGTACCGTTCACCGTCACCTCCAGAGTGTCGGCATCTACCACGATGACATCCGACGCAGCGAGTGTGCGCGTGAGCGTAATCGTGTCGCTTCCGACGGTGATTGCGATGGCTGTGCCGTTCGTTACGGAGTTGATTGTCACCGTTATTTTTGGTGCTGGTGGTGCCGTACCGGTCACGGCAATCGTCTCGGAGAGTGCGGCCGTCTTACCGGTGTAGCTCTGTGTTGTTTTACTCTGTGCGCGGCCATAGCCGAGAACGACAAAGTGCGCGACAACTTCCACCAGCGTGATATCTTGCGGCTTGCGCACCGGTGAGAGCGATACGCACACGGCCGGGTACACGCGCGTCGTGCCGTTGTACGATACGGAGAGATTATCCTCCACGCCTACGAGTGACTGCTTCACGCTGTCTATGAGCGCGTCCAGCGCATTTGCATCGGCAGCGGAGAGCGTCAGGCGCACCTGGACATCACGCTTCACTGTGCGCGCATCTATGACACGCGCATTGCCGTGCGCGTTGTTCTCCACCTGGACATTGAGCGGTGATGACTCCCACGCCATCTCAACTGTGGCGATGCCACCGCTCTGCAGGTCTAATCCGTTGAATGATATTGCTCGCATTTTTTTTGCTAGTAATTATTTGCTAGTAAAACAGGACTACCGCACACCGAGTGTCGCCAGCCGGTAGTCATCCGCCAGTGCCGTGCGCACGCGGTCAATGAGTGTCTCGTCCGTGAGTGTTGCACCGCGCAGATCTATGTTGACCGTCACGCCAGGCGCTGATTGCACAGCATCGCGTGGCTGCTCTATGCGCCCAGACTGCGTTGGCACGAACATCTCCGGACCATTCTCTCCCACCATATATGGCCGCCCGGCTGTTACGGTACCACCGGTGGCACGGCGTGAGAAATTGAACTCCTTAATGTTTGGAAGTCCGGGAATACGGTTATACGAGCGAATTGCTTTATTTACAAGTCGTCCAATAATACCAAGTTTCCGACGAATCCAGTCCATAGCACCAGAGAATGCATTTTTTATTGCACTTCCCATTCTCTGAAATGCTCGGCTGATACTCCCAGCTACTGCTGCACCAAAACGTTTAACCTTGTCCCAATTTTTGATGATAAGGTATGCTCCAGCGACAATTCCGGTGATGATTGCCCCACCAATAAGAAACGGTGCTGCTGCAGCAGCAACAGGAGCAAAAGCCGCCGCTACAGCAAGGAGTGACCGAACAAGCGTTCCGCTGAGAATGCTGGATATTTTTAGAAAGCCGCCTGTTAAACGTCCAACGTTGCCGATAATGCTAACAAATGATATAGCAGATGTTGCAACTTTCAGTGCCTCCCACGCTGCTACGGCATATAAAATCGCCTTCCCATTATCCACAAGAAAAACAGTCAATTTTCCTATCGCAGGGAGCATCTTGTTGAATATGATATCGGCCGTAGATTTAAGTCTATTCAATATTCCACGCGGACCACCAAGTTCATCAACGAGTTTCTTTGCGCCATCAATTGCTTTCTTCATCCACACAATCATCTCGTTAGCAATTTTTTCTTTGTTTGCACTCAACCAACCCATCATATCCTCTGCGGACTTTTTCAACATCGCAAAAATAGATCCCTCTCTTATGTCACCACGCTGATTAATTCCGACAATTTCTCGTGCAATATTCCCTATATCATCGCGTAGATTTGACATAATTCCATTGAACGATTTACTCTGACGCTCCATTCCCTGAAAGAACAAACCTCCCTCACTCGTCATGCGGCGCAGTGCATCAGTGACATTATCGGATGTAACTTTGCCTGATGATATCATCTTTTCCAACTCTCCACGCGTGACTCCGAATATCTTTTGCAATTCGCCACCTAAATTGACACCTGCCTCAGTGAATTGAAGCAATTCTTGTCCCATCAACTTGCCCTTTGCCTGGACCTGCCCAAATGCAGTGATGAGTTGCGGTAATTTATCTGTGCCAACACCGGACGCAATATCACCCAACATCTTGAATGTTGGAATAATTTTTTCTGCTGAAATATTATACGCAAGTAATCTCTTTGAGCCTTCAACAACTTGCGGAAGGTCAAATGGTGTCTTTGATGCAAAGTCGGAAATACGCTTTAAAAGCGAACTTGCTTCATCTGCACTTCCAAGCATTGACTCAAAAGCGATGCGGTTCTGCTCAAATTGCGCAGCGCTACGTACAGCGAAAAAACCTGCAGTCGTCATACTTCCGGCAAGTCCAGCAAGAGCATACTTCGCAGCATTCGCAGCGCGACCAATAAGCCCAAGTTCCTTCTCAAAGCGACTTCCAAGTCGCCCTGCCGTCGCATTGAGCTTGTCTAATTCACGCATCGCATTGTTCCGCGCGTCTATGACGATTTGTAGTTTTGCTGTCTTTTCCATTTTTCCTCTTCTTCCTTTCTTACTTTCTCAACCTCCTCAATATACACTTCTGCAGTTGTTATAAATTCCCGCGGCGCAGTATCGTATTCCTGACTACTCCATCCCATCGCCTTACATATCAGCACCTTTCGGACAATAGGATCTGGTGATTCTACCCGACAACCTCTCAGGAGTCCTGAGAATTGTTGCCGGACTCGCCTTTTTTTTCGTGATCCTCAGAAATATCATCACTGCCTATACTATCAACGATGTCATAGATCTCCCGTGCCTGATTACTTGGCAGTGCGCCGATTCGATCTATGATATTTTCATTTGAATCGTCAAATGAAACAATGAGCATCTCTAGCGCTTTATTTTGCGCATCCTTCACAACACTCGCAGAAAATGTAACCTCACGCTCCTGCGCACTCGTTAGCCGTACATTTTGCGCATCCAAGAAAATTCTTTCAAGAGCATCATTTTCCGCTCCTGTTATATATGTATAGATTTCAAGGGTTTTACCACTTGAAAGTTTCACCTTTTTTGTTGGTCGCTCCATAGTTTTTTCTTACCTCCAATTAAAAAAGACCTCGCACGCGGAGGTCGTAACTTCCGCGCATGAGGTCCGTAGACGCTTGTCTTTGTCTCCAGTATACCACACTAATCAATTCTGTGCTATCCTGGAGTATAATCACATAACTGGAGGTGATATGCATATTCATTGCCCGCACTGCGGTTTTGATGGCGAGATGCCACAGGATCGCACCAAAAAAGCAACGATTGCAACAGCTGTTGCAATTGCTAGTTTGATCGCGTTTTTTGCGATTATGCTAACAGATAACATATCGGAGCACTTTGCATTCTTTGCATCGCTCCCATTTGTTTTCGGAATCGCTATCGGTATAGCGGCAAACCTGTCACATTGCCCAAAATGCGGACACAAAAATATTGTCACAGACAAAAACAAAGATGCTGCAACGAACTCCGAAAATAGCAATAAAAAGATAAAAGACTTCAAAGAGCTGGAATGCCAACTTAACAAGGCAATAAGCGATGGTGACAACCATAAAATGGCAACAATTTACCATCGTATGGCGTGGGTGCTTGTTGATGAGGGGAGTGATGGCTCAGACTTTATGCGAGAGTCAAACCGTGCGCAACTGCGCCACATCGCAGAGTCTGGCGCAACACGCGCTGATATTATTGCAACAGGATGCTGCGCGGCCTGTAAAGCAATTCATCATAAAACAGTTTCCATAAGAAAAGAAATTAAAGACCCGCAATTGCCGCAAAAAAACTGCACAAAGAAGTTGTGTATTTGTGACTATGCTGTAAACATTGACAGCGTGAAGTAAAATAGAAAAACACCGCCAGTGGCGCACAGGAGAGGAGGTGAGAAAAACTCCCATGCGCAGCAGGCGGTGTTTTTGTGTTCGTCTAGTACGACGCCTTCTCGTTCGTGAGAATCGCCTTTGCAATCATCGCGTCGGAGAGTGAGTAGAACGCGCGGAACCGGATGGTCTGCAGGATGTCATCGCCAAGTCCACCGGACGGTGACCACTCATCAAACTGCACCTTCGGCAAGTCTATCTGGATGGTCGGGTTGGAACTGTTGCCGATTGTGTCCGTGTGCGTCGCTTTGACACGCAGTGCTTTGCTGGTCCCACCTTCGTAGATCTGCTTCATCGTCGCGTCGTCAAAGTATGCCTCAATGTTTCCTTCCACGACAAAGTCACGGTTGCGAATATCGGACGGCTCGCTGTTGCCACAGACATAGCGCGGCTCTACATTTTTATCAATGCTAATCTCAAACGAGCGAATCTCCATCGTCGTTGGCGATGAGTCAAGTCCTGCGAGAGTGCTTGCGTAGCTGAATGCCGCCATTTTTGAAAAAAAGCGTCGCTCGGATGAGTAGCTCACTGTGTCACTTGCCGCCGCACCTTTCTTGGCCAAGAACGACGCCGTAAACACCGCATCCTGTCCTGCCTCACACGAGAGCTTCAGCGACTGCAGCATCCCAAGCGCATGCTTGAGCTGTTGCACATCGTTCTTGATGTTCAGCGTGAACGACGGGTGCGTGTTGTCGTTCTGCATCGTGAATGTGTGCTCATACACGGCCGTCTCACCACTCTTGGTAGTACTGGAAACGGACCCGAGTGCCGCCAGGAGCAAATACCCGATGGACTCGTCCATCACATTACCCTTGATCTCACCCTCAGCCCACTCCTTTGTCACCGTGCGGTCGGTCGCGTTCGCGATGACACCATAGCCCGCGTCGTCTGCCATCCCATCCACCTTGTTGATGACGAATGGCGGCTCCGTGAGCGGAATCCACACAGCCGGTGCTACAGCCGTACCGCGCGCGCTCTCCTTCCCGATACCAAATGAATACTTTCTTCCTTGCATAGTTTTGCTACTTATGTTTGATTACCTTTGCTTTCTTGGCCGCTTGCTCGGCGTCCTGCGCTTGCACAACGCTCTGCGTCTCCGGCATAAAGAACGCTTTGTTTTTGATTTCCCCATCCTTCTGCGGCGTCACCGCCTTGTTCTGTGATTGTTTCTTCATAGATTTGTACTTTATTGTTTATCTACTTCACATGATAACTTCAGCGAGCCGTACTTCACCCAGCCACTCTCCTCCGGGTACTCACCCCACTCACCTGGCGCCGGACGGCAAACATGTGCTGCTCCGCTGAGCGTGTAGTCGTCGCGGAGGTCCTTCTCCAACTGGTCCAGTACTGCCTCCACGATCTCTATCGCGCGCTCCTCGCCGACCTGCTCCATCTCCTGATGAACCACGATGTCAAACACATAGGTTGCACGATTGTCATTGAGTGTAAGGTAGTCCTCCTCACGTGATGACGGCTCTACAGTTGCGTACGGATACCCGGACGGCTTTACGCTGTGCGACTTATACGCTGCCGCCAACACCTGCCCGCTACCGGTGCGCGCATCCAGTTTTGTCTTGATTGCATTGTGCAGTGTTGACCAACTCATAGTGTTTTCTTTACGAGAAGTATGTGTGTATAATCTGCGCCGCCGAGTGTATCGCTGCGCACACCTTTGACTGTGTAGTCTACACCATCAACTGTCACGCGGTCGGTTGTGCGCACATCCACACCGGCTGCCGCGTACATCTCCCACAGCTCACCATACTGCAGTCCATTGATTTGTGTGAGATGCGCACCGGCTTGTCGCAGCATACACGCGCCGTCCACGCTCACGCTTTGGTACGATGACTTATCCCCGGACTGCGTGAGACGCTTGACTGTAAATGTTTTGTCAAAAAACGGCGACATCATACGTTGATACTCTTATACCTGCCAATCACCGCGCGCTGCGCAGCCGTGAGCTCCTTGGACCAGTCTATGCGTGCCGCACCGATGCTCTCACTCTTCACGCCGTATGACTTCCGCCTGCGGTACTCCTCCGATGCCATCTGGTATGCCAGTTGCTCCAGGTTGCTCGGCACGGTAGCATATCCGCCAGTGTATTTCACGCGCAGCCCCTGCGTGCCACCAGGAAAGCCGGAGACGTGTGTGATGATACCGGCGGCCGTGTCAATGTGGTAGTCGTCACGGTCCACAGCCGTCCACGCCGGTGAACTCTCAGAACCTGCATTGTACTCCAGTGCGGATACTGAGCTGATCGGGAAATTGTGCAGGCGAATCAGCTTGCTGCCGCCATCAAAGTACTCCGTATCGGTCGTTTGCTCTATACCACGATTGCATAGCGCCTCAATCTCGCTGCTCACATACGTCAAAAGGTCCGTCAGGAGCGTGTCCTGCGATGTGTCTGTGATTCCGATGTAGCGCTTGAGCGCTGTTACTGATCCAATCATGATAGTGCGTCGTCAATATGTTTCTCAAAAATGCGTACAACATCGCGCCGGTGATGCTCAAACGCTTTGCGCATCCACGGCTGCGCGCGTGTCCCCTTGCGTTTGATGTGTCGCGCCAACACGAACGGCGTCATCCCGTGTTCGCGTGCCCACCGCGCAAAGTCACTGCTCTCATCCTTCCAGATGCGCGCCGGGACTGCGTGTGGTGCCGTGCCTTCGTGAACCGCGACGGCGTAGTTGAGGTTGTTGTACACCACGCCACGATAGCCGTGCACGCGCCACGATGTCGCCTTGCGCAGGTCACCACGCCACGCCGGTGTCTTGTCATGGGACCGGCGCCACAGCAGTAGGATACTCTTGCGCACCGCGCGCTTCACAGCGAGCGGCTCATTGTGGAGAACTTGTTTCAGGCGCTCTTTGAGGTCGCCTTCCAGTCGGAATGTAATCATATGGTATGCCGCTCATCCCTCCCCCGCATACGGGAGAGAGGGAGCATCCTACGCTTTCTTGGCGACACCTGCCTTGATATAGGCGTCCGCCTGCTTCTGTGGGAAGCCGGCAATGTCACCTGCGACATATGGTGCGGCGCCCTTGGTGAATTTCACCTTCACCACATCGCGCTTGACCTTCTTAGCGTCTGCCTGCTTCTTAGCATCTGCTTGTGTGTTACTTGCAGCCATAGTTTTTACTCTTAGCGAATTATGTCGTGACTATTTGACGCCTGTGAGCTTGCGCCATGCGTCCTCCAGTGCCACATTGCCATCCACTGCTTGGTACACGAGAATCTCCGTCTGCATATTGGACAGAATCTCGTCGGTCTTCATCTCCAGGTTCTGACCATCCTTGATCCAGTAGTAGAATGGGTCGCCGATGTACATCTCCGTCTCATTGCTTCCGGTACCGAGGTTCTCAGGGATGTTGCCAGTCTCCAGCAGCTCCTTACCGAACAAACGGTCAAGCGGCTGTCCTGCCGGGAACAGCGGACGGCTGTTGCTGTCCTCCAGTGACACCGTCTTCTTCACCGCACCGGTAGAACCGATGAATACAGCGTTCTTGCGATACTGCACCGGCAACTCAAAGTACAGATCTACGAGATCAGAGTACGCGAGTGCTGCACCGCTCTGTGCGATAGAACTGATTGACGCGCTGCGCAGACCGGTTGGCTGAGCGCTGCCGGAACCGGCAATGAACGCCTCCTCCTCTTTCTGCGCCAGTGCGCGACCGGCGATTGCGGAGATGTAGTTCACGATGCCAACAGCAGATGTGTCCATCAACTTCCACGGTGCCAAAACACGCGCAGCGAGGTAGTGATCGTCCAGCGTCAAGCTACCGGTCGTTGGTGCGGACTCTGTGACACTTGCGTTCTCAGCTACCCAGTATGCAGTGACAGACACCGACTCCTTCGGCAACTGGAACTTCCCGGAGAACGAGAAGCTGAATGCGCGTCCGCGCAATACGCTCTCCGCATCCTTCTTCTCCAGGATCTTATCAGCAAGCGTCGTCGGAACCGTGCTCCCAAACGAACCGCTACCAGTGTCAATCGCCTTCACACCGTGCTGCTCGTGCTTGCTTGGCGGCAGAACGAGCGCCTTGATGAAGTTTGCGGCTTCCGCCACCTTCTCCTCATTGAGCGCCTCGTCATTCTTTGCCGCCATTGGCAACTTCTCTGTGTTGATGAAGCCCTTCTCATCCACAATGCCCATCTCACGCAACTCGTCAGCAGTCGCTGTTTTCACGAGCTCGCCGAGGGCAACCTTCTCACCATCCACCTCCACCAATAAGTCTTTCAACTTCATAGTTTTATGCGTTAACTATTTATCTTTCGCAACGTGCAGCGCAAAGTTCAGTGCTTTGGCCGCCGTTTTCATTGCTGCAACTTTTTGCGCCTCTTTCTCCGAGGACTTTTTGTCAGCGGCAGCGACTGACTGTTCCATATACCGGTGCGGCGCCTTGTGTGCGAGAATCGCATCACGCAGCTGCGCATTGCCGGCCTTCTGACTACTTCCGATGAGCTCTTGCAGCAGCGCAAGCGTCTCGGACAGAAGTGCGTCAAAATCATCTACTTCAGACGCGTCGTCAAAGTACGCGCTCCAGAATGCATCAAAAATCTCACTTGCCTCGCGGAATTTCTCCCACTTCTTCTCACGCTTGGTCCGCTCGTCAATAATCTCCTGCACATCACCCTTCGCTTCTGCCACCTTCTCTTTCTGTGTCTTCTTCTCCTGCGTGTCGCCATCATCTTTCTCGGCGCTCTTGATGCTCACCGGCTCCGTCTCCGGGTTCGCGCCCATCAGCACCGGTGACACCTCATACACATTGACCTTCTTCAGGACCGTCACACCGTCGTCGCGTACCTCCTTCTCCTCCACGGTGTACCCGAATGAGAACTCATCAATCGCGCCATCGCGCAGCAACGCGAATGTCTCACGCGCGCGCTGTACTTCCATTGTGAGCTTCATCTTGACCAGGAGGCCGTGATCGTCCTCTTTCGCTTCCACGACCTTCCCAATGATCTCCTTCCAGTCGTGCGAATACACGACCTTCGGCAACTTGCGCTCCAGCGACTCCGCAAACGCGCCCTTCACGACGACATCACCGTATGAGTCCACCACATCAAAGACGCTCACATACGCCTCCACGATGCCCTCCGCATCACTGATGGACTTCACATCCATACTGCGCGACGCAATCGTGACTTTCACCTCTTTACCACCGACGGTGATAATTTTCGTGTGCTTCTTTTTCATACTTTTGTCTAAACAATAAAAAAGACCCTGCACCGGGTCGCCGTGGCGAACCTGTACAGAGTCTCGTAGACTTTCACTTTGTTACTTTCAGTATATCACACCTCTATTTCCGGCGCAACACTGCACTGGCAGTTGACGCTCTCGTAGATTGGCAGCGACGGGTCGCTTGGGTACATCGCGTGATGTCCACCGATGGTGAACGGCTCGTCTATCCCGACGATCTGCCCGTCCGCCTCCGCGTGTGACGCGCGTGTGTTCCGGAACACGGCCGTCCAGATGCGATGTGTCGCGCCAAGCGCTTTCATCTCTTGCCAGCGTGCAAAGTTCTGCGCGCGTCCGACCTCTGTGCGCGCGATGCGCTCGCTGCGGTAGTCTCGCGCCTCGTCAAACACACGCGCAACGCGTGCCGACAACTCATCCACCGCATCACCCTCATCAATCCCCTCCTGCAGCGCGAGCGTCAGCTCGTCGCGCGTGTGGATGTTGATCTCATTCGCGAAGCGCGGCGGGTTCTCCTCCAGGAATTGTTTGGCGGCGTCGGTCCCGAGAATGTCCACCGCCTCCTGCCTGAGAAGCCCGGCAATCGCCACGACACCGTGCTCAAAGTCTATGCCGTACTGCTCGGAGAGAATTTTCGCCAACGCGTCATTGTCACCCATCACCTCCTCTACTACGGCCGGGATAGTGGTGTCCTTGTGCGCCTTCGCGCTAAACACCTGTGCGACCTTCTCTATCACAGCACTCTGCTGCTGCGAGAAGTACGCGCGCAGTGCATCGGTGAACTGCTCCTCGCGTTTGTCCACCGTTGCGAGATATGCCTTGCGCTCCTTCACGAGCGCCTCCGGCAGTGTTGGTTCATCCTTCGCGCTCTTCGTTGTCAGTCGCACAACTTTCTTCTCCTCCTGCTTCTTGCGCAGACGGTTCAACGCCCGACGCGCCTTGACGCGCTGTACAACATCGTGCAGTGCTTTGCGTGAATTGTGCGATCGTGCCAATATCGCAGACTTGATGCGCAGTTGCTTGCGGCTCAACCCGTCAGCAAGTTGCAGCGCCTTCGGCTGCTCACCGTCACCGACCTGCGTACCCTGCGAACGCACATAGAGAACGTCACCGCCGTCCAGCGGTGGTAGACTGTACCGTGCACGCGCCTCGTTTATCGTGAGCCACACATTGACGCCGAAGCGCGTCTCATCCAGCACCGTCTTGCGATCCTCCGTAACAGGTGACTCATAGTCTAGCCACGCAGTATCGTCAATTTGCGGCACGAGGAAAGCGTTCAACTGCGAAACGATCAGGCGCAGCATCGGGTCCACCGTGTATTTCGCGAGCGTCTCTTCTGCAACCTTCGCGTTCGCATAGGTCGTGTCTTTGGCAAAGAACCCTTCCGGCACACCGAGAATGCTCAGGATTGCCTGCTTGCTGTTCTTGCGCGTCTCCATATATCCGGCTTCACTTGGTGACTTGCGCCCGGTCTTTCCGATTTTGACGCCACCCTCAAGAATCGCCACTTTTCCGGCATTCGTTGGGCCGCCATAGCGCTCCTCCCATGAGTCTCGCAGGCGCTTGTATACAGCGTCAGAAAGCTCGTGTTCCGTCTCCAACACAACATCCGGCTCGCCGTGACGCTCCATGTAGTACTTGTTCCATATCGCGGCAGCAGCGTCCACATCCACTTCTAACGCGCTTGCGGAAAGCGAACTGTAACCGCGAATCACATCTCGCGGGTCCGGGTCGCGGATGTATACCACATCCTCCGTACTGAACCGCTCCACCTTCCCACCGGCGCGGAACTCATAGTGCGACACGGTGCCGTCCGGCTTCTGCTTGATGCTCAACAGGTCCGGGCGCATTGGAAAGAGTCCGACAATGCGGCGACCTTTGCGAATCTTAAAAAGCGGCGCGGCGCCAAAAAGCTTCAGATATGTAACGACGAGCCCCAACATCTGCACCTTGTCCATAATCGGGTTCGGGCGCTCCAGCAGTGCGATGATTGCGTGGTCCTCCACGCGCTCCGGCGCGTCGCCTTTGAGCACATAGACATCCAGTGGTGTCGCTGACACGCGGTTAGCGATAATCTTAATGGCAAAATATACCCACCCGGCGAATGCGTTCAGCGGATCTGTTTCCGCGCTTTTTCGGCGCATAAAATATGAGCCGGTCACCGATGAGAGGAACGGGATGCCGCCGCCATATCCGATAAATTTCAGTAGCGCGCCACGCAAGAGAGATTTGATTTTCATAGTTTCGTGATAAATACAAAAAGAGCCCTGCGCGTCCCGACATGTCAGGACCAAGCAGAGCTCGTGAGCTCATGAGGTCTGGCGGCAAGCGCTAGTCACGACTCGCCGCCACATCTCCTTACCTCTTTTTGTCTACCTTCACTATACCACGCTCCACAGCGTGCGGCAATATCACACCGCCCGGTGTCTTTTTCTGCGTGTGCCGGATGCGCGGCTTCGTGCCGGAGCAGAACATAAACTCCAGCAGTGCATCGTCACCGTCAATGTCTACCTTGATGCACCCGCCCATCTCGTCAACAATCTCCTGCGCTTCCTGCAGTGACTGCATAGAGATGGTGCCGGTGTCGGCGTGCTTTGCGTGAAATTCCTGCGCGATCTGCTGGATGCGTTTCGCGGCTTCCTCGCGCTGCTTTTTGGTAGCGCGCAGTGCATTTTTTCGTGTCATTGTTTTTTCGTTAGTGAATGAATCATAAGGGGACGACCTTCGCTGTCGTAGACCTTGCGCGCATTCAGACCGATGCGCAATACAACAGCGTGCTCAATTGCGATGGAGACCGGTGACCGGCAGTGCGGACAGCGTGTCTCCAGTGCCGTCGCTTCCGTTTCCTTGAATTTCGCGACCAATGCGTTGCATCGTGGACAGTTTGCAAGAATCATAGTGTTTTTGCTATTTTTTACATCAATCTTATGCGTGGCTCAGCCGGCTGGACCCAACTCTTGCGCCCGGCGAGTGCATAGCGAATCGCATCCATTGCGTGGTTGTGCGCGTCCACCGGCGTGTTCGTTGGCTCTTTGTTACGGTCCAGCGCCCACTTGTACTCCTGCAGCTCATCCGCGATGTCGTCAGAGTCCTCTGTGTAGTACACCTCGTGGTCGTGGATATAATCAATGCCGGTCCGGATGCTGTCATTCCCCTTCGGCGCAGCGCTAATGTCAAAGTTGTACTCCGCAATCTCCGCAATGCTTTTCGGCTCCGATGCGTCTGCGAATATGAGACCATTCACACCGAGCTCCTCCATCCTCTTGGCGATGCGTGCGTTGGTGAGGCCCGTCTCGTAGAGCAGTTGCCGGACATAGATACGTTCGTTGTGACGCATCACTTCCACCAGCGCAGTCGGATCGTTAGAGAAGCCAAAGTCAAGTCCGTAGAACCGCTCATACTCCAGCGCCTCGTACTCAGCGACACTGATTGTCTGCCAGTCTGTGAACACGCGGCCGCGTGCACCCTCCGACACAAGCCCCTTGATCATAGAGTAGTAGTGGCTCGGGTTGCGCGTCTTGTAGCGCTCAAAGTTGTCAATAGTCTTGTCTGCGATGTTCTGGCGATTGCTCTCGTACGTTCCGTGGATGTAGATCGTGTCGCGCTTCTCGCTGTCCTTCAGGTCCGCCTTGTAGAAGCCATCAACACCGGACTTCGTAAGGTTGAACCAGCGTCTGATAATCCAGTGCTTGCGGTGCGGTGGGTTCAGAAGCAAGACGATCGTCACATCACCCTTCACTGTACGCAGCGAGTCGTCCAGTTGGATGAAGTCCTCCTCCGCGACCTCGTCCGCCTCTTCTATGATCACACAATTGAAGTTCGCCAACGACTTGAGTTTGCTCTTTTGATCATTTGTACTGCGCCGGAAACCCTTCCCAACAATCGTGTTGCCACCGCACTGCATCTTCATCTGATTTTCCGTCACGCTCACGCGCGCGGCAATCTCATCATCCAATTCATCGCGCCGGTCCACAGCTTCCTGCCAGATACTATGTCGGACATCATTCAGCACAAACCGCATAATCGCGCAGCGGAAGTATGTTGCCGAGAGCAGATTGATGAGCGCATATTGACTGGCTGCGTGCGATCGCCCGGCGGACCGTCCGCCCATCATGATGATGTACCGCGGCCGCTTGCCGGATGCAGCATTCCCGACAAAGAGTGGTTTGTAGATTTTGTTCACATCAAACATCACGAGTAATCCTTGAATGTTACCTGAATACCATTGTTGATATTGACCGATACACTAGGCGTATCACTCTTGCGTCCCTCCAGTCCGTGTAATTCTCCCAATGCTTTGTGATATTGTCTGCGTACTCTGTAGTCATCATAGTAATCAACAACTTTCCCGTCCCAAACAACCGGAGACTTCGCAGAAAGACCATCTCTGAGCTTTTCCACATACTTATCTATTCCAAGATCATAGATTGCGAGAATAGCCGAAATGTTAACTTTTGTTAACTGACGGGCTCCGAGAACACGAGCGCTGCGCTCTGTTACTTCCGGGTGAAGTTTCTTATATGCTTTTGTTGCGTTCATCCCATTTTTCATCCACTCAGCGATAAAAGCAGCAAGAGCAGCGTCCCCACCGCACTCCTCCAAGACAGCAATTTTATCCGCCTGACAACGAATGACTTTGCGTTTCTTTGTTGTTTTCTTGTTTTTTGCCATTGTTAGTCAGTGTATCCAATACTCTTATCCACTGTTTTTCAGTGTTTGTAATTTCTCCTTTCCTTCTTATACCTCATCCGTGCCTGCTTGTTGAATAATTTGCGCGTCCACTTATGTCGCCCGCTCCGACCGCTCCGGCACCTACTGCAGCCACATCCGGTGTGTATTCTCTGTTGTATTTTGCTCAAGATCATAGATTGTATTCTTTGCCTTTATAAAAAGCAATTTTTGTATGGTTCTCGCTTTCACAGAAAACGCCAAAAAACTTGCAAAAAATGTTTTGTTTCCAATTTTTGCAAATAAACACATCAACGATGTTTTCTTCACCTGTCTTAATGTCAAAGCGACTATCAACAATGCGTGATGTATCCCATAAGTCATCAACCACATGCACCCTATCAGCTCTTTTTCTTTTGTGCTCCAGCAGATTGCCGCATTTTGTGCAATATAGTTTTGTCATATTTTTTCAATTAAATTCTTATACAACTCCTTCAATACCTCTTCGCATTGGTCCTCCGGCGAACGTGTAAGATCAAAGGTGAACAACTCTATTGGGATATCGCTGTAGTTGTCACATACATAGAATTCACCCAAGCCGTTCATCTCTATAATCTTTCCGCATTTCTCAGAATCAAATTTTGACTGCATCATCAACAAAACTTCTGATAGAGACAGAGGTTTGTTATTTCTGTCCATCACCTCATTTCTCATTGTGCGGAGCTGTTTTGTTAATTCTTTTACATCGTTATTCATATGTTTGCTTACTGAAAAATATCACAAATAATACTCCACAACATCAACAAAGATGATACAAGCCACAGAATGACGCCGATTAAAAGTAATGTATATTTATCCATAGGTTTACTTCTCCATTAAATTTTCAACATCAACATACCGCACGCGTTTCTCATTTGTGCGACCTGATGTTCTGTACCCAAACACCAGTACGCGCACCTTGCCACTTTTCGTTGGCTTGCCGAGTACTACGCACGGCATCGTGTATTCGCGACAGTTTCCACCCTGACATTGACGACAGCGCACGACATGTGTTGCATCTTCAGCTGTGGCATTCCTTAGATACGTAGTCTCTATCGGTGTTGTTTCCACAACAACGTGTCCGTCAGACAGTATTTTCTTTTTTGCCTCCTCGTATGTGTCCCACGTGCCGATTGTGGATACACGACCCTCTATCTCCAATCCTGCTGATACATACCCGTGAGCCGAGAATGTGCCTCCGGCATTTTTGAATATTACGTAGTATAGCTTTTCCTTTTTGTTCATAGTTTTTCACTTTACGATTTTATAGATCACATCCTCATGCTCTCGCAACCACGTCGCTTCCAGCAGCTTGCGCTTCAGTTTCCACACCGCTGTCTCATATCCCTTCACCTCCACGAGCTCCTTGCGGCCGTCGGCGTATGTCACGAGGAAGTCCAGGACATGCGTGCAAATTTTCTGCCCATTCACGACGAGAGGGATGCGGACCTGGCGCTGGACGTCTATGACACACCGTTTCGGATCCGAGGCCCGGCGGAGCATATCTAACTCCGCCGCAACCTCTGCCTCCCGGCGTGAGTCATATGTCACGCCGTTGTACACGGTCCGCCGTGCATTGTACTTGCTCCGGCGGCGACCACCTCTGCGACTTGTGACGATGATAGTCATACTAGAATGGCACTTTACTTGATTTCGCTTTTTGTAGATTGTAGAGAAGGTCATAGTTATCCGCGTCCTGCTGTGAGATCCACATGATGTAGTCCTCTGGCACATCCTCCAGTCGCTCGCCTTTGTATTTTCCGAACGGCATCCGACGAATGACAGCCGGCTCCTGCGTAATTTTGATCATCTCATCAATCACCGGTGCGACCTCCTCGTGCTGTCCGCGCATCATATTCACGAGCGCGCCGAATACTTCACGCAATACGATCGTGTCGTAGAGCGCGTCGTGCGCAGCCGTGCCTTCCGGTACTTCTACATCGTAGAGTCCGAGCGCATAGCGCAAATACTGCAGTCCGTAACTTTGCCACTTCTCATTCTCATCAATCGCGCGCGCAACCTTCATCGTGCAGATCTGCTGCTTCGCAGGAATCACCACGCCGTGATTCGCGAGCACTGCCGCGTCAAACGCGATATTGTGCGCCGCAAACACCGCGCCTTCAGAGATGAGTGCACGCACCGTCTCTATGGATTGCGACGCGTCAAATGACTGCAACTTCTCCACCTTCATCGGCGTGATGTGATGCACCGCCATTGCCTCAACGGTAATTGGCGTGTCCGGTTTGAAGTACTCGTTCAGAATCACGTGTGTCTCTCCGACGACAGAGATTTGTACGATCTCCGCGACTTTCGTATCGCTCGCGGTCGTCTCGGTGTCAAAAAATACTACTTTCTTCATAGGTTTGGATTTAGTTCGTGAGTGAATTAACGCGCGCCGCCTCGTGCTCCTTCGCGCGCTTGCGGCGCAGTCGCAACTGCCGGAGTGCATCGTATAGGATCTTGTCACGATTGTAATTCGGGATCTTGTCCTCGCGGAACACTTGGTGCTTGTGCCCATGCACATCCACATAGCGATAGTATCCGTGCTCCACGCAGTACCGGTCAAATGTTCTGTCGCCAAGCATAGACTCAAACATCCGCACCTTGTGGATACCCTCTTTCGTGCTCAGTAGTCCGATCGGCGACGCATCGGTTTGTCTTTGTGTTTTGTGGAATCCTTGCATATGATTATTTCTTTTTGGAATTTAATGCGAATTTCACGACAGTCGCGAGCGAATACTCTGTGATGTACCTCGCGTGAACAATGCCGTCTACCGCTCTCGCGAGCTGATCGTCGGTGAAGCCGGTCCGCACAATCTCGCTCGCGACTTTCAGATTCGGCTTCAGCCACAACTGCCACTGCGCTGCTGTGCGCAGGTCTGGCGCATGACCGTATGTGATAAGCTCCGTCAGAAACTTCGCGACGACGCGGATGTGTTCCTGATCAGAATCGGCGAGCCAATCACGAAATGCAGTTGCATCCATCTGCTCGTGACGTGCGCACATTTGGCGATTACGCATCGGCTTACCAGAACAATAATCAAATGCGCAAACGGGAGGGCGCGACGCATCGCGTTGCGCAACCCTTCTTTGTGTATCCTTCTTATGTGCATCCTTCCAGTCCACCTCGTGTACCCGGCTTTTGTCGTCAGATGGACCCGGGTCGGTACGTGAGGTGGACTCGGCTCGGGGTTCATCTGGTGTACCCGGCTCACGCTTCCAGACACTCACGTCCAGGAGTGTATACACGTTGTTTTTTTGCCGCCGCGTGCGCTCGTCACGCTCGCGTGTGATCGCGATAATATTATGCGCCGCCAGCTCTTTCAGCGCCTTGATTGCCGTCGTGCGGCTCATTCCCTTAGCGAGTCGTTCAATGCTCGGCCAGGACTTCTGACCGCGTCCTGCGTGACGGCACAGCGCCATATAGACGCGGTCAGAATAGACACTCAAAATATCCTGGTATTCGTCCACGTAGACGTCATCCACGCGGAACATCCGTCGGGATCTAGCGTCGCGAATGAGAATCTTCATAGCGATAATTCTTAATGTTGTGTTTTTTCAGATCGTCACAGAATTTTTTACTTTCTGAGCGCCACTTTTCTTCATAGCGCATATCCTCCGCGTACTCGTACGCAACCGAGAATATAAGAGCAAGGAGCGCAGAGCCAATGATAAATAGGGTCATAATTTTACTGGTTATCATTTACTACAGGGATACAGTCACACTTCGCACCTTTGTGCGATGCACACAGGGCCGTGTGCTGCATCTGCTCCTTTGGACTTTCATCCGGTACCGACTCCTGCTGTTCGTTCTGTGCCGGACCTTGCGCCGGAGCTGCAGGTGGAGTAGCTGGCGCATTTGCCGCCTCTTTCGCGCGCTTGCGGCGGATGCGCTCCAGGTCCTGATACACCTTCCGCAGCACATTGATATTCGCCGACGCCAGCGGCATGCCAATCTGCGACTCTATCACACCCTGTGTTGTTCCGAGCTCATTCATGAGAGAATAGAGACGTTCAAGCGCTTCTTTTGTGACCTTCGGTTGCGTCACTTGGGCGTTTCCGACAGTCTCCGGTGTTGCGTCTGTGTCCTCGTCACCGGTCATGATGCCAAATGCGTTACAGAATGCATATCGCTTCGCGAATGTCAAAGCCGCCGCAAACTTTTGTGGGCCACTCATGTATGCCTTCGGGTCAATCGGGACACGGAATGACGTCTCCTCACTATGTCCGCCTTCGTGCGTTACGATGACAGTCGCCGTCACACTCGTGTCATCCTGTTGCGTTTTGATTGTGTATGAGAGACCATTGCGTGCGATATATTCGCGCACCTGCTCAACGATTGCATCAATAGATGCGTACTTGTATCTCACGGTACGACGGTCTTTCTCCAAGACCTCTTTTGTTTTGCGAATTGTCGGCAATTCAGATTGACATTTTGCCATAGCGGCAATAAATGCCTTCTTTGCCTCCCTTTGCTCGTAGTCTTTTTGGAGCTCAAACAGTCGCTCCAAAGTTTCTACGTCAACCTTCTTCTCTATCGCTTGAGCGATGATATTTAGAGTTGTTTGTGGTTGAATTCCCACATCCCTCTCCTCTTTTGTCGCATCTTGTGCGACTATCTCTTGAGTCGTACTCATAGTTTTGTTGTCCGATTGCCGTCGCCGCTAGTCACGAGCGACAGCGGCAATCGGAGACTAGCTAATTACTCCACCGCGCTGATAATTCTCGCACATGTCCACGGCCGCCATCCAAAGCGATCGTAGATTTTGCGCGCATACGCGATGTTTTGACGCGCGTCCAACAGTTTCTGCGCTGTCAGTCCCGCGTACTTCACCCGACCCGGTAAGAGTCGGATTTGGAACACTCCATACGAGGAGTATGCCGTGTGCGTGTCTCCCACACGCGACGGATCCAGGCGACTTTCGCAGTGTGCAATGCGCACTGCCGTGTCCGGGTCCTCCGGGAATGTCTCCCGGATGAGACGCTCAATCGCATCTCGGTCAAGTTGTCTTTCGTCATCACATACCACATCAATGAGTCCGCACGGGTCCGGTGCCGTGTATTCTGCTTCCGGCACCTCTGCCGCGACCGCGACGTCAGTGTGCAGGGTGATGACCTCACGCGCATCTGTATTCAGCGCGTTTGCTGCTGTAAAAATGACAGCAGCGGAAATGAGAATATATCTCATATCTGAGCATTTACAGCGGATACGCGTCCGCGTCAGCGCTCACCCTAGAAAATAAAAAAACTGCCGTTTGGCAGTATTGTTGTTGTTATTTATACAGAAAGGTCGGACAACTCAAATTGTGCGACATAATATAAATATCAAAACAGCACAATTTCAGAAGGATAAGAACGTATTGTTCCTCTATTTATTTTTTTGCAAGAGAAAACTTTTTTACAATTTCTTGATAGATCCACTTTCATTCATTACGCCACACAATCAAAAAGTTTGTGTGTCCCTTGTTTCGTTTCTACTCCTCTCTTTTAAAGGATGTTTCTAAAACATAAAAATATGATACAAAAGCGAAAGGGGGTGAGTTTCTACTCCTCTCTTTTAAAGGATGTTTCTAAAACCGCACCGTGACGAAGTCACGGAGTGCGCTCTCCGTTTCTACTCCTCTCTTTTAAAGGATGTTTCTAAAACTCAAACTCCGCAACGCGCTCATCGTGTGTGTCTTGTTTCTACTCCTCTCTTTTAAAGGATGTTTCTAAAACCTGACGCCTCCACCTATGACGCGCGCGCGCTCGGTTTCTACTCCTCTCTTTTAAAGGATGTTTCTAAAACAAACGGACGAAAAATACGGAAATTTCTCATAATGTTTCTACTCCTCTCTTTTAAAGGATGTTTCTAAAACATGCGGTTCGTGAAGGACTACTACACGAATTCTGGTTTCTACTCCTCTCTTTTAAAGGATGTTTCTAAAACTTTTTGTGCGAGGTATGAAGTTACACATGTACTAGTTTCTACTCCTCTCTTTTAAAGGATGTTTCTAAAACAGGTGTTACGTAAGCAGTTGCGCCGAGAAATTGAGTTTCTACTCCTCTCTTTTAAAGGATGTTTCTAAAACCGCAAGATATGGCGTACTTAAGGCAAAAACGCTGTTTTCATTGTAAAGCATTTTCGCGTATTTTTGTGTAAAATCCCTTTTTTGAGCCATTTCTTGTGTGCAAACCTTGTAGCAGATCATTTTCACAATTACTGCCTTTTCCAAAGGTTTTGCGCGATTTATGAATATGAGAAAGAAAAACTGCTTGCAGTATGCACACCGTAAGCAGTTTTTCACATCCTTTGAAAGAGAGGCGCTTTATGCGCCATCATTCCCCGTTTTTAGTAGCGGAGAATGAGCACAAAGGGTCGAAACAAAATGGAATGACCCCCTGTATCTTCAGTATATAACGTCTTCTAAAAAATCGCAATATGCGGTTCATCATAAACGCGTGACGTTGTTCCGTAGCGGCGGATACGCTTCTCAATTGATTGTGGAATCGGAATAATGATCAATGCTTCGTCTTTTTTGTTTTTTACGAGAAATTTACTGTGCTGCAGACGTGCCATAAATTCACGTTTCCGTGCCGGTGTGAGAAAAAATTCAAAAATTGAATATTGTGTACGCACACCGAATTCTTCAAGGATTTTAACAAGACGTCGTCGCCGACGATCATCTGACACATCAAAAGCAACAAAAAATCTTTCTCTTTGCGCACTCATACGCGCTTCCATTCAAATGGCTTAAAGGTATCGCGATCACCAATGAGAATCTGTGCAAGTTGACGCACATCACGCTCCATGAGCGCTACAAGTGTGCGGTTTTCCGCAAAGTGATCGTAGCGAATAAACCGTGACCACTTTGGAAAAAACGTTCCGTATCCGTGTCGTGAGAGCGAAACGACACCACCATCATCTGTTGTAAAATCTTTCTGTGTAAATTCTCTACGATTGACGCTACGCAACACAAAATATTCAATTGGTCCACGATAAATTTCCAAGAAGTCACTTGCAAGCGCGGCATGGCCGTATTTTTGATCATGGAGAAAGCCAACATATGGATCAAGACCAACGATCATAATATGTGTAACGAGTTCCGCGTGAGCAAGTGTATAGCAAAAACTTAAAAGCGCATTTAACGGATCGGTTGCCGGATGCTTTATGCGTCCGGGAAATACAAAGTCCGCATTATTTTTAACAAGTGACGCATCTCGCCATATGCGAAAGTACTGACGTGCTGCAGTACCTTCCATGCCACGTATAGTATCAAGTGATAAATTTTGAGATACATTATCCGGCAATGTATTAAGACGTTGCGTTGCACGCATCTTTTTTAATACACGATTTTGATTGATAATCTTACCACGCACAAATGTATATGCCATTTCTCGCCGCTTTTCTTTGTCATCGTGCCACTTAAATTGCGCATGACGCAGAAAAACATTTTTTGTGTAATCATAGAGCACGGAAGCGACAAAACGGCCTTTACCATCTATAAAGTGAATTGGCACGTGATTTGTACGTGCCAATGATAACACTTTATTTGTGAGTGTTACATCACCGAAAATTACAATATCGCGCGTTGAAAGCGCTGGAAATTTTTCACGTATATCACCAGCTTTTGTGCGAATGGCAAAATTTTGTCCACTTACACTGAGTGTGTCATCAAAACGTGCGCGATAATAGACCGTTGATTTCCCTTCCGTCAATAACGTCATAATATTATCACCTATGAATCAAGACGTTATATTATACAATAAAACTATAAATAACACAAGTCACGGAAACAACATCCGTCACATCTTGCATCACGGTGTTGCGGAAAATCATGTGGGTCAAGCAAGTCTTTTTGTAAACGTTTGTAGACAGCATCAGCAAGTACTATTGCTTCTTTTTGCTCATCATCGCCAAGCGTGTATCGCTTTCGCTGGCGATCGCCGGTAAAGAAAATTTCACCATACGTAAGATGTGATGATGAAAACATTTCACGCAGACACAGTGCTTGCAGGGCGAGCTGTTGGCGATGTGCAGGATTTGTACGCTTTTTACCACGCTTAAATTCAACCGGCACAATTACATTGTGCGGATAGAATTCTACAACATCCACTACACCACTGATACCGTACTGTCGCGAGTAAATACGCAATGATGATTGTACGCGTAGAGCATTGCGATGACGTGTATATGGTTTATCCACCACGCGATGCGCCGCACGACCATCTTGGATATATGTATTTTCATCTCGCACACGTGGTGCGTCCGTCAGGAGATAGTAGGTGCTGCGCGGGCAATATGCATACTCAGCAATGAACGATAGCGGAATAAGTGGTCGGTCAGTCTGTGGTGCTTTCTGTGACATGGCGTTTGGCGAACTGTGGTGATTTCAGCATAAAGAGTTTTAGTGTGGAGAGAATGCCCTTTTCCGTACATGCGACAAGCTCTTCCTCTGTTGCAACTAACTTGAAGTAGTACTTTAGTGCGATGTTTTGTGCAGCTTGTTCGTCGGCATCGCATGATGCGCCACAGTACTGACAGTGAAATTGCGCTTTTTGTCCACGACCATAATTCTCTTCATTTTCTGTACGCTGTGCCAAATGAATTGCTGCGAGAATCTCACGAAGTGTATATGTGTCATCACTAAGATTGCAACGTACATGCGCGTCAGTACCATCACTAAATGTTAGATGTAGTGCGTTGTTAGTAACTATGATTGACTGATTGTTGTTATTCTCTCTAAAATATCGCTCAACTTCATATGTTGTACAGTATCCACAAGCACGACAGGTTTGCGAGGTTTTTGCCGCACCGATGACAGCGCCAATCTGTGCATACTTTACACCCCAGATATGTGCGCGCACCGCAGCATCTGCTTCATTACTCGTACCACTGATAATATCTGCTGTTTTGAGTGTCTTGTAGAGTTTCGCAATCCGCTGTCCCCCACTCTCAAAGCCGTCCACAGAGTCTTCGTAAATCGGAATCGCATTGTACTTCAGTGCCAACGCGTGGATTTGATTGCGCACCGTACCGGCGGCCAGTTCGCGGATTTTTGCCAGGTGCGTTGTCGGGCGTGTGAAGAGTCCGGCGCTCTGCGTGTCGCGCCATGATGCCGCTTCTGCGCGCATCTGTTCCAAATACGGCACTTCTATGAAACTGCTTTCCACAAACTGTTCTGTGCGCGGATCAAAGACGGCGTAGCCAAAGCCATATTCGCCAAGGTCGATGCCCAGGAGCATTTGCTCGCGGCGATACTGTTTTTGATTTTTTCCATCGGCGTTGCGGAGGCAGATATTCGCACCTTCCAGACACCGCGTCTCCTCCACAACTTCTCCATGGCGGTCACCATCACCTTTGGCGATGGAAAACGGCAGTGCCCAGTAGAGTGTTTGTTTACCGGGAATGATTTGCACAGCGCCATCTGTATCACGATGAACGTTTTGAACTTGTTCGTAGATGATTGATCCGCCCTGGATGCTCTCTACCAGTTGCTCCGTGCGATCACCCCACAAAAAGCGCTCCAAGAATTGCTTTTGCACGCGGGAGGTTTCCAGTGGGAGGCGGTAGTAGTAATATCCGCCAATCGTCCCGTTAACAGATGCACGCGAAACATGTTTTGGCTTAAAAACAGATTTCTTTTGTGATTTTTCAAAGAAAAGTCCGCTATTTACCTGTGACAATCCTTCTATCGGTAGTTTTGTACACAGAATCATTGCCCAGCGATGTGGCAATTCACCCAATACACGCGTTAATGCGCGTGCATCGCTTGCTGATGTGGTCTTCAGTCTTTGCCAAATGTGCGTTGCGATTTCTTGCGGCTCGCTTGTCGTGTCAATATCCTGTGTGCGCAAGATATTTTGCGCTTCCGTGGAGAGTTGTTTTTGTTGTGCAAAACGCTTCTTGAGGCGCTTTTGCGCACGCCGGTAGCGCCGGCGTTGCGGTGCAGTCATTTGCCGCAAATCATCATCAGATTTTTCTGTGAAAGACATTTCGCCCCATGACAATGGAATGTACTCAAGAATACTTTGCTCACCGTTTGTAACTTGCAAAACGACACGGTCAATATAGGATGTGCGTGACAATAGCGAGAGTTTTCCGCGGATTTCAGTGCCGATTGCAGCGGCGACAAATCGTTGGAAGTGTGTGCGCGGCATATCATCACTACGCACTGTACCATTTTGCGGATTACTGTACAGCAAATTTGCAAGTTTTCGTTCACGCAATATACGCCACTGTGGCCGCTCGGATGGTAGATGAATATTTTTTGGCAACCAACGCAACTGCAATCCCCAATATATTTTCAGTAATTCCCCACCATCAATATTGATTGGTTTTTGTGGTTGGTTGAGATAAAAGAGATCTTTGATTATTCGCTTATCTGTGAGTTGATTTAGTTTAAATGTCACACCAAAATCATGTAAAAACGTTTTTGGGTCGTATAAAAGATTTTCGCGCAGTGGCATCGGCGTATAGTGAAAGCGATGGTATGGTGTCACAAGAAAACGCAAAAAACGGCGATCTTTGGTGTGCCACCACTTCTTGAGATCATCACTCTTTTCGTGATTATTTATGGCGTCCCAATCAATATATCGCTCCAAAAATGCCCATACCGGTGCGCCGTCACGCATACGCAGAGCGAGATCCTTCAATCGTTCCAGTGTTTTGAGTGCGTGGGCACGACCGTTTTTGCGATATTCTTGACCAAACCATTCAGTGCGCAAATGCTCACGATCTTCATTGGATAGTAAGTTACGTTGATGTGCTGTAGTAATGAGATCTTGGCCGGCAAGAACAAGGTCTACTAATTCCTCTGCCGCATTCTCAATTATTTTTGCCGGATCACGTTGTGCCTGTTTGATAAACCGTGGGTAGCGCTCCAGCGCGCTTGGAATCATGGCTTTCTTCCAAAATCCGATAATGTTTTGGTCGGTGTCGCGTGTTGATTCTTTTGCCTCACTTTTTTTCTTTTTCCGATCAACTATTGCATCAAACACATCACCAAAAAGTTCTTTCTCATCCGTATTGTTATGTATGGGAACACCTTCATTGTTCCACTTTGCTAAAAACTCGCGAAATTCCTGCAACACGTCAGTATAGTCGTCCAAAAGTTTGCCAAGATTTTTGCTTCGTTTTTGCAACGCTTCAGCAAGACGTGGTTGTAACTCGCGTAATAATTCAAAGTTCATTACTTGTTCTTGCGGAAATAGTCTTCTGTACGCCGTTTTAGCAATTGTATCAAAGATTGCGCGATGCGTCCTGGCGTTTTTCCGGGTATCACCTTCAGTATTCTCCACAAGATGTGCTTCGTAATCATTGAGGCGGTTTTCAAAGTTGGACAACCATGACTGCAATCGTCCGCCAACAAGTGTACGGTAATCTGCCCAATTTATACGAAGAAATTCCACATCCTTTGCAACAGGAATTTTAGTAGCATACTCATGAACACGTTCGGCTAAACGTCTCAAATAGTGTGGATTCTGCGCGAAAAATGCCGGGTTTCCACGCGCTATAAGAGATGTCGCATCTTCTACCGATGCGCGAAAAGTTTCTAGTGCATCACCCCAAAGATTGCTTAGTGCATTTTGATTATCTGCAACGCCAGCAAGACTTTGAATTGTTCGCATGCCGCTCGTTTGGTGCATTGCCGGCAACAGATGTTCAAAATAAGCAGTGTAGATATCAATTGGCTGTACGCATCGCGTGGATAAAAGCTCTTCACTCATTGGGAGAATAATGAACGTGTTTTTATCTTGTTTGACAGCAATGGGATTTGTTATACCGAATATTTTTTGCAACCCCTCGCCATCAACAACATTGTGTTTGCGGGCATATGCAACAAATGCATCATTGATCTGTTTGATTATCGGATAGTCTCCTATATTATCTTTCGTAACTCTGTCCTCTGTAAAAATTGCCGCGAGACGTTTGAGATAGTTTTGAGGTAAGACAGTATTATTACCAATTTTTTCAGCAATATCACGCGGTGGCGATGTCATAAATTCATAAAATGCGATTTTGTCTTGAATTTGTGTACGCACTTGCGGTGGAAGAGCGTCATACAACTGTTTCATTAAAGAATTCTCCGGTAATGGCTGATTAAATAAATGCCATAAAATCTCTTTTCCGGCAGCGCTCGGGCAAAAGAGAAACCCAAGACCATATAACTGAATCATAAAGTCAAGAAGACTGCCTTCACTCGCAGAATCAACAACACGTGCAACATCTCGCATAGAAGATGCAAGATGCGGCATGCCTTCCTCCTGCACGGCGCAGCGGAATTTGTGCGTGCGCGTAATTGTGGCTTTGCTGCGAATATCGCGCAGGCGATCAAAGTGTACGCGATAGCCCGCTGTTTCATATTTCTTTGTCTTTGTCATATTTTTCGTATATGATTACTTATATACTCTCATTGTACACGTTTTTGCGTAGTGAT
>JALVQA010000007.1 GCA_027031495.1 Candidatus Moraniibacteriota bacterium
CTATGTGCTTCTGCGCCATCATCTATACATTGTTTGAGCACGGCATCAAAATCATTCTGAAGCGTATGAAGTGTTTCTAATGCGCGTGTGTATTGTTCGCATGGTGTCGTCATAAGTGCACATTTATGTCTTCTTTTGTGGTTTTATGGGAAAGGTTGTGTATTTTTCACCGTCGTAAATAATATTACACGTATCATCTGCATCGACCACTTTTACCGTTGCGCTTATTGTTCCGTCAAAATATGTTCCATTGATGTTACATGTATTTATACCCTTGCTATTAATTGTATCTTGCACAAACATAGTATTATCTGATTCAATTATAAAAAAGCTAACATTACTGTTCTTGCGTCGCAATGGAACAAACAAACCACTAAGAATACCATCGTCATTAACATTCAAAGCACGAACATCAAATATTTCCTCACCACCAATGGTGTAGTATACTTTTTCTGTGCCATCAGGCATAATTTTAAAAGGATAGAGAGTGCCTGTTTTTTGATTTTTGAATTCTACACGCCCATATAGTGTGCTATCGCGTCCAATAAAAACATCATTACTGTTTTTTGTTTCTTTGTTGTCAATTGTATAGTATACTTTTTCCTCACCGTTCGATTTTTTCATAAAGGGCACAAAACTGCGATCACTATTATAAAAAGCTACACTGCCACATAACGTGCCGTCATCGTTTACAGAAGCGCCACAACAACTAATGCGAGAGTCCTTTATTTCTTTATTGTCTATAGTTTGAAATACTTTTTCACTATTATCTTTTGTAATTACAAATGGATAATATTGAGGTCCTCCATGCGAAGCAAGACCATATATGCCATCGGGGCCAACAGAAACATTATCGAGTATTTTAAAATCTTCAACAGAGTAATAAACCATATCTTTTCCGTCCGGCGTAATTATAAAATACTTTCCCTTAAGAAGAGGATCGAAATTAACATATCCACAGAAAACATTGTTGATACTAACGTTAGTAATAACACACTTTGCAAAGTCTTTATTGTCAATTTTGTAAAATACTTTTTCTGTACCATCAGGAAAAATTATGAATGGATAATATACATCGTCACCAAAACTAACACCTCCACAGACTGCGCCGTTTGGCGCAATAAATACATTGTTACATTTTGCTATTTTTTTACCGTCAAGCTCGCAGTATATTCTCTCTGTTTTATTTAGTAGAATAACAATAGCATGTGATTTTTTACCAAAATCAACTGCACTTACCATTACACCGTCTTCATTCATGCGCATTACACTGCAATTACGTATTGGTTCATTGAGAGTATTTGCAAGTTTTTTAAGCATAGCATATGCTTTGCCAGGAAAAATAAGATATTTTCTTTCAAAATTGCTATAAAATTCTGGCATCTTATCCACTAGTTGCTTTTTACATTCTCTAAGAACTCGTAAATTTTCTGTTGCCACATTTTTATCAAAAGCATTACTTTGAGAACACCTAACAAACATGTCGCAAAATGTATCGTACTGCGCATGAATACTATTTAGTGCATGTACATATTGTTCACATGGTGTTGTCATGGATGTAAATACTATATGTTTTGTTTACCCTTTCTACATGCACGACGTTTGCCACTTTCAGCGATCCTCATAAATTTGTCAGCTTCGCTTTTAAAAAAGCGTATATCAAAACCAAGCACGATATCGCCATTCTCTGCAACGCTCGTATCATACGGCAGTGCCATATGCATTGATCCGTCACCACTGACATCAAAAACGAGTTCACCCTCGTGAGCACCGTGTGCAACAACGCCAATAAACTTAATATTCTTGCCATCAAGAAAGATCATGGAACCATTTTGCAGCGTTTTTTTCTCATTACTAATAGGATCTATGTATGGAGCAGTCGCACTTTCATCCACAGGAACTATATCACCGCTCTCAATCATTCTGTCCGTATACTCAAACGTACGTGCAATTGTCTCACTTTCTTCTCTATTATTTTCACTATCATCCTGTAAAGTATTGCTGCGTTCAACCGTCACAGGCCGTGGCACCGTTGGTGAAAAGTAGCCAATATCAAGCGGTGTAGCAATGCGCATATCGCCGTCAAGATTTGTATCATTGTTATCGAGAAGGTGGTAATGCTCAAATAACGCACGTACACGTCTATAGTCCTCGGGGTTTTCCTCTTCACCAATTTGCTCAAGATAGAGCTGTACTTTCAATGCAATCCATTCTTCAAGCGTCTTAGTGCGATATGCAGGGTCACTTTTTTCAAAACGTGTATTATAGCCATTCATCCAACTACGAACTTCGCCAAGTGTGATTGTTGGACGCGTTAACGTAAGAGGATCTCCAGAGCCATCATCTGTGATGCGTAGTGCATTTTCATCACTTTTAATAAAACGTGGCTTGTAATCTGCTGGAATGCGAGTTTTATTGCCATAGACAAATGCTTTTTGTATATCACCTACAGCATGTGCCAGGCGCCATAATGCACCGTGAAGCGGTTTACCATCCTTATCTAGTGCAACAACATTTTCCTCCAACTCATCTGGTTTGCGTGTAATAACAAAATCTGTCTCGTTTCCATTCTCATCTTTCACAGGAAGCGGATCATCCAGCACCTCTCCCGGATGATAATACGGCGATAGTTCTCGCACATCCGCAGCAATGACGCCATTTTCCATAAGTGATGATTCCAAAAATTCGTATATTTCGTCTGCATCAGGATATGACACGTCAATCATGGAGATTTCGCGTTCCATTGCCACGTCAATTTCACGTCGTCCCGGATAACGCGGACCCGGTGGATTCATTGTCAAAATAATGCCAGCGCCGGGAAGCACAGGTTTTCCCTCAAGTATGTCGCCAGGCTTTAATTGCGCAAGATATTTGATAAATGCATACGGCTTATCACCGAGACGATTAAACTCGTCGAGTCTCACAACACGTCCTGTCTTAAACACCGGCTCTTTTTGACGAGAATCTGTATAGCCAGTAAACGCGCGTACGATCGGTCCATATTTTTTGTATGTCTCGTTATTTTCTATTTCTGTTGTGCCAACAAGATCAAAAACTGTCGTATCTTCCGTACACGCAACACGCTCAGGCTCGCTGCCAGTAAGCTCACGCGCTGCTGCAACAGCAAGTTCTGATTTTCCCGTACCTGCCTCACCCACTAGAGCAACTATACTCCGCCCATTGCCCATCTGCGCGATGATATTGTGCAGAATTTTCTTACGCGATTCTGTCCACACAAATTTCTGTTCTGCATAACTGGCAATTTTTTCATATTCATCAAGCGCAATGACATCAGTATTAGCCGGTAATTGCTCTTGCCACCTATCTATTGAAAAAATATCTTTCTTCTCTTCGTAGAGCTCTTCAAGTGTCTTGCCAACGTTTTCAAGAATTTGACGCAATGCTTCTTGCTGCCTTGTGTTCCTGTATTTTTTTAGCAGCAGTTTCTGCGCCGCCATGGTGCTAATGAGATTCTGACGTTCTATCTTCCTCTTAAGCTCTTTTAATTTTTGCGCACGTTCTGTATTTTTTACGCGTTCATATTCTTCACGCGCACGTGCATATGTCTCTAGAAATATGTTGCGCGCTTCTTCATCCTCCCACAAAGCCTTCATGCTCTCATATGCAACACTGTCAATGGAACCAATGCCAACAAGATCAAGTAGATCATCAGCACCACTCTCATCTGAAATAAGTTCCACTTTACTGTCTTGTTGATAAGAGAAATAGTTAGCACCACGTTCTCTAATATCTTGTACGCGCGCTTTATGCTCTGCCATGATCTTGCGATAGAGCAATAGCGCTTTTTCTGCTGGCGATAAAGTTTTAAAATCTTCCTTAAAGCGTGCAACGTGTTCTTGATCAATGTCGCCTGCGCGCATAAAAACGCGATTGATATAACCTCTTTTGGCTTTTGTGTATGGCGACATGTTTTCCCTTGGTTGATGTGCGCCTGGCATCTTTTCGTTCATAGTATTTATATTTGATTATGCGTAATTATTGGAATACATTTTGTTCGTAGTTACTGGAATTTTTCAAGAAATATATTAATTGCCCGCATGGTATCTTCTCGCGTATGCGACGGAAAAAGACGTGTTGCCTCGCGCACAACGTGCTTTGCAATAATGGCGGGGAGATCGTTTACCGTATCTGTATATTCGCCATAACAATCAGCATCTTCAAAAACAACGGGAATATTGCGCGCTTCTTTTGTCATACCGATTCCAACAACAACCGCACCGGCTCGTTTGAGAGATTTCGCATAGTCGCGCACATATACATTTTCATCATCAAAAAATTTACCATCTGTACATAGAATAATTATGCGTATGCGATTATCTGTCTTACCGTGTTCTATGTCTATATCTTTTTTTATCAATTCATCTTTTATTTCATTATATACATATGCGAGAGCTTGATCAGCACCCGCTCCTAATTTTACATGCCCTAATGAATGCCATAGACGCACTTTATCAGCCGGTTCAAAATGTGGACCAAAAACCTTATCCTCCGTGACGCCATCGCCACTGTAAGAAATGCACTGCGTATTTACTGACAACTGCATTGCGTCAGTGCGTTGCGTTAGTCCCTCACGCTCAAGACGATCTTCAAAACTATGAAGAGCCGATAACATGAGATAGGCAGAACGACGTTGCAATTCATTAATTGTTTCTTTCTTTTCTCTACTTACCATATTCAACGTTGACGCTGTCTTATCGGCAATGAGATAGAAGTCAAATCCATTAAATACACCTTCTTCTCTATGACGCACTTCTGGACGCTCGCGTGTTGCAGGGTCGCTCATGCCACCCATTGTTTCAAGTGCGTGACGCACTATATGCTGTTGCATAATATCCCCACCCCCCTGCGCACGTGTGATGGGACCTGTTTGCGTTTTATACGGCACTTTTCGTGACTGCACAATTTTTTCAAAGAGGTTAACAAGAACATCTTTAATACGCTCACCATTTGGCAGCGTCATCTTTCCTGCAGCTTCAATATCTTTTACAATTTTGCGTGCTTCTGACAACTCTACACCCGTAGCTTCAGCAATTTCTCGCTCTTGCTCAGTATAGCTAAGCTTCTCTGCATGTGCTTCAAGTTCTTTGCGAAGCTTCTCAATCGCCTCATCACTCCATTTATTGTACTTCACTTCACTGTCATTTTCACCAAAATCACCCGCTATTTCTTCACCGTTATCACCATCCTTTTGAAGATTTGGGTCACCCGGTGGTGTTGCGTCAATGCGTATCCATCTTTTCTCTTGTTCATCCCATACCTCACTCCACGCATGACCTGTGCCAATATTAATTTCCGCCACACCTGTTTCAGTATTTTTACCATGTATGCTATGACCGGTAATATGTCGTACAGGAATACCTAGTTGTACACACAGTGCCGCAAAATACGTATTTGCAACATCACAATCAGCTTTTTTGATGTCATCGACAGCGCCGGCAAAACCATGGGGATGTGTACGATACAGTGTGTTATAATATTCACTCTCAGATTTATCTTTTGGCTTAATATATTCTACATTCTCTATGACATACGTAGCCAGCGCATATGCACGTGCACGATTATTGCTATACGTCTTTTTAACCTCATTAATATATGTATTTGTTTCATCACTAAAGACTGCATTCATTTTTGGCACGTGATGTGGCTGATCGTCTATATTCCTCTCACCGGTATATGCCAATTGCACTTTAATATCAACAACACTTTCTTTACTGTCAACACGCACAACAACATTGCCACTTTGATCAACTTTTACGTCACATTCTCCACTGCCACAGCCTATAGCATGAAACGCGTGCGTATATGGCATTGGAATCGGTGTCCACACACCACTTTTTACTGTCGCAGATACTGTTATATTGTACTGTGTATCAGTCTCGTTCTCTAAAAGCGGTACACTTTGCACATCAGTATATATGCTCTGCTCTTTACGCCACCTTTTTCCTTCTTCATCCCACAGTGAGAATGTTGCCTCTCTATAATAGCCACCCCATGGTGGTTTAATTGCCCACAGTGCCGGTGCGTGCTCACCTTCTTTCAGACGCTCCATTGCATCAACGCCAGGTTGACTTTCGTCACTTTCTGATGGCGCTACTGTCGGTGCATTTTTAATATACTCCTCTCGTTCTTTCTGTATATGCTGCGGCAAATCTTCATGACGATCGCGACTGCCATCTTTGTGATCAAGGAAACGCGCACCCCTAAGATAACCCAAAAGGCGTCGCTCTATATTGTTATGCTTTACATCTAGTGGCACAGTGCCAGAGAGCAAATTTTTTAGAACACCGTCTGCGTGCAGACATGCCAAATGTTTTTGTGTTGATTCAAATTGTGGCGTAAATTGCTCATGTGCAACATCTGCAAGAATGGCACGATACATATCTGCGACACGTGGCGTAAATGTGTTTATATGGCAAGTATACCGGTCCAGAAGTGCTTTCATAAGGTTTTCGTGCTCTTGTGGAGAGAGATTTGCGCTGTTGAGTGCGCTAACATCTTCAAAAAATCTATAAAAGTCACGAAAATGTGATGAACGTGCGTGTTCGCGCCACCGCGCAATTTTTTCTATCTGTGCAGTCGCCTCTGCTGCGTCTTCATAGACATCCGTATTTAATCGCCCTTTAAGCCTTTCAAAATGCTCATGCAAAATATCATCAAGACGGATAATCTTATTCTTTTCTTTGCATATTCCGTTTTCGGATTGTGATGGCTGGTCAAATTTCATATTTATATTTCGTTTTATCGTGTTGCATCAAAAGAAATGTACCATCAAACACTGTTACCGTCTCTTTAGAGTATAACAAAAAACATGGCTGTTGCACACATCTATCACATTAAAAAACAAAAAGCCAGCAGAAATAATACTGTTGGCTTTTCATTGGAGAATACTGTGCATCGTGGAGGACTCGAACCTCCGACCCTCTGGTTAAGAGCCAGGTGCTCTACCAACTGAGCTAACGATGCCCAAAAGAGCGATTATTATGCTCTGGGCGACCAGAGGGAATCGAACCCTCATTCTTGGGACCACAACCCAATGTCCTACCATTGAACGATGGCCGCCATGTTTGAGAAATCTACACTTTCTTATTACCTAACACTGCCCCAGTATACCACATAAGACAGAAAATGCAAACTCTCGAAATCCGCACTAGATATAGCTCTAACGCTTGCGCCACTGTGTTGCGCGGCGCGCCTTCTTAAGACCAGGCTTCTTACGTTCAACGCTTCGTGGATCGCGACGCAAGAGACGTTCCGCTTTCAATACCTGACGAAGATTTTCATCAAATGCAACGAGTGCACGCGCAATACCATGGCGTGCCGCTTCAACCTGTCCTGTTGCTCCGCCACCACGCACAACGACTGACACTACAAAAGCGTCCTCCATGCCAGTCACAACGAGCGGTGCAAAGAACTTCTTCTGCTGACGCGGTTGTGGGAAAAATTCGTTTACTGTCTTTGTATTAACAATATGCTGTGCATTCGCGTTCTCTTCACGCTTATAGAGACGTACCTGTGCGACAGATGACTTGCGACGACCGACACCGTATGCATACTCACCAATAAACAAATCCGCTTGCTTTACAGCTTGCTTTTGCGTGTCAGTGCCACGTGCGACTACTTTTTTTACAGCTTTTTTTACAGTCTTTCTTGTCGCTTTCTTTGTTGCCTTTTTTGCAACTTTCTTTGTCGCTTTCTTTGTTGCCATAATCCTAGATATAGATATATTCAAAATTTCTTATATTATCACCATTATTCATGTATAACAGTAATGTTTGTATGATTATGCTTATCATCATTATAAATATGAAGACGTCGCATCGCCCTTGCGCGGAGCTTGTTTTTCGGTAACATGCCAAAAACAGCATTCTCAATTACCTTGCGCGCATCCTTCTTGAGTTGATCTTTCAATGCAATTGAGGTAATGCCACCAGGATATCCACTAAACCGATGATACATTTTCTGTTGCATCTTGCGCCCCGTCGCAACAACATCCGCTGCATTGATAACAATAACGACATCGCCACCATCTATATGTGGTGTATAGTCAATCTTGTCGCGCCCAGAAACAACCTGCGCAATTTCTGTTGCAAGACGTCCAAGAACCTTACCGCGCGCATCAAAAAGATGGACAGCACGCTCATTATTCTTTTTTGTCATAACTGTAGACATAAGCAATAATTCTCTAATATAAATTTCTAAACAAATTCAATAAGCGCCATCTTCGCACAATCGCTGCTACGCGGTGCAATTTTTACGACACGTGTATAACCGCTCTCACGATCGGCAAAGCGATCAAGGTCTTTAATAAGTGCACGCACAGCTACAAGCGGAATATCTTTCTGAATCTTACGTACAAGCACGTACTGCTGATCACCTTGTTTTTTTCCACGCTTTGCTTTTGTAATAATGCGATCAATTCTGCTCTTTAGCTCCTTTGCCTTAGCCTCTGTTGTTACAATGCGACCATGTATGATAAGACTGCCCAGCATCGTACGCATAAGTGCTGTACGCTGCGCACGTATACGACCAAATTTTCGTCCCTTTCTTCGATGTTTCATAATACTGAGATATATAATGTTACTATTACGATTCTTTCAGTGAGAGTCCCTGTGCTGCAAGTGCGTTTTTAACCTCGTCAACACCCTTTGCTCCCATGCCGTCAAGTGCATTTAATTCATCCTCTGTCAACGCAGCAACATCCTCAAGCGTCGATAGCTTTGCGCTATTCAACACATTAACCGTTCGTGTAGATAGCATATTTACAGAATCAATAGCAATGCCTTCCTCGGTATCAGCATCGTTAACAACTTCTTCACTCGCAGCATCATCAATACCTTTTAGTGCGGAAAATTGTTCAATCAAAATTGCTACACCTTGACCAAATGCCTCCTGTGGCGTTATACTTCCATCTGTCTCAATTTCAAGCATAACCTTATCATAGTCCGTACGCTTTCCGACACGCATGTTTTCCACAGTATAATTTACACGACGAATTGGTGTAAATATTGCGTCAATAGCAATTTGACCAATTTCTTTCTCATCACGATTTTGCTGCTCTACCGGCAGGTATCCTATACCGGACTGCACTTCCATCTCCATTTCGAGTGAAACATTCTTATCGGTAATCGTAGCAATAACATGATCACCATTTACAATTTCGACGTTTGCTGGTGTTTCTATTTGCGATGCGGTAACAGATCCTTCACCCTTTGCTGCAAGCGTCATTGTCACAGGGCCATCAACAAAAGAGCGAACGCGCACGCGCTTAAGATTAAGAATAATTTGAACAACATCTTCCATCACGCCATCAATACCAGAAAATTCATGAGAGACACCCTTAATTTTCACCGCCGTGATAGCGCTACCACTCAATGATGAAAGAAGGACACGTCTTAGCGCGTTACCAATTGTTGTACCATAGCCCGGATAGCACCCTGAAATCGTAAATGTACCGGCATTAGCACTCTTTGCAGTGTACTCCGGTTTTTGTGGTGTTGTAATTGTCATAAGAAATGCGTTTATATGCAAGTTATCATTATGTGTAAAAATGTACACAGAAGAAATATTATCTCTACTTTGAATAGAATTCAACGACAACCTGTGGATCAATAGTATGATCAACGTCGTCACGTTGTGGCAACGCCGTCACTTTGCCTTCCCACTTTGTGGCATCAAAGAGAAGCCATGACGGCACATCCTTCTTATCTTTTAAAGTTTCAGAAAGTGCTGTGAAGTAGCCATTATTCTTTTTGCGCGGATTAACGGAAATAATATCACCAATCGCCACTGCATATGATGGAATATCGACCTTTTTCCCGTTTACAAAAATTGCACCGTGGTTGACAATCTGACGTGCTTGTGCGCGCGTTGTTGCAAGACCGAGGCGAAAAACGACGTTATCAAGGCGCATCTCCAATCTTTGAAGAAGACGCACGCCAATTTTACCACCACCTTTAGCAGCTTCAGCATAGTGCTTACGAAATTGTCGTTCCATTACACCATAAAACATTTTAATCTTCTGCTTCATTAGAAGCTGACGGCCATACTCACTTGTAGACGGTCGACGCGTCTTTCCGTGCATACCTGGCGGATATGGCTTTCGCACTGTTGCATCATTTTCAGCGCCGGTTAAACGTTCACCGAAACGACGATATTTTTTACAAATTGGTCCAATCTGACGTCCCATAGTTAATCCTTTTATAATCAAATAATATTACATTTTACATTTCAAACACCTACCGTACACAACATATAGCTACACGCGACGTGGTTTACGTTGACGACAGCCGTTATGTGGCATTGGCGTCACATCTTGTATAGACATGATAACCAGACCATTATTTGACAAACCACGAATCGCTGCCTCACGTCCACTACCGATACCTTTAATGAAAACGTCAACGTCTTTCAGTTGATGTTTTTTAACTTTTTCAACAACATCACGCACCACTTGCGTTGCAGCATATGGCGTTGCCTTCTTTGCACCCTTAAATCCCAAAGAACCGGCACTTGACCACGCGAGAACCCTTCCCGAACGATCTGTCAGGGAAATGATTGTATTATTATATGTGCATTTTATATGCGCCTGCCCATGTGTCACAATGTGACGCCCCTTCTTGCGCTTTTGCTGTGGTGGTACGGAAACTGCTTCGTTAGCTTTCTCTTCCACAGCTCCTTCTTGAGTCTTTTGTGATTCTTCTGCCATAGAAACTATTTACAACTTTCTTAAATATAAATGACGAACAACAAATTAAACTAGGTCTTTGAGACCGTGCGACGCCCAGAGCCCATTGTTACACGTTTGTTGCCACGTACCGTGCGACTATTCGTCTTCGTCCGCTGTCCACGCGCCGGCAAACCAAGTATGTGACGTATTCCACGATAACATCGTATATCACGAAGACGCTTTATATTCATCTTTACTTCATGTTTAAGTTCACCCTCAACACGATATTTTTTCTCAATCTCTTCACGCAAACGTGCAGCATCTTCATCGCTAATATCCTTTACACGTACACTTGGATCAATACCGACAGCGTCAAGAATATCTTTCGCACGAGCATGCCCAATACCATAAATATACGTCAGGGCAATGTCAATTTTTTTATTATCTGGAAGATTGATACCTGCAATACGAATCATACTATTTTGGAAAAAGGAATTTACTTAATATTACATCAAAAATTTACAAAACTAAAAACAACTAACCCTGTCTTTGCTTGTGTTTTGGATTATCGCAAATTACATAGACACGACCACGTCTACGAATCACCTTGCAATTATTACAAATTTTCTTTGCTGATGCACGAACCTTCATAATATAAAAACTAAATAAATAAGAAAAAATAACGACACTACTGCTTTAAAATCTAAAATCCATACAAGGAAACGCGGCGCCTACACTAGAGGCGGCGTGTAATGCGACCTTTTGATAAATCGTATGGACTCATCTCAACGATTACGCGATCACCTTGTAGAAGACGAATGTAGTGAACGCGCATTTTTCCTGATATATGCGCCAACACTTCGTGACCATTATCTAGTTTCACACGAAACGTCGCATTCGGCAGCGCCTCTTCCACAACACCTTCTACACTGATTACGTCTTTTGCCATGTATTTGATCTAGAGTTTTTCTTAAAAAATGTTTACATAGATACGTAACACGACACTACACAATAGCAGTGAATTTTCGTCACATAACTACTATAGTGCGAAAAATAATCCACTGTAACAGAAAAATAACGATTCGCGGCAATAGGTCAACACAAATACGTACCATAATCACCGCTTCCACAGCAAAACGTACCACCCACGGTACGCATCATTTTTCGCTACTCTATAATAGTATGCGAAAAATATATTTCTGTCAATACGCCCGAAACCATTATCTTTCAACAACAACTTTAATTGATTTCTTGTACCATGGAAGACGGCCGATTAGAAACCCAAGATTATAGTTTAGTTCCGCCTGCTCGATACCGGAAAATTGTGCCAGCGTTTCATTAATTTTACTTTTCTTGACGCCTACTAATGCATCTCTGATTTCATCTGTATCAATACGCGGTATTACACGTGCTGTGCCATGTGCATCAAATTCAAGTCGCCGCTTGTCAAAATCAGCAATAGTGGAATTATATGCAATATTTATATCACCAATTTCGAAATCCTCTTCCTGTACGTTGTTCTTTATAGCATTCTTTATCATGAGAGTGATATCATCTTCGCTGAAAATTATACCCTGCGCCCTTACATGCACAGTGTAGTCAAATGATGTCGCAGCAACGCCTTCCACAACCTGTGAACCGGAGGATACGATTTCTACACGAATAGCATCATCAAGTAATTTTTTACCCTGCGCACGTGCATCTTTCATAAGATATTCCTTGACTTCGCTAGTCACCTCATCTTCAGCTTTTTTCTTTGCGTGCTCAATATCATCACGTGTTACTACAGTTTGTGTGCCACCTTCCGTGCTACCACCAACCATTGGTGTATTTGATTGTGCGTAAAATTTTGTATAGCGTGGCGTTCCTTTAAAACCAGGAATTGTAAACGTTGTCGGTCCGATATTTGATGCTTCACCAGCTTTATCGGCAATAACCGTAGCAGTAACACTGCCTGGCACAAGTTTGCCATTTTCATCCTTTTTCATTCCCGGCACTGTTACACTTTCAATCAAACGAAAAAGAACTCCATTCTCTGCAAGAAGGCGCGTCGTTGCAACCAATTTTTGCGGTTTATTACTGTACATATTGTAAATTGTCACAGCGCCACGAGCTTTGTAACTTCCGGCAGTTGATGTTCCCGTCGCTTTCGCTGTAATCGTTTTTTCCATCTCCTTTTCTATAACAAGCGCACCAATTTTCCTCTCGTCAAATACTGTCGCTGCCTGTGTTGCATCAGCTACTATATGAAGCGTCGCC
>JALVQA010000008.1 GCA_027031495.1 Candidatus Moraniibacteriota bacterium
ACCAAATCCTTTGTCGTGATTATCAAAAAAATCAACCAAAGACGTCTTTCCATTTTCTAGGCTGGGAGTTATTCTAGCCATTAAAACATCGCCATTCCTGAACTTAGAGCCACCTCCGGTATATTTTCTTAAGATAAACTTATTTATTTTTCTTTGAAATGGAGACAAAGAGTCCATGGAAACATACTTATAATGATTGCCTCTTATTAATTTTTCTTTTGGATTAAAATCCACAACCTCCCCCAACCTCACCTCACGCCAGCCTTGCGGTAGCGCGCGATTTGTTTGTGCCGTGTTTGTTTGCTTATCTTTTGTCATAATTACTTTTTCCTAAAAATGGCGATGTAGTCATCCATCGCAAACAGGCGGTTGCGGGAAAAGCCGGTTTTTTCTTTCAGTATCCCAAGTTCCACAAAATCGCCAATCAGCTTGTTCGCCGCCGGGTATTTGACGCCCAAAATCTCCTGCACATCGCGCGCCCGCCTTTTAAATTTAGTCAAGTTTAACATCATATTTATTGTATCATTTTTACCGCCTTAAAAGAATAAGGGAGATTGTATGTTATCTTTTTTTGCTCGGAAAAGATAATACAGATTTTTATATTAACCTTTTTGTAGAAAAAAGATAATAAAGATTTTTGTATTAACCGTTTTTGATAATCTGGCGCCTTGTGCCCCGTCTTTTTCTACTTCTTGTTATTTGCTTGCAGCAAAAGCAAAATCAACCCAATCATTCGCTCTTTGTCTTTTGGGTCGGATTCGGCGACAAGGAGCGTCAGTGCGGTGAGTGCCTCCGGTGTGATGCTTTGTTCAAAGGGAAATTTGACATTTCGCAAAAACCACAGAAAGGAAAACGCGCCGGTGCGCTTGTTGCCATCGGTAAAGGGGTGGTTTTTGATGATGAAATACAGCAAATGCGCCGCCTTCTCCTCCACCGTCGGATAAGCGTCTTTGCCAAAAACCGATTGCAAGACATTGCCCACAATGCCTGCCAGCGCGCCGGGCTTTTTCTCTTGCGCAAACAGTTCCGTTGCCTCGCCTTTTTTGACGAGATCTTGCTTGAGCAGTTGCACTTGCACTTGCAGGTTTTCCGCCATTTTTTCCGCTTCGTAGCGTTTGGCAAGTCTTTTCTTTCCCGACTTGGGAAAGGCTTGCTTGTCGTAACTTTCCAAGTTAAACCAGGTTGCGGAAAAGGCCTTGATCAGTTCCAGCACATCATCCGCACCAACTTTGCGGTTATCCTTCGCCAGAAGCTTGATGTCTTCCACCGCTTGCAAAAATTCTTGGTGATTTCGCTTGAGCGCTTTTTTGTTGATCGTGTAGCCCTTGGTGAGATGCTGTTTGAGAGTTTTGGTCGCCCAGATGCGAAAGCGGGTGGCCTTTTTGGAGTTGATGCGGTAGCCGACGGAAATGATAGCGTCCAGGTTGTAAAAATTTATCTCACGCTCAACCATTCGCTTACCTTCCCGTTGAACTATCCGGAAATTCCGGATAGTTGCTTTTTCTTTTAGTTCACCATCTTTGTAAATGTTTTTCAAATGTTCGTTGACGGTTCGCACATTCACTTCAAACAATTCCGCGATTTGCTTTTGAGTTCCCCAAATCGTTTCATGCTCAAAATCCCCGCGAAACGCAATCGCGCCGTCTTTGGTTTGATAAATTGCTAGTTTTTTGGGTGGTGTTCTCATATTTACCGTTTATATTTCAAATCCCACCTTTTTCAGTTGCGCTTTAAGGTTTTGATTGAGCATCTCTTCCTGCTTGATTTGCTCGGCAAGTTTGCCGGTGAGCTCTTGCATCTTCTCCTCAAACGGCACATTGTCGCCTTCGTCTTCCGGAATCCCGACATAGCGACCGGGGGTTAAAATGTGGTCGTTTTGCGCAATTTCTTTCAGCGTAGCAGATTTGCAAAAGCCGGTTTCGTCTTGATAGTCTTCACCTTTGCGCCAAGCGTGATAAGTACCGGCGATTTTGACAATGTCGTCTTTGGTGAGAATTCTTTGCTTGCGGTTGATCAGTTTGCCCATCTGTGAGGCGTCAATAAACAGCACTTCGTTTTGTCGCTCTTTTTTACCGCGACGCAAAATCCAAATAGTCGCCGGGATTTGGACATTGTAAAAGAGTTTGCTTGGCAGAGATACGATGCAGTCCACCAGTCCGGCGTTAACAAGGTTTTTGCGGATTTCTCCTTCCCCGCCCGTCATGGATGAAAGCGAGCCATTGGCAAGCAAGGTCGCCATTACTCCACCTTCGGGCTTGAGGTGATAGAGCATGTGTTGAAGCCAAGCAAAATTGGCGTTGCCGGCCGGTGGCACGCCGTATTTCCAACGCGCGTCTTCCTTGAGCAGTTCCTGCCCCCAGTCGCTTTGGTTAAACGGCGGATTGGCAAGGATATAGTCGGCTTTTAGGTCTGGGTGAGCGTCTTTGAGCAAGGTTCCTTCTTTGTTCCAAGTGACAAATTGCGAGCTAATATGCCGAATGGCAAGGTTCATTTTGGAGAGCTTCCAAGTGGTGAGGTTTGACTCTTGCCCGTAAATGGTAATATTTCTTCGCCCTTGGTGTTCCTCCACAAACTTCTCACTCATTACAAACATGCCGCCACTACCACAGGCCGGATCGTACACACTGCATCTATCGTATGGCTCTATCATCTCCACCATTAGCGCCACCACCGAGCGCGGAGTGTAAAATTCGCCCGCCTTTTTGCCTTCGTTGCTGGCAAATTCACCCAAAAAATATTCATACACGCGCCCGAAAATGTCTTTGGCGTCCTCATCGGCTTTTTTAAGGTCAAGATCTGAGACAATATCTATTAATCCACCCAAGGAAGTTTTGTCCAAGTTTGGTTTGCCATATACCTTTGGCAGAATGTTTTTAAGCGCAGAATTTTCTTTTTCTATCGCATTCATCGCCTCATCAAGCACCTTGCCGATTTCCGGCAATTTGGCTTGCGCTTGAATATTTCTCCAGCGCGCTTTCTCCGGCACAAAAAAGACAACTTTCGCTAAATACTCGTCCCTGTCTTCCGGATCTGCCAACTCGTCTTGGCTGAGTTTTTGATACAGCGCCTCAAAAGTGTCGGAAATGTATTTGAGGAAAATCAGCCCCAATACCACATGCTTGTATTCTGCTGCGTCAATCCTCCCACGCAGCTTATCCGCCGCTTTGAAAAGTTGCGCTTCAAAATTCTGATTTCTTTGTGCCATAGTTACCTTCTGAAAGAAATTTAAAAACATTTGTTGCGAAAGGTCAGTTGCAAACAACTGGTTTTCTTTCCTAGCTTAGGCAAAGCTCGCTTATCGTAGCTTTCCAAGTTAAACCAGGTTGCGCAAAAGGCCTCGATCAGCTCCAGTACATCGTCTGTGCCGACTTTGCAGTTATCCTTCGCCAGGAGCCAGGAGCTTGATGCCTTCTACTGCTTGCAGAAATTTTTGGTAATTGCGCTTGAATATCCGTTTATTGATCGTGCAACCTTTAAGCAAATACTTTTTAAGGTTTCAGTCAAGCTTCTTCTTGCTAGACATCAAGATTCGTCACGTTCTTTGCGTGCGTTTGAATAAATTTGCGACGTGGTGCAACATCGCTCCCCATTAAAACATCAAACATTTTATCTGCTTCTTCAGCATCCTCAATCGTCACCTGATACATTACACGCGTTGCCGGATCCATCGTCGTCTCCCACAGCTGCTCCGGGTTCATCTCACCAAGACCCTTGTAACGTTGGATGTGGATACCGCTTCCTTTAAGTGATGCACTAGCATCATCAGCCTCGCTGTCACTCTCTGCAACGGTCGCATCTTTGATGCCGAATTCTTTGAGAATCTCGTTCTTTTGTGCATCGGTATAGGCGTAGCGCACTTGCTTGCCTTTTTTGATTTGATAGAGCGGTGGCTGTGCGATGTAAATGTAGCCATCACGCACCAGTGGCTCATAGTAACGGTAGAAAAATGTCAACAATAGTGTACGAATGTGACTGCCGTCCACATCAGCATCTGCCATGAGAATAATCTTATGATACCGCAATTTGTCAATATTGAACGTATCGCCAATACCGGCACCGAGTGCAATAATCATCGGCTTGAGTGTATCGGATTTTACAATCTTATCAAGCGTCGCCTTCTCAACATTCACCAATTTACCACGCAATGGCAAAATTGCCTGAAACGTACGATCGCGCCCTTGCTTTGCGCTACCACCGGCAGAATCACCCTCCACGATATAAAGTTCGCTATCCTCCGCCTTGCGAGAGGAGCAATCCGCAAGTTTGCCCGGCAGTGTAAATCCTTCCAACGCACCCTTGCGCAACACGGCATCCTTTGCCGCACGTGCGGCAAGTCGCGCGCGTGCAGAGAGAAGACATTTTTCAATAATCGCCTTTGCATCTTTCGGATTTTCTTCAAAATACTGCATCAGCCCTTCAGCCGTAACACTACTCACAACACCGCGCACTTCCACGTTATTAAGCTTTGCTTTTGTCTGCCCTTCAAACTGCGGGTCCGTTACCTTGACACTGATAACAGCAGTTAGACCTTCGCGAACATCGTCTGCCGTCAAATTGCCGTCTTTTTCTTTGAGAAGATTGTTCTTTTTTGCATATGCGTTGATCACGCGCGTCAGTGCTGCACGAAAACCGGCAACGTGCGTGCCGCCCTCCGGATTATAGACATTGTTTGCAAATGCATACACGTGCTCTTTGAAACTCTGCGTATACTGCAATGATACTTCCACTGCCACACCGTCTTGTTCCTTTTCAACGTAAAACGGTGTCTTATTGCGCACTTCTTTGCCACGATTGAGAAATTCTACAAAAGAGATAATACCTGCATCAAAGTAAAAACCATATTGTTGCGGAAAGCGCGCTTCTTTCATCGGATCTGACGAATCGCGGAAATCTTCAATAATAAAGCGAAAACCTTTTGTGAGATATGCCTGCTGACGCAAATGATCAACAATGTACTTAAAGCGAAATGTCGTGTCCGGGAAAATTGTCGGATCCGGGCGGAACGTGATCGTTGTGCCGGTTTCTTTTTTATTCTTGAGTGTGCCAACCGTCTTTACTTTGCCCTGTGCAACACCGGCCTTGTACTCCTGTTGGTAGATTTTACCATCACGCTTTACTTCCGCGCGCGTATACTCTGAGAGCGCATTTACTACAGACACACCAACACCGTGCAGACCACCAGAAACTTTATAGCCACTTTCTTCGCCACCAAATTTTCCACCAGCATGAAGCACTGTCATAACGGTTTCAAGTGTTGACTTCTTTGTCTGTGGGTGAATATCAACCGGAATACCACGTCCATCATCGCTGATAGAAACCTCATTACCGGGTCTGATTGTAACGTGGCACTGTGTCGCGAAGCCACCCATCGCCTCATCAATCGCATTATCTACAACCTCCCATATAAGGTGATGCAGACCTTCAATGCCGGTACCGCCGATATACATCCCCGGACGCTTGCGTACCGGATCAAGACCTTCAAGCACTTGGATGGATGATGCGCTATACGCTTTCTTTTTTGCTGTCTTTTTTGTTGCCATATACTACCAATCTATCATTCTTTGATTATATTTAGTCAGCACATTAAAATGCGCGCTTTACAAGAATAACACGTACTTCGTACAGTACAGGGATACCATACAAAAACAGTGCCGTCCACCACGTGAGATAACCATACCACTGCGCCAGCGCACAAAGCACACCGCCAAAAGCAAGAAGCACACCGTGACGTATTGCACGCATAAAGCGTCGCTTTTCCCTATCAGCATCGTGTACATCACGACAGCACGTCCACGCAATAACCATAAGCACCGCAAACGTGCCAGCAAGCGCACCAAAAAGAGTGGTAAAAAAACCGATAGTTAACCATATGTTTCCCTCCTGTGGTGTCGTCATCTGTACCAGTGCACCAAACGCCCCCCATGCGCACAGCACACCAACACACAGACCCCAAAAATAGGCTTTATGAGACATGACATTCTTGTAAAAAATACGGGTGTCGCCCCTGTAGGACACTCACCCCCGTATCTGTCCATTATACCTAGATTAAGGCAAAAAAGCAATGTTTTGACGCATGCTATTTCAGTGCCATCACTATCTCACGCACCGTCAGTCCGGCACCAACAAGAAGTGCAATCGTCACAACAACTACAACCCATATTGCCAATCGTACTACTTGTTCCTGTGTCATATACTATCTCTACCTACTGATTACGTTTTTCCAGTCGTCCAAGCTCTTTGCGAAATGACTGTGCACTTCCAAAGGATTTATACACGCTCGCAAAGCGTAAGTATGCAACATCGTCAACTTTTGCAAGATGATCGAGCACAATCTTTCCAATCTGCCTACTACTTATCATATCACTCTTTAGAGCACTATTGAAAATATCCTGTTCAATTGCTTGGACAAGCTCATCAAGGTGCCGCTCGGCCGGTCGCTTTTCCAGTGCTTTTGCAACACCTTCACGCACTTTCTCCTGCTTATATTCTTCGCGCATATCATTGCGCTTGCAGACGATGATGTGTGCTACTTCATACTCTTCATACGTCGTAAAACGCACACCGCACGTAAGGCACTCGCGGCGCCGACGCACAGCATGCCCATCTTTCGCGAGGCGCGAATCAACAACTTTTGTTCCTTTTTTGTGATTGTACGGACAAAGCATAGGCTATACTACATTTTCAAACTATACACATGGCTTACCGAGACCACACACAGCATGCGCCTCTTTCATGACGCGCGCAATTTTCTTTTTGCTAAGACCAATATGATAAAGCACATCGTGATTAACAAGTAAATCACGGCATAAAACAATACCACCCTGCATTAAACGCTCTTTTTGTTTGCGTGAAAGTGTTGTAAGTGCGCTAACCGGATGTAAATGCGTGCGTTCAATCAATTCTGCCAGCGAGAATCCACGCGGACGACGCCATTCAATAAGACCAAGCCCGTGCACACAGCGCGCATATTTCCGCGCATCGGTGCTAAACGTCGTATTCGTAATGATAAGACCTTGGATCTTTTTCGTTTGTGCGTCACGCTCAAGGGTATGACGTACATCATCAAAACGCGCTTTAACATACAATGCCGTCTGCACATTTGAGCGCAAGTTTTTTTGCCCGTGATATTTGCATTCCATGAAAACTTTGCGCTCGCTGTTTTCCGCCACAACATCAACCTCGTGTGCCACACACCTGCCGGAAAGCGCCTGATTTGTCCTTACGCGATAGCCGAGTGCGCGAAAAATCTCTCCAACAAACTTTTCAAATGGATACCCCGTCGGACCGAGATGCAAGAGTGCTGTCTTTATATCATAACGCGCCGCAATCGGCGGACACACTGCCCGCAGTTTGTTAAATACGTACGCATGAATATCTTGCGACGTTTTTATTTTCTCAAGCGGAATAGATGTAACAATTTCTTCCGCCAAGATAGCAGACGCGCCAGCACGTCGCAGCGACCGCTTCAGTTTGTTTGGTGAATATTTTTGTTTTTCTCCTGTTGTTTTTATAATCCTCAGTTCTCGCATACACTGCTATCATGATTATTTTCTCTGATGCACTCTAAAATACATTGCTCACCTTCTTTTGCATTATCAACGAGATGGAAAAGTTCCATATCATCCGGATTGATAGCATTACCATCTTTGAGCATTGCCTCCTCAATCCATGCAACGAGTGGTTCCCAAAACTTCTTACCAACCAAAAGTATTGGTACCGGTGCGATTTTGCGTGTTTGTATCAGTGTAAGCATCTCAAAGAGCTCATCCATCGTACCAAAGCCACCCGGAAAGAAAATGTAAAACTGCGACGCGAACGTCAAAATCACTTTGCGGGAAAAGAAAAAATCAAAAGATTCGGAACGATCAACATATTTATTGCGACGTTCAATAGGACGGTCATCGCCAGCTTGTGGAAGATTGATATTGATACCGATAGATATGCCACCTGCTTCATGCGCACCCTTGTTTGCCGCTTCCATAATGCCAGGACCACCGCCCGTAAAAACGGCAAAACCTCTCTTTGCAAGAAAGTATGCAAACTTCGTTGCCTCCTCATAAACTTCAGGATCAAATCCATTGCGTGCGCTACCAAAAAATGTCACAGACCGATCAAATTTGCTCAGGAAATCATACCCTTTCACAAATTCAGATTGAATTTTTTGAATATGCCACGCAGCATCACCGTGATTTGATGCATTGAGCATCTCTCGCTCACGCGCATACGGCACTTTTATGCCACGGTTTTTAAAAGTGATACTAACGCACTTATCCTGTGATTCCTTGTTTTGATTCATTTTTCTTGCATTATATTTTTACCTCTCTACTATACCATTTTCCACGACATATGTAATCGCTTCAGCATCAATTTCTTCGTATGTAAGTAGTTGCGCGCTACGACCGGATCGTGGCGGTTTGCGCACACATAGATGCTCTATAGAGATCGCACTGCCCGCAAGCGCTCTGCATACAGCACTGCCGAGACCACCGTTCTCGTGGTGATCTTCAACGACAATGACACGCTCTGTCCTCTGTGCCAATGCACGCACCGTCTCGGTATCAAGGGGACGAATACTGTAACAATCCAGTACGGTAATGTTTATTCCTTTCTGTGCGAGATTGTCCGCAGCTCTCAATGCCTCGTGCACAGTAATGCCGGCAGCGACAACAAGCGCCACGTCACGTTCCGTTTGACGCACTACCTTACTGCCACCGACTGTAAATACTTCGTCTTTGTCGTAAATAACGGGCAATGCCTCTCGGGTTGTACGCACATATGTGATACCCTTGCATGCACGCGCACATGCTGTAAGCGCATACGTACTTACAGCATCTGCCGGATAGAGAATAGTACTCTCACGTAGCGCACCGAAAAGAGCAAGATCTTCCAAGCCCATTTGCGATGCGCCATCAGGACCAATAGACACACCGCAGTGCGAGCCGACAAACACCACATCTACACCGGCGTACTGCGCCATGCGAATTTGATCGGTCGCACGCGTTAGAAATGCTGCAAAAGAAGAGACAAATGGTCGCAATCCTCTGCGCGCCATACCAACAGCCACCGACACCATATTCTGCTCGGCAATAAACATCTCATAGAACTGCTGTGGCGTTTTTTCTTTCACTTTCTCCGCCTTTGTTGAATTGCTTGTCTCAGCATCCAGCGCAACAACTGTTCTATACACTTCACACATTGCGGCGAGCGCATCGCCATATGCTACGCGTGGCGCAACACTCTCTCCAACCGCATACGGTGACGTCAGATTACTATAGATACCATCATGTGTGCCGATATCACTTTCAGTGCATGTGGCATCAGGAAGTGCGATTTCGCCACGTACAGAAGTATCCACTGGGCCAATCTCCTCCAGCGCACGCGTCAGCATTTCCTCATTCAACACTTTTCCATGCCACCCATCTTTATCTTCAAGAAATGATACACCATAACCTTTACGCGTACGAGCGATAATCATCACCGGTCGCCCTCTCACCTGCAGTGCTTCCGTATACGCATGTACAAGAGTATCATTGTCATGCCCATCAATAACGATTGCATGCCACCCAAATGCTTCAGCGCGACGCTTATACGCCTCAATATTATGTCCAAGCATCGTCTCGCCACGCTGGCCAAGGCGGTTAACATCGACAATCGCTATCACCGTATCCAATTTGTAGTATGTTGCCACCGCCATCGCTTCCCATACCTGTCCTTCTGCCATTTCACTATCACCTAAAAGCACAAACGTGCGTGCCGCGCTACCGCACGCGCGTAGTGCCAGCGCTTCACCAATACCGGTAGAGAGTCCTTGTCCCAACGAACCGGTCGGCACTTCTGTTAGAGGAAATCGTCGCGTTGGATGCCCTTCCAGCACACTGTCAAACTGTCGAAATGTCATCAGTTCTTCTTGGTGTACTACACCAGCTGCTGCCCATAGCGCATAGTATAGCGGTGAAGCATGTCCTTTAGAAAAAATGAGGCGATCATTTTTTGTGCATGCCGGCGCAGCGCTGTCGTAGTGAAAAAAGGCAGAACCATCTTGTGCACGCCCAAAGAATAACACGCTCATCGCGTGGAGTGCGCTTAGTGATGAGGTTGGGTGACCGCTACCTGCAGCTGTTGTCATTTTCAAAATCCACGTCTGCATCAGACGCTGCAATGCTTCTATATTTTCACTTTCTTGTTTTTGTTTGTTTGACATAATCTAATAAATTTGTTTTAAAAGAAAAATCTACCAAACCCAAAGCTCATCAAAGCGCATGGTCGGTACTTGTCGGTGTTAACGTTGCTTGTTTCCTTGCCACACTCCCAATGCAGGAGATAATAATAAAAATCATCACGAGGTTATGAACAACCGAGATACTTCTAATGTGATGCATTTCAAAATTCAAAAAGTGCGCTAATGAATCAAATATTGTCACCTGCGCACATTATTATATTATTGCTAAGATAATTTTATTTTATCTCAACCTCTTTTTCATTCTAACACATTACACCTTTACACCACAGCAATACAGTGCTTTAATGGGTTTGTGTTTGTTTAAAATGGAGAAATACAGCGTTGATTATTTTTACGCTTTTTCTTGTTGTTTTCGTTCTCATCATCCTCCTTCCTGTGACAAAAAATATGAACGGAACAATGGCGACCATATTCATGATCATTGTGTTCAGTTTTACCACCTTCGTCGCAGGGTTACTGCTTTCTCAGGTAATGCCTGGACGGGACTTGTATATATTTAGAGCTATCGCAATAGCAGGGATTGCGTCTGCAGCGCTTAGTTTGCGTGTTTGTTTTGCTGAAGAAATGCGCAAGTTATTCTATCCTACAATTCTAATAACTGTCGGTATATTTTTTGTATCATTCTTCACAGATAATTTGTGGGGAATGGCAGCAGCGATATTTCTTTTCGCACTGCCACGAAAGATACAGAAATAATCATAAAAAGTGCCGCTATTACAGCGCTACCACTTTCACTGGTAGCGTTTTTTGTTGTGCTGAAGAGAAATGGCGGTGTGCGTGGCGTACATTGCAGAGAAGCACGGAAAGCACAGCGCTGTTTCTCTGAAGCAACAACAAATGCTGTTGGCATGTTTTGTGTATATATAAAAAACAAAAAAACCGCTCTAGCAGCGGTTTTTTATGTGTCACAACTCACACTTTCTCTTTCTTTTCAATGCCGTACTTACGCATGATAACGTCAACTTTCTCAAGCAATTCTTCCAGCGTGCCATCATTGTGAATAACCTCATCGGCACGCTTGCCAATTTCCGGCACATGACGCTCCGTCTCCGTCGTTGCCTCAAATTTTTTAAACGCTTCAAACGACTGATTGTCATCATCTTTTTCGTAACGCATTGTCGTACGCTTCCACCGCAGTTTCTGATCAGCAGTAACGTAAAGAATAATACTGTTTGGCAGACTGTGCACAAATTTCTCGTCTACCGGCATACGTAGTCCATTGACAACGATAAGGTCATTATCAATCCCTTTGATGTGACGCGCCAGTGCATTGTGCAGCACATCTTCACCAAAGCGCTCCTTGAATGCTAAATAAAGCCATGCTTGGTCTGCCTTTGACGGATTATCACAAAAGAGGCGCAATGATTTCTTAATTGGATCGCTAAAGCGTGTCAATTCTGCGCCATACGCTTCGCGAAGATACTCTGCAACCGTGTCTTTTCCACTTCCCGTCTCTCCTACTAAACCGATAATAAATGTCTCTTTTTTCATAGGAACATGTGATGACTTATTTTCACTCCCTCATTGAACGTGAAAAAACATGGCACCTTAACCATGTTTTTCACCGGCGTATTTACTTTTTCACAATTGTTACGGAAGGTCCCATTGTCGAGCACGCTTTTACTGACTTGATAAGTGCTCCTTTGTATTCTGCTGGACGCGCCGCCTCAACCGCGGCAATGAACGCATCGTAGTTTTCCACCAACTTATCCACATCAAACGATACTTTACCGATTGCTTGGTGAATAACACCTGTTTTGTCATTGCGGAAATCAATTTTGCCTTTCTTGAGACTTTTCACTGTTTCAGCAACATTCGTTGTTACCGTTTCTGTTTTTGGGTTTGGCATCATGCCACGTGGTCCCAAGATACGTGCAACTTGCGCTAATTTTGGCATCATCTCCGGCGTTGCTACAATCACATCAACCTCATCAATAAGTTCACCTTTTTTAATCTTTTCAATCAGCTCCTCGCCACCAACAACTTCCGCACCGGCGTCACGCGCCTCCTTTTCGTGTGTTGATGTAATGACCGCAACGCGTACACTCTTACCGGTGCCGTGTGGCAATGTCGCTGTCGCACGTACTTGCTGATCACCCTTGCGCGCGTCAATACCAAGCTGTACATGCACTTCAACAGACTCATCAAACTTTGCCGTTGCCGTCTCCTTAATTGTCGTCATCGCTTCTGCCGGCGTGTACACTTTCGTTGCGTCAACTTTCTTTGTTGCTTCTGTAAATCGCTTTGATTTCTTTGCCATATGTGTCTGTGTGGTCCATACGTGCATTCACTCGCACTCCCACAAATTAAATAATTACTCTTGTACTTTAATACCCATTGATCGTGCCGTACCCTCAACAATCTTCATTGCACCTTCAATATCCATCGCGTTCAAATCTTCCATCTTAATCTCGGCAATTTCCTTTATCTGCTCCTTTGTTACTGTGCCGACTGTATCTTTTAGCGGGTTACCCGCACCTTTCTTTACACCGGCAGCCTTCTTCAAAAGCTCTGCAGCCGGCGGCGTTTTCATAATAAAGTCAAAACTGCGATCCTCATATACTGTAATCTCTACAGGAATGATATCGCCCATTTTATCTTTTGTCTTCTCATTAAACTGTGTGCAGAAATCCTGAATGTTCAAACCATGCTGACCCAATGCAGGACCAACCGGTGGTGCAGGATTTGCTTGCCCGCCTTTGATTTGAAGTTTAATCAATGCTTTTACCTTCTTTGCCATAGTATTCTTCTTTTAGTGGTACAGACGCATGTATTCTTACACACTCCCACGAAATTAACAAATAATAGAATTTAGAGTTTTGTCACTTGGAGAAAGTCCAGTTCAACCGGTGTCTCGCGTCCAAACATATTTACCATCACCTTCACTTTACCACGATCCCTATCAACACCTTTCACCTTGCCGTCAAAATCTTTGAATGGACCGTCAATAATCTTTACCGTTTCATTCTTCTTAAACTCAACCGCGTGCTTCGGTGCCTCAACACCCATGCGCTTCTTGATGTCCGCAATCTCCGCAGGATCCACCGGTGTTGGCGTCGTCCCCAGTCCGATAAAGCCGGTTACATTCGGCGTATTACGCACCACATACCACGACGCATCCGTTACAATCATATTAACCAGTACATACCCCGGGTAAATACGCTCATCCACTGTTACGCGTTTGCCGCCTTTGATTTTAACCTTCTTTTCCGTTGGCACGATAACATCAAAAATGTAGTCCTGCATGTCCATAGACTCGATGCGCTGCAATAAGTTGCGTCGTACATTGTCTTCATAGCCGGAGTACGTATGAATAACGTACCACGCGCGTCCGTGATGTTGTGATTGTTTTGCCATAACGATACGTTTATATAATCATCAGAGGTTTTGTCTTTTTACTATCTCTAAACAAATTGCTTGAGAATAAACTCAAAAAAAGCATCAAGTGCACCGAGATAAAGTGCGACAACAACACTGATTGCAACAACGAGAAGAGAATACTGCAGTGTCTGCGCCTTGGTCGGCCATTGCACCTTGTGCAATTCTTGCTTTACTTCAAACAAAAACTGGAGTGGATTTTTCATGTGTGCATGGTTGTAAGAATAACGGTGGGAGCACTGACGCTTCCCCTCTTTAAAAAAGCCCCCGCGGGCTTTTCATCTACCTCCACACTACCCCCAAAGACGTTTCCTGTCAAGGCGCTGCACTGTGCACTGTGCCACAAAACAAAAACGGCAAGCGCAACCGCGTACCACTTCTTCCGTGAAGTAGTACGCGGCGCACTTGCCGTAGTGACGATATTACTTCGTCAGTTCGCCAGCTGCTTGGCGGAGCTTGTTAAGCCACGCGGCAGCTGCACCGGCTGCCCCACCTTTCGGCAGGAGGTTCGGGTCGCTGACCACATCGGTCAGCGCGTCCACGAATGCCCCATCCGCCTTGGCGGGGTCCACCACCACCGTTGCGGCGGTTGTCAGCGTAGCGACGGTAGTGTCGCTACTGTCTTTCGCCGCACCGCCGGTCAGTGCCTTCCAAGCACTTTTGAGGCGGTTGGCGGCACCGGAGAGTGTGCCTTTGACAGGCACCGGAGCTTGCCGGTAGACGGTCTGTCCATTTGCCGTCTTGAGCTTGGCGAGCGCCTCGCTCTCAATCGGCAGGAACGTCAATTTGCCAGACTCCACGACCCGCTTGATGCGGTCGTTTTTCAGGTCCGGCATCATGACGAAAAAGACGCCGTCTAACTGCGACCCCAGGTAGTTATACGCCACCTTGGGCGTCATCTTACCCAGGGGCCGCAGAGTCACACGCCCGGACTCAACCGCCTCTTTCAGACCAGGCAGAGCATCTGCCATGTTCCGAAAGGTGGCGTAGGAGCCACTGCCTTCACCGCCGGCAATACCGATGGTGAGCTTCTCCTCACCCTCCAGCAGCTGCTGGAAATTGGTGAGTTTACCGCCTTTCGGCACGACCATGAACAGTGCCTCCGGCGTGATTTCACCGACCGACAGCATCCATGCCTTGTCAGGGTCGGCGGTGATCATCTTGGCGAACACGTCGCGTTGCGCGAGCGCAGCATCGTATTCGCCGGCAGCGACGCCCTCCACGTTACCTGCCGAGCCGGGACCCGCCTGGCATTTCACGCTGAAACCACGCTCCTTCATTTTCCCGGCAATCGCCGGGCAGATGACGGTCGTGTACGCCCCGGTGGGTCCGCCACCGGAAATGACATACGTCTTATCGGCGGCGTTCGCCACGCCGAGTGCGAGCAGCGCGAGCGCTGCGATAAACGCAATAATGTTTCTCATTTTTCAATCTCCGATTTGGCGCAGGTTCTCTGCGCCGGGTTTTGAAAAACGTCCTTGTTGTTAAAATAAGATGTCTACATCCAGCAGACATCACTCACCTAGTACGCCATAGCGCACTGATACCCTTTGTAGCATAGTGTCAAAAATCTGTCAAGTACTTTTGCTTATTTTTTGCACTAGCACAGTTTAATGCCTCTTACAAACCATGCTAGAACATTAAAAAAGCCCCACTGGAGGAGTTCCTAGCGGGGCAATATTTCTGGTTTTTATTCTTTACACGCCGTCGTCAACGACATCGTCAACGTTATCAACGCTGACTTGCGCCGTTGCCTTTTTGCGCGCCATCGCAGCCGTTGCACCAATAGCCAGTGCAAGGACAATCGTCACTTGTGTCAAAAAGACAATCGTTGACGATTCTCTTACATTTATATAGCCACTGCTAACGGCTACGGCAAAACCGCTACCGACAAGGGCAACAATTATTAGTGTTCCTATAACACCAAGTGGTGACAAGGACCACCAAAGCGCAGCACCCCACAAGACAACAATCAGGAAGCCAATCCATATCTGTAGCAAACTCATACTACCAATGGATTGAGTACCGTCACCAATAATCCAATGAGTGTATGAGCCACCCCATGGATTATATGTTAAGAACATCAACAATGATAACACAATTACAGCTCCGATAAGATGCTGCAGTATTTCTTGTGTCGTCATCGCAATGTTTTTTATTGCCGTAAATACAGTATTAAACACTGCACGAAACGGCCAGGTCAGTGCCGACAGGATCCCTAACCCGATTTTTTTTGCCAAACTACCCTTCATTTTACACCTCTTGGTTTTGTGCGCGGCCGGATGCCACGCTGTTCACGATATATACCAGTGCGATGATGACACCGCACTGGTACGCTAAAACTTGTTCCGGCAACACATGTGCCATTAGAAGATTGCCGAGACCTATGATGAACATGGTCCAAAAAATGTTCATGTTCATCGGTCTATTGCTCCACGCCACAAGTGCTGTAAACGCAAGGACGAGGAGTAGCAAGACAACTATCATGGCACTGCTAGCGCCAATGGATGGCGGTACTACTACCGCACCAATGACGCCGGCAGTTAGAATGGTTGCCGTTGTTAGAATACTGTACGACGACCAACCGCTTCTTCGCGCTTCCACCGCAAACGCAATCGCGTTGACAACCAGCGCGATAAAAGCGGCAATCACGCGCCACGAGATGTGCTTATATGTGCACACCGTGCGCACGTCGCCGTCGGTAGAGATTTCTCTTCGTTCGACGACCTCCATTGGTGTGATGCCGTCGAACCAAATCCTCCCTATCGGTACGTCGGTGGCGATACCGCTGGCATCGTTCTGACACGCAGCGAGGTCGTCACCAGCTATCGCTAGTGCCGGCAATAATAGTAAATAATCTTCACGGCCTGCCCTCTTTTTTAAGAAACACATAGAAAACACTAACACTAATGCTATGTATTGTCAAGAGGTTCAGTGATAAATAAAAGAAAAAGGCCGCACTATCCTGCCGCGACCTTCAGTCATGTGTACTTGTTTTTTTAACAATCTTCTTTGCTTTTTCAACAAGTGCATGCTGTTTAATTTTCCCCGCCGTCTTTTTGACAACAGGATGATGTACCATACGATCTACACTTTTTTCCGTCACCGCCTCGCCAACTTTGTACGCAACAAATGTGCGTATGGCACGCGTGACGATAATGTAAATCAACGGCACAATTGCAACAGGCAGTGTCGCGATGACAAGAAGCACCTTATCAATACGTGGCAACTTCTGCCAATACTCCACGCCTTTTTGCCACCACTGCAGCACATACGCTTTGGCACGCGCCGTCACTTCTCGCACCTTTTCGCACTCACTGTGCATCCATGCAAAAACTCTCCGCACAACACCCTTCACAAAGTACTTTGTAACACCCCTTGTAATGATTGCAAAGAGTGCTGGTTTTATGAGCTTTGCGAGAAAAATGACTTTCTTCCATGCAAGACCGCGTGCAAAGAACTTCCATGTCGCCAAAGCGGCGCTTATGATGATCGCAAGAACCATCTCCGCGTGTGCATGCACCAGCGCTACTGTAGCGTATGCGCTGATGCATGCACAGATTCCTAAAAGTATTCTTCTGCGCAGCATCAGCGCCCTCCTCTATTTGCCTCTTTTTTTCCTTACGAATGTGATTGTTGCACGCACGATATCCATCACATCGTGTGGCAACTCGATGATGCCATCAACGATCGCATGGTACGCATCATACAGCTTCCCCTTGAGACGCGTACGCGCTCTTTCCTTCGTGTGCTGTCTCTGAAGGATGATAGCAATAACACGTTCAGCGGCGTCGTATTCTTCATCACTGATATCACTGTACTCATCCTTTAGTCTCCTGTCTAAGCTTACCTCATGTATGGCAGCATTCAGTGAAAGTTGCCGCAGTTTTTTGTCTGTCCACTTCGGTGCAAGGTACGCACCGATGGCAATTGCGAAAAGTTTTACTGACCCTAAAAGGATTAGCTTGAAAATAATAACAAAAACTTGCCCCAGGGGCGCCATAATTGCGATAACCGGCAATGGCATATTAACTTCTCCTGTTGAATTTTAAAGTGCGCCTGTACTCTGACACAATTTTATAAATTAGTCAAGTGCCTAAACAAAAAATACCCCTTTGTGCATGGTGACACAAAGGGGCGCAATTACTTATTTGCAACAAGGTTTTGCTATAACGAGGTCGCCATCCTCATCAATTCCTTTTAGGATTTCCAGAATAATCTCGTCACGTATATGTTTTTCTTTATCAGATACGGTTCCTGTCTTTTTTAGAGTGATATTATACAGAAGCGAAACCGTGCGATATGCTGGATTATCAGTCCGTATACGCACATCACGCAGTTTACACGATGTATACTCCTCAACAATCTCCCGCACTTCCTGTACAAAACAACTAAGTGCATCAGAATCGGTATCATGTGAGAAGTGGAACGTCTCATGTATCTCCATGCTGTGGCGTGTGGAAAGAACAACGAGATTTTCTGCTAGAGCAACGCTCATCGGAACGGAGTACAACTGCCCCGTTGCATCATACACCTCGATCTTTGAGAGTGTAACGCGTGTGAGCGTGCCTGTTATATCGCCGACACGTATTGTATTGCGTAGACGCAGCCGATCATGTACACGTGCAAATTTTAGTGCACTCAGACCACCATTCTTCATGTATGGCACCAAAATACCAACAGAGAAGAACGGGATAATCCAATTAAATAGACTCATTTTTTCCAAATTATCTATGCGAACATTGAGCACCAGTAAAATACTGAATACTGCAAAGAAGCGAATAAAAATCGCAACAGAATCTGCAATGATCGCAAGGCGCACGCTGCGACGACTTACATCAGATCCATGAATGAACCACTCCAGAGCAAGAAGTATGAATTGCCAGAGGCACACCAGAATCAATGCAATGTCAATGCGAAACATGACATCTACAAAATCTCGTCCGACCAAGGCAAGCGTATAACTCAATCCCAAAACACTCACAAAAGCAATGCTCTTGCTATGTGCAGTAAGCCACGCAACGATACGATTGTCTATGGTGTTTTTCGTACGCTGTGCATAAGCACTGAGCCGACTGTGCATAACACCTTGCACATAACGCGTCAAGAAATAGACGAGCGTTATCAATGTCAAAGCGATAAAAAAATGCCCAAGATTTACGCCAAAGAGTGTATCTGGAAGGTAGCCATTCATTACACTGAAGAGCCAATTCTGACTGTCGTCAATGACTTCCTGTGTTGCATCAGCAACCGGTGCAACGATTTCTTTTGCAGTTACTTCTTTTGCTGCTGCCATAATAACACCTCCGTCAGTGTTGTTGTTAAAAAGACTGTCGCTAGAGTACAGTATTTTTTTTGTTTTTTGCAAATTTATATCATTTGTTCTCCGCACAATAACACCTGCTCATACGCGCTTTCTGTTACAATACAATAAAGATATATTTATTTAAAACAAACTACTATGCATACACTTGAGCAGTATCTTTCTACACATGCCGTTTCGCACGACCTTTACAAACTTATTACCGCAACGGCCACAGCCGGCAAATACATTAATGCCGCCATTCGTTTGCGTGACACCTATAAGGATGGCAAAAGTAATGCCAGCGGCGATACACAAAGTACACTTGATACCGTTGCTGATACACTCCTCGTAGAGCATCTGCGTGCAACAGGTCTCGTGCGGACAATTGCCAGTGAGGAGCGTGACGCGTGCATAACAGTACCTGATGCACAAGGCGCTTACTGCATCGCCTTCGACCCATATGATGGTGGTAGCGTTGGCGATGCAAATATTACGTTCGGGTCAATTGTTGGTCTTTGGGAGCGCTCTCCGCTTGGTGCACGCACAATCGGCACAAATCTTATCGCGTCCCTTGCGCTTCTCTATGGACCACGTGTCACATTGATTCTTGCACTGCCAAACCATGCGCCCGCGCTCTTTGAGATGGACGAGGTTGGTACATTTCTCCTTGTGCGCAAAACACTCTCCATTGCACCGCGTGCTCGCCACATCGCACCGGGCAATATGCGCGCTGCAAAAGAAGACGTGCGTTATCGCACGCTCCTTGATACATTCCTCTACGAAGAAACACTTAAACTGCGCTACAGTGGCGCGCTCGTCACCGATATCAACCACATTCTCCTTAAAGGTGATGGCATTTTTCTCTATCCGGCCGACACACACCATCCAGATGGACGCTTACGCCTCTTCTATGAGGGCGCACCTCTTGCGTTTCTTGTGGAATGTGCCGGCGGTAGTGCCATGCGCCAAGATGGCACACGCATTCTTGATGCGCCACTGCACACACCACATCAACGCACACCACTTTTCTTTGGTAGTAGTAACACTATTACAACTGCCATAAAACACTTTGGCACTGTATAGCTTTATTTTATATTTATTTTTTACCTGTATTATGCTCTTTGTACGCTTTATCAATTTCCTCTTGTGTTTGTATCATACCACCGCCAGAAGCTGTTATCTCATTTAGTTTTTCCATATCACCTTTAACACTGTATGATGCTGTACGTAACATGCCTATTTTGCGCAACCAATAAAGAATTTTTTTCATATTTTTACTTTACTTTTTTACCCTGCAAAAGCATATATACTTATTGCAGATACATTGTATGCTCGGAGGGATTCGAACCCCCGACCTTGTGGACCGGAACCACACGCTCTATCCAACTGAGCTACGAGCACGTCTTCCTAGAACCAACGCTTACGATGAAAAAGCCACATGACCAAGGCAACGATACTAAGCGTAACAGCAACAATCAGTGGGAAGCCGCCATGCCACGATGCCATTGGTACCGGCACGTTCATACCAAAGAAACTGGAAATAATCGTCGGAACTGTGAGAACAACTGTGAGCGCCGCTAGCATTTTCATTGTATTATTCAAGTTTGTGCTGACAATTGTCGCGTGCGCCGTGCGAACGGCAACAGCATTTTTAAGCGTAAGCGTTGCCATATCTTCCAGCTGCGTAATATCTATCAATAAATCCTCAACGAGATCAGCATCATGCTCGTGAAGATTGAAGCGTTGCACGTTACCACTAAGGAGACGTTGCAATACGCGTCGCGTTGGCGCAAGTGCGAAAATGTAGTCATTGAGGACGCGTTCTGTTTCCACAAAGTTTGTAATATCACGCGCATCCACGATATCCGCCGCATTCATTGCGCGCACGCGCTTTGCAATTTGCGTTAGACGGCGCTGGTATGTCGAGACAAAAACGCTGAAAAACTGCATGAACAGGCGCACTTTTTGCGTTGTATAAAATTCTATTGCCGCGCTTGTGAAACGATCCAAACTTGCAACGTGTTGCAGAGCAACTGTCAGCACAAATGTATCGCCAATTGCAATAAGAACCGGTACCGTATTAATATCGCCGCCCTCGTGTACTTGTGGCACACGCGTAAAGACGTAAGTGGCGTTTTTTTCCACTTCTACACGTGGTACTTCATGCGGATCCAATGCATCGAGCAAAATCTCTTCATCAACACCAAGTGTATTACACAAATGCGTAATTTCATTGCCACTCGGCGCCTCAGCATGAACCCATATGCCAACGCGCGGCGCTTCCAACTTTTGCAACCGTCGATTCTTAATTGTGCGATAGTAGTATGTAATCATGGTTTTACTATTAATTTGTATGCGCGCTCGGACAGAGATCAGCAAGGACGCACTGTGCACACTGCGGCGTTCGTGCCTTGCAGACAGCACGCCCATGCATAATAAAGTATTCATTTACATTGAGATACTCGGCTGGCGGGTAAAGCGTTGCCAATTCCTTGCTTTTTTTTACAGGATCCTTTGCGTAAGATAAGCCAAGACGTCGCGAGAGCCGATCGACATGCGTATCAACCGCAATACCCGTATTTTTGCCGCATACTTTCGCCATGATGAGATGTGCTGTCTTGTATGATACACCACGCAACGTCAAAAGATCATCAACACTACACGGCACTTTTCCTCCAAACACTTCATCAATGATGCGTCCCGTTTCTTTAAGTGATCGTGCTTTTTGACGGTAAAAGCCGGTTGGACGGATAATACGCTCAAGTTCGGCAAGTGATGCATTCTTATAATCTGCCGCAGTTTTATACTTTGTAAACAGTTCTTTTGTCACCATGTTCACTCGCTCATCCGTACACTGTGCTGAGAGAATCGTACCCATAACCAATTCCAGTGGCGTGTTGAAGTTAACAAATGGCCCGATATTTGTTCCGTACTCCCTCTTAAGACGCTGCAAGATTTTCGCAGCCCGCTTCTTTTTTTGTTCAAATGTTTCCTTCATACTACTTATCCTACGCTAAAAACGTATAAAAAACAACTTTTTTGCGGCAATAAAAAGAGAGATCATCCATGATCTCTCATACGTGCCTGATAGGCCCTATCTACTTTTTTTGCGCACACCTTTTTTTGCGCGTCTCTGTTTCTTTTTCTCTTTTTCGACACATACCCCGCCAAATAAATCACCGAGAGTAGAGCGCCCACACAGAAAGTTAAAGATGTCGCTTGCCGTGCAGACGAGTGCCATTACATTGTCAGCACTTGCGCCAAATGGCAAGATGTTGCACGCTGCTGCTAACACAATACCTTGTTCCGTATGCCGTGCATAGATGCCACCATCTGCTGTAACGCCGAGTATATAGTTTTTACTCGTGTATGCCCACTGTTGATCCGTGCCACTACTTCCTGTTGGCTCGTTTAATGTAGCAACTACACCACCAAACGGCGGGCGTGTTAGCGTAAGAAGCATGGGCGCACAACCGCCATCTTTTGCGCGAAAAAGTGCCATGTGCTCTTCCCCCGCATTTAAATCGGGGACTTCTACCAACAATTCTTCATTTCCATCTCCCGATAAGCGCAAACGTACTGGAAATGTTGATGCAAGAAGCTCTGCATCACTAACATATTTTAACAATTTACCATCAGAAACTGATACCTCAGTCATTCTTTCTCTCCTTTTTTCAGTTAAAAACAAAATGCGCTACCATTAACGCGCATCCATTGTGCCATGAATTTGCATTATGTGCAACCACTGCGCATGTTTCTACATTCTCACATGCACGTACACAGTCTAATTTACATTACGATACTATCTATTGCACGCAGCAAATCAGAACGTCCGCGCCCCGTCTTTGCACTATAAAAAATAATATCGCTATCCACGGCACGCATATGCGCATCCGCCGCAAGTTCTTTTTTGCGTTGCGCGATTTCTTTTTGCGTAAGTTTATCAATTTTGTTCATCACAAGAATAACGCGATGTTTTTGCTCGTGAGCAACTTCCAACATATCACGATCAAATGGGCGCAAACCAGCCTTCGCATCCACGATGAGTACGAGAGCATCAATGCGCACCTCTGCCGGCGTTGTTAGATACCACAAAATCATACGACGTAATTTCTCACGCGCTTTTTGCGATGCTTTTGCATAGCCGTACCCCGGAAGGTCTACAAAGTAAAATCTTTCATTGATGTAAAAGTAGTTTATTTGCAATGTTTTACCCGGTGTACTACTGGTCCTCACAAGTTCTTTTCTTTGTACAAGACTATTGATAACGCTTGATTTTCCAACGTTTGAGCGCCCTACAAATGCGATAACCGGTTGTGTGATCGTTGCAAGGAATGGTGTTGATCCAACGACGCCACGAATAAATTGTGCACTCTTGATCTGCATATTTCTCTATCACATAGTCACACCTTCTCGCAATACTTTCATTCTATGCCGGTGTCTTGATTATTCTTCTCAGAGTCTCTCTTGGCGTCTTTTGCTTCTTCACTCTGATTTTTTGCCGGCGCGTTTGCAACAATTTCCTGCACGTGCCTTTTATCATGTTTCTTTGTTGATTCTGTATTTTTCTGCTCACGTAAGACGGCATCCTCTCTAAGAGCATTGTATAGCAAGCGATACGTACGTGCCATCACGAGAAAGGTAAGCGGCACTGTAACAAAGAGGCCAACAAAAAATACTATCGCACCTATGATGTTGACGCACAAAAGCACAAAACTTAACCATAGCAACTTTAATTTAACGCCTTTCGTCAACAGTCCACTTGCACGCATCGCCCGCACAACATCAAAATTTCTATCAACAATGGCATATGTTGTGAACATGAAACGGATAGAGAAGTATATAATTAAAAAAACTTGTACAATGACGCACAAAAACGTTACAACAGACAGTATAAGAAGATCTTTAAAAACAAGTGTTCTAATAATTTCTGGCATAATATTGTAAAAATCAATACTTCCCACGGTCAAAAAAACGGTACCAATGGCAATCAATGTAACCGGTACGAAAATAATAGCCGTAAAGAGAAGTGTCATGAATATTTGAAAGACAATATACCATATGACATTTTGTACAGGCGGCACAGCGCTACCAAGATGCGTATCTCCCTTGTCAACAAAACGTAGCGTGGCGCGAATCACATATGTTGTAGCAATTGCCAACACAAGATTGGTAATAATTGTGCTTGCAAATGACTCGCCCCCACCCATTTCTCCGGCAGTACTATCCAAAGAAAAAGAAAAAACAAAGGAGCTAAGCACAATAACTGCAATCGCAAGAAAAAAGCCCGGATGTTTTCTATAGTCAGACCACGCGTGTGTCAAAAGATCGCCTATGTTTAGACTACTTCCCCTATGTTTTATAGCATTTTTCATATTCATTTTTCATTATTTTTACTGCACTCACATATTTTCTGTGCGAGGATGCGCAAGTCCTCCGACGCATAGTAATCAATGATAACCCTACCACCGCGCCCACGTGGCACAATTTTTACACGTGCATCCAATGCTTCCGCAAGCTCTTTCTGTATTGATGAAACCACCGGCGGCACATTTTGTTTTACACTTCGCCGCGTATGTGTAACATCACCATTACTGAGCGCTTTCTGTGCACGTACTTCGGCTTGGCGTACGGTAAGGTGTTCTTGTACAATCATCTTAAAAAGCGCATGTTGTGCCTCTGTATTATCAAGTGATAAGATAACTTTTGCATGCCCTTCGCTGATTGTGCCGTCACTGACTGCTTTAAGGATTGTAACAGGTAGCGTCAACAGGCGCAAACGATTTGCTACAACACTGCGACTTTTACCAACTCGTTGCGCAATTTCCTCCTGCGATAACTTGTATGTCTGTGCCAGCGCCTGATATGCCTTTGCTTCTTCGATGAGATTAAGATCATGACGTTGCACATTTTCAATAAGCGCCAACTCCATTTTGTCACGCGCCGATGCCTGTCGCACAATAACCGGCACTTCCCGTAATCCAGCATCTTGTGCAGCACGAAAACGACGCTCACCGGCAATAATCTCATATGTACCATTAACACGCTTTGTTACAACAAGCGGTTGCAAAATGCCGTGCTCTTTTATAGATGCTGTCAGTTCCGCAAGCTTTTCCTTGTCAAAAACGAGACGTGGCTGATGCGGATTCGGCACAATGTCAGCAACACGTACCATACACACACCATTCTGTGTGCGAGATTGTGACACTTTTTTGGCAACTTTAGTGGCGTCATCACCCATCGCATCACCGCTCTGCCGATCATGTGTAGAAGACGCGTGTGTATTCTTTTGTGGAATAAGCGAAGAAAGCCCGCGACCAAGTCCAAATTCTTGTGACATCACTTTTTATTTTAGAAATATTTTAGATTATACATTTGCGCATTCTGCTCTTACCCTTCCGCCAGGCGCATCACTTCTTTTGCTACGGCCTTGTACGCACGAGCACCCTTTGAAAAGGCGTCAAAAGCCATGATTGACTTACCAAAACCAGGTGCCTCCGCGAGGCGAACGCTGCGCGGAATTACATTCTCAAAAACATAGCCCGGAAAATGCGCACGCATTTCACGTACAACTTGTCGCGCAAGGCGATTGCGTCGATCGTACATTGTAATGAGAGCGCCCATAATCGTAAGTTGTGGAGAGAGATTTATACGCACAAGCTCAATTGTCTCCAGTAGTTGACTCAATCCCTCCAAAGCATAGTATTCTGCTTGCACGGGAATAATAATTTTATCAGATGCAACAAGACCATTAATCGTCAAAAGCCCCAGACTTGGTGGTGAATCAATGAGAATGTAGTCAAATTGCGTACGTACTTGCGTCAGCACATCACGCAAACGATATTCACGGTTTTTCATGTGCACAAGATCAATATTTGCTCCTGCAAGATCAGGTGTTGCCGGCAGAAGACTTAATCCTTTCTGCTTTGTTTGAACAATATGTTCAGCAGGTGAATATCCACCGATAATTGCATCATAAAGTGTCTTCCTCTGTTCACGGGGATTGATACCAAGTCCGGAAGATGCGTTTCCTTGTGGGTCAAGGTCAACAAGTAGTACAAACTTCCCTGCCGCAGCTAAATACGTCGCAATATTAACTGTCGACGTCGTCTTACCGACGCCACCCTTTTGATTTACAAGTGCAATAATATGTGCCATGCGTCTGTTTTTAGATTTGCTATTAACACCCGTTGTCTAGTAGTCTTTCAACTTGTTGATAACTTCATGATTGCGGATGCGCTCAAGCGCCTTTGCTTCAATTTGACGGATGCGCTCACGGGTTACACCAAACATTTTACCAACTTCCTCCAACGTATGCGTTACACCATCAACAAGGCCAAAACGAATTTCAAGAATTTTACGCTCGCGCGGTGAAAGATCAACAAGTACTTCAGAAACATGTTCTTGCAAAAGCTTGTATGACGCGCTTTGATGTGGCATGATTGTCTCCGTATCTTCAATGAAGTCACCGAGCACACTGTCATCATCATTCTCGCCGACTGATGTCTCCAGCGAAACTGTATCCTGCGAAATTTTCTGTATATGCCTGATCTTTTCAACCGGCATATTCATCTCCTGCGCAATCTCCTCCGGCAACGGCTCACGTCCCAGTTCTTGCACGAGACGGCGTACAACTTGTACATATTTATTGATTGTTTCCACCATATGTACCGGAATGCGAATTGTTCGTGACTGGTCTGCAAGCGCACGTGTGATTGCCTGACGGATCCACCATGTTGCATATGTTGAAAACTTAAAACCCTTGCGATAGTCAAATTTTTCAACAGCGCGAAAAAGACCAATATTGCCTTCCTGCACGAGATCCAGCAGTGAAAGATTTGGTGAGCGTCCCACATATTTTTTTGCAATGCTCACCACAAGACGCAAATTGGCCTCCGTCAACTTTTGACGTGCCACCTGATCGCCTTTCTCAATGCGTTTTGCAAGCTCAACTTCTTCTTGCGCACTAATCAATGGCACGCGCCCGATCTCCCGCAAATACATCTGCACAAGATCTCTTGTATCACCTTCCTCTTGTACAGTAGCATTGCTAAGAAAGTTTGTTTTTACGGCATTGCTTTCGTTGCCATTCTTTTTACCTTTCTTCTTTTGCTTTTTTTCATCGTCCTTGCCAACATGCAAAAGATCGTCAGAGTTTACAATTTTGATGCCGAGTTCATCAAAGCGTGTGTAGAGATCTTCCAAATGCTCAAGATGTTTCTCCACATCAGGCATAATGTGGATAATCTCATCTTCCGTCACAAAACCACGCTGCTTTCCACGATTTATCAGATCATCAATTACCGTCTCAGGGCTTTTTGTTTGCGCACCCTTTTGTGTCACCACTTTTTTTTGTGTAGTGCGTTTTTTTGTTTTCTTTACCGCTGTCTTCGTTACCTTCTTAACACTTGCCTTTTTTGAAACTTTTTTCTTCGATGAAACTTTCTTCTTTGAAGATGTACGTTTCTTTTGTGCTGTAACCATAATTAACTCTCTATAAATTCTAAATTATCACACATACGAAACCTGCCCAACGTGCCAATAAATCGGAGGTTGTTGGAGTACCTTGTACATGGCACATATTTTAACAGTACCACAATACAGATTACTATCAATAGTTTTATTGTATATCAAAACAGCGCGCGCGCCTAGTCTGCAGCGCATATTTCCATGATAACAACAAGTTTTCCGAGATATTGACAAAAAACATTAGGCATATATGAAGACATTCTATGGTAACACCATTTGTGAGCGATACAGTGGTGGTTGGGTAACAATATTTATGGGGTATAACGGGATCTTGACAAAATCACCCCCCCCCTTATTAGAATAGAGGCAATGCATGCAATTGTAAGTGTGTGCAGAGAGTTCTTTGTTCAATTTTCCTGAAAGGAGGAAGCATGAAACGCATTGTATTGTGTGCGGTGGCGTTCTCGGTGATACTTTGTGCCAGCAATGCTTTTGCAGGCAGCAAGAAGTATTATGAGTTCAAACTAAAGGCGCGACCCGCAAGCGGCTGGATGGCTCAGTTTGGTGATCACACGTATACGTGTATCAAGAAACTGAAGAAGAAAAAGGGAAAGTATAGGACCGTTCGGAATTACGGTTGTTATGCTAACTTCGGTACGACACATGGCGGGTCGACACGCGGCAGATGGATTATAAAGCGCAATAGTTCAGGGAAGAAAGGGAAAAGAGGTGCTTTGTGCACGCAGTCACATGGCGCGTGTCGCATGAGGTATCTTATACATGGCGTGTGCCACCAGGAGACCAATCGCATGCTTCATGGCGGACATGGTATACTCAGAAATGTCTACGGGGATGACGAAGGCTTTAATAGCTATCGGTATTTCGGTTCCCATGGGCGTGGGTGGGATATGTGCCGCCACGTGTGCTATTGATATTATTCAGTGCATACACTTACTGGGCAGCAGAGAACATGCTCTCTGCTACCTCTATTTTCATGTAGATAATGTCAAAATATGTTCATAGTAAAAAATATTCTCTGGGGCGCCTATATTGCAATCTTCGCTTACATTGCACCACTCGTTGTTGGCGCACTGATTACGAGGTCAGTCAATACACCCATTATTCCGTTACTCTTATGGCTAATGGCAATTGTTGTTGTCGTAACAACATATACGCAATGGTCCAAGGCATGGTTTGACGGTATCATTTTTGCAATGATTGGCAGTGTGATGTGGTATGTTGTTTTAATCAATATCTATGCCGAATTGTTTCACGCTCTCCGTGCTCGCGGTATAGCAACTGACAGCATGGGACATATTGCAGAGGTACTGACACTCGGTGGCATCCCTGTTCTCGTTTTTGCTGTGCCGTTTTCTGTTGTTATTGCTATTGCCTCTGTTATTATACGGAGCAAATTTCATACATGATAAAAGACTTTTCTCATGCACGCATTTATCCGTGATACGTGCATGAGTTAGGTGTTTTTATAGAGTACTTTAACAAAGAGGTAAATAGCAATGAACAGAGTTGTTCTGAAGGTCAACATAGCTGCCGTTGCTGCAGTAGTTGTTGTATGTTCTGCCGTTTTCTTCCAAAGGGGTTGTAGTAGCCCTGGTTGTAGTAGCAATCCTCTGCCAAATAGCGACACGGTAGTCACTGACAAAAATCCTCACCATACTGTGCCGCGTGACCCTACGCAATCCACGCACAAAGACAATTTGACCAACCTGACAGCAATAAAAAGCGGGGTTTGCGCTGATAAATCTCGTTCTTGTTGTGCAGATACATCCAACAAGAATGTTGCCGAGTATGTTCACGCTATTGGCAAACCATCGGATGTTGATCGTCACCGCATAAATAACGCCAGTCGCTATGGTGATGATGGTTTTGAAGTGGGCTATCGGGCGCTCCTCGCATCAAAACTTCCAGATGTTGATGAGGATGTAATGCGAAAAATGATTGAAATTGGTATGGCGAGTGTGTATCGTGCCGATGTTCTCACAGAGCACTATGCGACAGGAGAGATATCGCGCACATTTCTTATACAGGCACTCTTGGAAGATATTCGCATTACGAATGCTGAGTGCAAGACGATTCTAACGCCAGAGCAATATAGCAGGTACATTGGGCATAGTGGCGAGCCTCCGTCAAAAATTGATGTCTCCACAATCCAGGATCGAGCGATGTTTGACATCTTTCCAAATATCCAAAGGCGCAACCCGTCAATCCAGGCCAGGCAGGATCTCTATGATTTTGTCAGTCCGGAAGTCGTTCAAGACATTGTGGACATGGATGAGTATCGTATTCGTTTTGGCTTGCGCATTGAGATGCAAGTGGAGCGTGGCGAGATTACTGTAGAAGAGGCTATTGTGCAGGCGGAACAGCAGGATCAATTGTTCAACCAGTACGTCCGTGCTCTTCTGTCAGAAGAACAGCAAGAATTATTTTTTGGTGGATTTTCCAGCGAAGAGGGGGGGGTGAAGGCATGCATGGTAATGAAGATGCTTCAGTATCCATCACATCAGACCAGGAAGATGTGCTAGATCGTTATGGATCCATTTACATTCCAGCCAAGGAGTAGGTTTGATATATTTAGGGCGCTTGTGTTATACACTAGCATCTTTTTTGTTTTAGACTACCGCAGCACGCAACATATGCATCAATTGTGCGTAGAATGCGAGATTGTGGCGTGCCAGGATGGCCGATCCCAGCGGGTCGTTAACCTTGAGTAAATGGTGCACGTATGCGTATGTATATGTTGTCTCGCCGCGTTGGGTTGGAACACGAAGTGTGCGCATGTCCGTACGGTGTGTCGCAGTGCGCACGTTTACGTAGTTGTAAAAAGGTGTATATGTCCCGGTCGTCAGAAATTGCGCGATGCGCTCTCGGGCGTCGTGTGCCCAGAGGAAAGCGCGGCCATGGCGGCCTTCGCGCGTGGGGATGACGCAGTCAAACATTTCCCACCCCATCCGCACACATCGCACGATATCCTCCGGCGTGCCGATACCGAGCGCAAACGCAAGCGAAGTTTTCGGGATGAGTGATGCCGTCTGTGCAAGCGCATCTTCCATGAGGTTACCCTGTGCATCAATGTGACGCCCGCCGAAACCCATCCCATCCCAGTGCATGTTGCCGAAACCATCATCAATACGCTGTGCCACGTCAATGAGTCCCTGCGCACATCGCGCGCGCAACTCCGCGTACGGGCCACCTTGGATAACGGCGAAGAGCTTGGGGCGTGTCTGCTGTGTCCAGCCGCGCGTGCGCGCCTGTGCAGCATATGCCCTCCGACAACGCGCCGCCCAGCGAATGGTGCGCTCCACCGCTGCAGCAATGTCATCGTACGACGCCGTATTTGGTCGCGGATCATCCAGCACTACCATCATATCCACACCCAAGTCCGCCTGGATGCTGATAGACTTCTCCGGCGTCAAGAGATGTTGCGAGCCATCCACGACGCTACGAAACCGCGCGCCCTCCTCCACGATTGCACCGAGCCGCGCATTCTTGTGAATAAGTGAATAGACTTGATAGCCGCCGCTATCAGAAAGAAGTGGTCGCTCCCACCCCATCAATGCGTGCACACCACCAACACGACGGATAACGTCCATGCCCGGCTGCAGCATGAGGTGGTACGTATTGACAACCATTTCACTAATGCCGGCAGCAAGAATGTGCTCACGCGCAACACCACGCACACTTGCACGTGTCGCGTCTGGCATAAAGAACGGCGTTATAATCGTACCATGTGCCGTTTTAATTTTTCGTGAAGCACGATACATCTATTCTTTTACAACACCATTGCCTGTCATCGGGTCCTCGTTTAAAAATGTTGTTTTCGGCGGGGTAATGATACGCACTGGCTCACCAGTAAAGACATCTTTTGCAGTAAAAATTGACTTTTTCAGGAGCGGTGCGACTTGTCCAACTTGGTTGACTGTTGGTGTTACTGATACTTGAAAGCGCACTTCGCGTTTTTTGCGGAAGTATCCGACACCATTCTTCACATCACCAATATTCCACACAATTTTGTGTGTACGCGGATTAAATTGCACTGTTTCTGTTTCCGGAAAGACAACACCTTCCCACGTAGCAGATGTTGGCAAAAATGCCTCAACTTTTGCATTTGATAATTCATTTGTAGAATTTGTTAATGACCATCGAATCGTGTACGTTGTCTTAATCCTCCTCACAGGTGGTACAGGTCCTGTGTTTTTTATAACAAAATCATCATAGAATCCTTCTGTTTTAAAAGTAACCTTTGAATTCAGTTTCAACACCATTGTGTTGCTTGAAATAATTTTGTTTTCCCCTATCGGCGTCGGCACATCGGGACTATCAATCTCAGCTGTTGTTGAAATAGTAAGGTGTCGATCGTTATCATCTTTTACAACAATGTCATCACGCACGGGTATGGAAAACAAAATATCACCACTCTTACCAGGTTCAACGACAGCAAGCTCTGGAAAATCTGACGCTCGCCATACAATTGAACGCGTTGCCGGTTCAAGTGAGCCGCCGGATGATGATAAATTCAACTTTCTATAATTAAGAATGCGATCATCAAACTTCAGACGAACAACA